>NZ_JADGMP010000035.1:0-313537 GCF_015549295.1 Cupriavidus sp. IK-TO18
CCAGGCTCTTATTGTGCAAAACCCCTCGACAGCGTGTGCTGCGAGGGGTTTTTGCTTTTTGAGTTTTGATTTTTGCTACAAGGTGGTTGGCGCCATGCTGGCGTTGCTGGTGACAGCTGTCGGCCGTTGAAGCGCCTGGTTCCGCCCTGCTGGGCGGGTCACTTTTTGTCCGAGCGCCAAAAAGTAACCAAAAAACGCGTCGCCTGAGCGGCTGGCTATCAATTCACCGGCGTCGGTGGTTCGGGCGGTGGTGATTTCCGTTCGATGTGGCTGGTGGCTGCGTCGACCCACTATTGAACGATCCCCATGCCGGGCGTAGGCCGCCTGCTGCCGACGTCAACGCGGGGACGCCTACGGCTGCGCTGCGCGGGCTCGGTATCGTAGGTCGGGGGATCGGGCACGGAGTGCATCGCTGCGCTCGCACAGCGCCGTCGTGAAAGACGCCGGGGCCGAATCTGGGCCGAGGACGTGGGCGCAGCCCGCCACCTTAGGGCCGGCGCGCAGCGCAGCCGTAGGCGTTCCTACGTCGCCGCCGGCAGCAGGGGCCATGCCCAGCTCTGGGCTCGTTCAAACATCGCTTTTATCCCAGGCCACCGTGGCGCACCACGGCGTCAGGCAGTCCTGCCCTGCAACGAAGCAAAGCCCCGTACGAAAGCCCCGGAACACTACGATAAGAGCGGCCGCCCGCAGGGCCGTAAACGCGCTTTTTGGTTACTTTTTGCCGCTCGGGCAAAAAGTGACCCGCCCAGGAGGGCGGAACCAGACGGTTCAACGGCCGAGAGCATGTCATCAACAGCGACAGCGGGCGCTAAAAGCCGCCGCCAGCATGTCACCAGCCGCAATCCAAAACCCCTCATGCCACCTCAACCACCCGTATCTCCACCAACAACTTCTTAAGCTCAGGCACGCAAGACCCACAGTTGCCACCAGCCTTGACGCAGGCGGTGATCTCAGCCGGCGTCTTCAGATCGTGCTTCCGCACTGCATCGCAGATGGTGTTACGCCCCACGCCAAAGCACGAGCAAACCGTCGGCCCGGCATCAGCACCTTTTTCCATCGGCTGGCCGAGTAGCAATCCGATACGATCCGCATCTTCCAGCCGCTCGCGACCGAACAAGCCTGACAGCCACGACCGCGACGGCAACTCGGGCCGGGTCGACACATAGACGCAGGCTTCGAGCTTGTCGTTGACGACATAGCCAGCGTGATAAACGCCCGCAGTACGGTCCTCGTATTCGAGCCAGTCCGCTTCCGGATCTTGCACGCCGAGCAACTCGCGCGCCCAGGTGGCACGCTCGGAGACGACTTCGCGGCCAGCAAACTCATAGCGCTGGAATTGACGGCCCTGCACGCGGGTCCAGTAGGTCAGCGCCTCCGCAGGCAGTTCTCGCCGGCTCAGCACGAACCCGTGCCAGCTGACACCAAACGGCTCGACCCGCACTGGCGTGTGCTTGAACTCCGGCTCGCCCGAAACCGGATCGACCACCGGATTGACCAGCGCGCCAACGCGCGCATCGGAACTGAACTGGCCATTCCAGTGAATCGGCACGAATACGCTGCCGCGCGGGATGCCGCCGCCATGACGCACGCGCGCCACCATCGCGCCCCAGCGGGTGCTGACACGCGCCAGCTTGCCTTCGCCCACACCGCACAGCAGCGCATCCTGCGGGTGCATGTCGACAAAGGGCTCGGGCAGGTGGTCTGCGAGCCGTGCCGACTTGCCGGTGCGCGTCATGGTGTGCCACTGGTCACGCACGCGGCCGGTGTTGAGGATCAGCGGGAAATCGTCGTCCGGTGCATTGGCGGGTGCGCGCGTCGGCGTGGCGACGAAGCGGGCCAGGCCGTCGGCGTGCGCATAGCGGCCATCGCCGAACAGGCGCTGCGAGTCGGATCCGCCATTGGCTGGCACCGGCCATTGAATCGGCTCCAGGCTGTCGTAGCTGGTCTTGTCCAGGCCAGCCAGTCCGCCGATGTCGAAAACGCGCGGCGCGTCGTCGTTGCGCCAGGCGCTCAGCCGCGCGTGCTCGTCGAAGATCTCGTGCGGCCCGGCATAGTCGAACCCATTGAAGCCCATGCGGCGTGCCACGTCGCAGAGGATGTGCCAGTCGGCGCGCGCTTCGCCCGGCGCGGCCAGGAAGGCGCGCTGGCGCGAAATGCGGCGTTCCGAGTTGGTGACGGTGCCGTCCTTTTCACCCCAGCCCAGCGCGGGCAGCAGCACGTGCGCGGCCGCGTTGGTATCGGTGCGTTCGATGATGTCGCTGGCCACCACCAGTTCGCACCTGGCGAGTGCGCGGCGCACCTGGTCGGCATCTGGCAGGCTGACGACGGGATTGGTGGCGATCACCCAGACCGCCTTGACGCGGCCGGCTTCGATCGCTTCGAAGAGCTCCACCGCTTTCAGGCCGGTGCGGTCCGCCATTACTGGCGACTGCCAGAAGCTCTGCACCACATCGCGATGCAGCGGATTGGCCAGCTCCATATGCGCGGCCAGCATGTTGGCCAGGCCGCCGACCTCGCGCCCGCCCATGGCATTGGGCTGACCGGTCAGCGAGAACGGGCCCATGCCGGGCCGGCCGATGCGGCCGGTCAGCAGGTGGCAATTGATGATGCTGTTGACCTTGTCGGTGCCAGCGGAAGACTGGTTGACGCCTTGCGAGAACGCGGTCACGGTCTTTTCCGTGCCGGCGAACAGCGCATAGAAGTCCAGCACGTCCTGCACGCCGAGCTTGCAGGCGCGGGCCACGGCGGCCGGGTCGGAGCAATCGACGGCGGCCGCCTGCAGCGCTTCATCCAGTCCCGCGGTGCTTGCGGAGATGAAGGCCGCATCGGTATGGCCTTCGCGCGCGAGGTAGCTGAGCAGGCCATTGAACAGCCAGACGTCGGTACCGGGACGAACCGCCAGGTGCAGGTCGGCCAGCTCGCAGGTGGCGGTGCGGCGCGGGTCGATCGCCACGATCTTCATCTCGGGGCGGGCTTCCTTGGCTTTGCTCAGGCGCTGGAACAGGATGGGGTGGCACCACGCGGTATTGGAACCCACCAGCACGACCAGGTCGGCTAGTTCCAGGTCTTCATAGCTGCCCGGCACCAGGTCTTCGCCAAAGGCGCGCTTGTGGCCGGCAACGGCCGACGACATGCACAGGCGCGAGTTGGTGTCGATATTGGCGCTGCCGATGAACCCCTTCATCAGCTTGTTGGCAACGTAGTAGTCCTCAGTCAGCAACTGGCCCGAGACATAGAGCGCGACCGAGTCGGGGCCGTGGCGGCGGATGATGTCGCTGAAGCCCTGCGCCACGGTATCGAGCGCACGGTCCCACGACACCGGCTGCAGCTGGCCGTCGGCATCGCGCAGCTTGGGATGGAGCAGGCGGCCTTCCAGGTCCACGGTCTCGCCCAGTGCCGAGCCCTTGACGCAGAGCCGGCCCTGGTTGGACGGATGCTGTGCGTCACCCTCGATCTCGACCTGGCCGTCGGCGCGCACCGTGGCACGCACGCCGCAGCCGACGCCGCAGTACGGGCAGGTCGTGGCGGTGGTAGTGGTCAGGGTTGCAGATACAACCGGGATGTCGGACAGGTTCACGCGTTCTCCGTGCGGGGGCGTTATATGGCTTTGGTAAGGCTCAGGCAGCGAGCGCTTCGCACTGCGCCTTGCCGAACAGCAGGCGCTGGCGCAGCGCGCCCACCGGCGTGCGGCGCTGGATCATGTCGAAATACCACGGCCCGTCCTGCACGTCGCCGTACAGCACGGCGCCGACCAGGCAGCCGTCCTGCAGCACCAAGCGCTTGTAGACGCCGCGGCGCGCGTCGCGCAGCACCAGGTCTTCGGAGCCTTCCGCACCGATGAAATCGCCGGCGGAATACAGGTCGACGCCGGTCACTTTCAGTTTAGTCGCGGTGGCCTGCTGCACGTAGCGGCGATGGCCGGCGCCGGCGAGATGGGCGGCGCACACGCGCGCCTGATCCCAGATCGGCGCGACCAGCCCGAAGGTGGCCTGGCGATGCTGGACACACTCGCCGACGGCATAGATGCGCGGATCATAGGTCTGCAGCGTGTCGTCGACGACGATGGCGCGTTCGCAGTGCAGGCCCGCGCCGGCGGCGAGTTCGATATTGGGGCGCACGCCCGCGGTCATCACCACCAGGTCGGCGGGGATTTCGCTGCCGTCCTTGAAGCGCACGCCGGTGACGCGCTCGGTACCGAGGATCTCCGCGGTCTGCGCGCCCAGCAGGAAGCGCAGGCCCTTGCGTTCCAGCGCGCCCTGGAGCAGCGTCGCGGCGGGCTTGTCGAGCTGGCGTTCCATCAGGCTGTCGGCCAGGTGCACCACGGTCACGTCCATGCCCTGGCGCAGCAGGCCGTTGGCAGCTTCCAGTCCGAGCAGCCCGCCGCCGATCACGACCGCGTGGCGGTGATTGCGCGCGGCATGCAGCATGGTCTCGACGTCCTGGATGTCGCGGAACGCGATCACGCCTTCGAGCTGGTGTCCCGGCACCGGGATGATGAACGGCTTGGAGCCGGTGGCCAGCAGCAGGCGGTCATAGCGCACCTCGCGTCCCGAGGCCGAGCGCACCACGCGGCGCGGGCGATCGATCGACACCACGGGGTCGCCGGCGAGCAGCTCGATGCCGTTCTCGTCATACCACTCGCGCGTGTTGAGCATGATGTCCGCCACCGTCTTCTCGCCAGCCAGCACCGGCGACAGCAGGATGCGGTTGTAGTTGCCATGCGGCTCGGCGCCGAACACCGTGATGTCGTACAGGTCCGGGGCGAGCTTGAGCAGCTCCTCGACGGTGCGCATGCCGGCCATGCCGTTGCCGACGACGACCAGGCGCGGACGGGCCTGGGTGGAATCGGACGGCGTCATGCCGGCATCTCCGGGGCTGGGCGTGAAGGCGGTGGTGAGCATCGGGGGGCGCGACCAAGAAGTTGGATAAAGGGCGGATCAGGCGGCCAGTTCTTCCTCGGCCTCGCGCATTGCCACGCTGGCGGCAACCCACACCTTGCCGTCGTAGACGCGCGCGCCATAGGCGTTGACCGACTGCTCCGGCGCTTCCAGGCATTCGCCGGTGCGCAGGTCGAAGTGGTGCTTGTAGATGGGCGAGGCCACCACCAGGCGCTCGCCCAGGTTGCCAACCAGCCCGCGCGACAGCACCGCTGCCTGCGAGTTGGGATCGAAGTTATCGATGGCATAGACCTCTTCGCCACGGCCGATGCGGAACACGGCGATCTGCTTGTCGTCGACCAGCGCGCATACACCAGTATTGGGCACGATGTCGCGAACGGTGCAGACCGCGGTCCAGGTGTCGGGATGGTGGGGATGGCTCATCACGTTCTCCTTGAATGCTTGCACGATCAGGCTGCTTTTGCGGGCACGGCGACCACGGGAATGTGGCCCAGCCGGGAGCGCTGCAATTTCCGTTCCTCCGGCGTGGCCGGGCGGATCTGGCCGCGCTCTTCGATGAAGACCAGGTTGTCGTCGCGGCGGTCGCTGTTGACGAAATGGCGGAAGCGCTTGCGCGTCTCGGGATCGGTCACGGCCTTCTTCCACTCGTCTTCGTAGGTGTCGACCACGTGCTGCATCTCGGTCTCCAGCTCGGCGGCGATGCCGAGCTTGTCGTCCAGCACCACGGCCTTCAGGTAGTCCAGGCCGCCTTCGAGGTTGTCGCGCCAGACGCTGGTGCGCTGCAGGCGGTCGGCGGTGCGCACGTAGAACATCAGGAAACGGTCGATGTAGCGCACCAGCGTGTCGTGGTCGAGGTCGCTGGCCAGCAGTTCGGCGTGGCGCGGCTTCATGCCGCCGTTGCCGCACACGTACAGGTTCCAGCCCTTTTCCGTAGCGATCACGCCGACGTCCTTGCCCTGCGCCTCGGCGCATTCGCGCGTGCAGCCCGATACGCCGAACTTGATCTTGTGCGGCGCGCGCAGGCCCTTGTAGCGGTTCTCCAGCTCGACGGCGAGGCCGACCGAGTCGCCCACGCCATAACGGCACCAGGTCGAGCCCACGCACGACTTCACCGTGCGCAGCGCCTTGCCATAGGCATGGCCCGATTCAAAGCCCGCGGCGATCAGCTCTTCCCAGATAAAGGGCAGCTCCTCGGCGCGCGCGCCGAACAGGTCGACGCGCTGGCCGCCCGTGATCTTCGTGTACAGGCCGTACTTCTTGGCCACCTGGCCGACGGCGATCAGGCCCTCGGGCGTGACTTCGCCGCCCGGCATGCGCGGCACCACCGAGTAGGTGCCGTCCTTCTGGATGTTGGCCAGGTAGTAGTCGTTGGAGTCCTGCAGGCTGGCGTGCTCTTCCTTCAGCACGAATTCGTTCCAGCACGAAGCCAGGATGCTGCCCACCGCCGGCTTGCAGATGTCACAGCCCATGCCGCTGCCGTGCGCTTCCAGCAGCGCGTCGAAGGTCTTGAACTTGCCCACGCGCACCAGGTGGTAGAGCTCCTGGCGCGAGAACGGGAAGTGCTCGCAGATGTGGTTGTTGACCGCCATCCCTTGCTTCTTCATCTCGGCCTTCATGATCTGCGTGACCAGCGGCACGCAGCCGCCGCAGGCGGTGCCGGCCTTGGTGCAGCTCTTGAGCGCGCCGATGCTGGTGGCGCCATCGCACACGGCGCCGCAGATCTCGCCCTTGGAGACGTTGTTGCACGAGCAGATCTGCGCGGTGTCAGGCAGGGCGTCGGCGCCCAGCGCCGGCTTGGCCTTGCCGCTGCTGTCGGGCAGGATCAGGAATTCCGGCGACTCCGGCAGCTCGATCTTGTTGAGCATCATCTGCAGCAGCGTGCCGTACTCGCTGGCATCGCCGATCAGCACGCCGCCGAGCAGGTACTTGCCGCAATCGGACACCACCAGCTTCTTGTAGACCTCCTTGCGGTCGTCGCTGAACTGGTAGATGCGCGCGCCCGGCACTGTGCCGTGCGGGTCGCCGATGCTGGCCACGTCCACGCCCATCAGCTTGAGCTTGGTGCTCATGTCGGCGCCGCCGAACTCGGCCGCCTCGCCGCGCAGGTGGCGCGCGGCCACGCGGGCCATGTCGTAGCCCGGGGCCACCAGGCCGTAGATCTTGCCGTCCCACAGCGCGCATTCGCCGATGGCGTAGATGTCCGGGTCGGAGGTGCGGCAGTTGTTGTCGACCGAGATGCCGCCGCGCGCACCGACTTCCAGGCCGCTGGCGCGCGCCAGCTCGTCGCGCGGGCGGATGCCGGCCGAGAACACGATCATGTCGGTGTCCAGATGCGTGCCGTCGGCGAACACCATGCGATGCGTGCCGTCCTCGCCGTCGACGATCTCGACGGTGTTCTTGCCGGTGTGCGCGGTCACGCCCAGGCCAGCAATCTTCTGGCGCAGCATGCGGCCGCCGCCTTCGTCGACCTGAACCGCCATCAGGCGCGGCGCGAATTCCACCACATGCGTCTGCAGGCCCATGTCGCGCAGCGCCTTGGCGCACTCCAGGCCGAGCAGACCGCCGCCGACGACCACGCCGGTCTTCGAGCGCGCGCCGCATTCCTGCATCGCTTCCAGGTCTTCGATGGTGCGATAGACGAAGCAGTCCTTGCGGTCCTTGCCCGGCACCGGCGGCACGAACGGGTAGGAGCCGGTGGCGAGGATCAGCTTGTCATAGGACAGGGTCTCGCCGGTGGAGACCTTGACCGTGCGCGCGGCGCGATCGATCTCCACCGCACGGGCGTTCAGGCGCAGCAGCATATTGTTGTGCTGCTCGAAGAAGCCCGCCGGCACCAGCGACAGGTCTTCGGCCGACTTGCCGGAGAAGAACTCGGACAGGTGCACGCGATCGTAGGCGGGACGCGGTTCTTCGCACAGGACGGTCACTTCCAGGTTGTCTGCGCCGGCTTCCGCCAGCGATTCCAGGAACTTGTGACCTACCATGCCGTGGCCGACGATGATCAGTTTCATGATGCTTTCCTTGTCCGGTAGTCAGTCTTTGCTGCTTGTGGTGCTTGTGGTGCTTGTAGTGCTTGCAGTGCTGTGGGGCGATACCAAATTCAGTTGGCCAGCGCGCTGTCGTACAGCGCCTGTTCGCGGGCCTTGTGCTCGGCGCTGAAACGGATGGCGATGGCGCAGACGGCGGCGATGGTGGCCAGCACGCCCAGCACCGTCAGCGTCTGCTGCACGTTGCCCAGGCCCTTGAGCATGAAGCCCGCGGCCACCGCGCCGACGTTGCCGCCGGCACCGATGATCCCGGCCACGCCGCCCAGCGCCTTGCGATCGATAAAGGGCACCAGGGCGTAGGTCGCGCCGCAGGCCATGTGGGTGAACAGGCCGAACATCAGCATCGCGACCACGGCCATGGCCACGTTGCCGGCCTGTGCGAACCACAGCAGGCCCAGGCCTTCGCCCAGGATCAGCACGAACAGCAGCGTGGTACGCGCATCCAGCCCGCGGCGGCGCGCCGCCTTGTCCGACAGCCAGCCGCCCAGTGCGCGGGCGAACAGCGCCAGCAGGCCAAAACTTGCCGCGGCCATTCCTGCGGCCTTCAGGCTCAGGCCGAACTGGTCGACGTAGTACATGGCGGCGATGTTGTGGATGAAGATTTCCACGCCGAAGCACGCGCCGTAGGTGATGAACAGCAGCCACACACGGTAGTTGGCGCTGGCGGCGCGGAAGCTGGCCCAGCCACCGCCCTTGCCGCCATCCTTGCCGCTGATAGCGATGCCTTGAGCGCGCAGGTCCGAGTAGTTGCCTTCCGGGCAATCCTGGGTGAAGCGGTAATAGACCACTGCCATCGCCAGCATCAGCACGCCCGGCACCAGCAGCGCGATGCGCCAGCCGAAGGCGTGATCCGCACCCATCATCAGCACGGCGGCCAGCAGCAGCGGCATGATGGCCTGCGCGGCGCCGCCGCCGGCGTTGCCCCAGCCGGCCGCGGCCGCGTTGGCGGTACCGACCACGTTGGGCGCAAACATCACCGAGGTGTGGTACTGCGTGATGACGAAGCTGGCGCCGACCGCGCCGATCAGCAGGCGGAACACCAGGAAGGTCTCGTAGTTCTGCGCCAGCGCCACGCCCAGCACGGGCAGCGCGCCCAGCGCCAGCAGGCCGGTATAGGTCTTGCGCGGGCCGAAGCGGTCGCACATCGGCCCGATCACCAGGCGCACCAGAATGGTCACGGCCACCGCCGCGATGTTGATGTTGGCGATCTGGCCCGGGGTCAGGCCGAACTCGCCCTTGAGCACCGGCATCAGCGGCGCGCAGGCAAACCACGCGAAGAAACAGACGAAGAACGCCATCCAGGTCAGGTGGAAGGCGCGCATCTGCGGGGTGCTCAAGCTCAGCAGCTCGATGCGGGTGGCTTTGCCGGTCATCGTCACTTGCTCCAAAAAAAACAAATGGCGTCCCGCGAGCCGGCACATCGATGGTCTGATGAGCCAGTTCAGGGGACGCCGTTGTCCTGACAGCCGCTACATGGGATAGCCGCTGCGCTGTGTGGGATGGGCCGGTCGCCGTTGACGGGCCCGGACCACATTACGCAAGGGGTGTGCCAGAACGCGAAGTGACGGTGAATGGGGGTTTGGAGCGCGCAGTGGCGCCGGCGGCAAGCCCCGATGCGCTGTGCTGGGGCGGTTGGCGGACCGCCGGCACAGTCATGGTGCAGTGCGGTGTGCCGCGCCGGTGCGGCGCAGCAAGGGACGGCAGCGGGTTATTGCTTGCCTTCGGTGCGGCGTGGAGCAACGGGAACGACCTGCATGTCGCGCGGAGACACCAGCACATTGTCCTCGTCGACCAGCGCCGCGCGCACCAGCTTGCCGCTGGACTGCGAGCGGATCTGGACCGGGCCTTCGCCGCAGGACGTCATGTGCCTGTCGCCCCATTGCATCAGGCCGATCAACACCGGCAACAACTCGACGGCGGCGCGCGTGGGGCGGTACTCGAAGCGCTCGCGTTCGCCGGGCTCGCGGTAGCTGACCTTACGCAGCAGGCCGGCTTCGGTCAGCGTCTTGAGCCGTGCGGACAGCACGGCCGGAGAGCATTCGAGCCGCCGCAGGAACTCGTCGAAGCGCGTGACGCCGTGGAATACGTCCCGCAGGATAAGAATCGTCCACTTTTCACCGACCAGCGAAAGCGTGGCGGCGATCGAGCATTGGCGGAGGTCAGACGCGGTGGCGTTCATCATGCCGGAAGCTTAGCATGCTGACTTCATTTGCAAAAGTCAGGTTATTGCCTATACTCTGGCTACGAATAGTGTATTCAGGGGTATGGCATGACAGGCAGGAGCCGATCGACGACAGCGCACGCAGCCAGCGAACCACTGGCAGAAAGCTGGCCGGTGGGCCGGGGTGGGCAGGTGATGGTGCGCCGCACGCACGAGCAGGATCGCGGCGCGCTGCGCGCCATGATCGATGGCCTGTCGCGTGAAAGCCGCTACTTCCGCTTCCTGACCGGTGGGCGGGTGGTCGACCAGGTCGTCGACGGGCTGGCCCGGCCCGCGCCGGGCAGCGTGGCGCTGGTGGTAGTCGCGCCCGACGCGCAAGGGACGCCGGCGATCGTCGCCAGCGCCGAATACGTCGTGACCGGCCGTGTCGCCGAATTTGCGGTGGTCGTCGCCGATGGCTGGCAAGGGCAGGGCCTGGGCCGGCGCCTGATCACGCGGCTGCGCGACCATGCCCGCGCGGCTGGCTTGCGCGCCATGCGCGGCGACGTGCTCAGCGAGAACCGCCGCATGCTGGCGATCCTGCGGGGCCTGGGCTTCAGCAGCCGGCGCAATCCGGAGGACAGCTTCCTGCACGAAGTCTCGATGACGCTGCGGGAGGAAGCGGGCAGCGGCCAGCGGCTGCCGGCGGACTGGTTCGGCGCGTACTGAGCGCTACGCCAGGCTCAGCCGGCATCGCGCTTGCCGCGCGAAGTCGCCGTGCAACCGACCGAAGCGGTGATGATGCTGGCGATCGCCAGCCACTGCAGCGGGCTCAGCTGTTCATGCAGGAACACCAGCCCCGCCAGCGCGCCCATGGCCGGCTCCATGCTCAGCAGGATGCCGAAGGTGCGCCGGTGCAGGCGCTTGAGCGCCACCATTTCCAGCGAATAGGGAATCGCACTGGACAGCACGCCCACCGCCAGCCCCGCCAGCAGCAGCGGCGGGCTGAGCAGCGCGCTGCCGGCGTGCGCCACCCCGAACGGCAGCACCACCAGCGCTGCCATGGTCAGTCCCAGCGAGGTAGCCTGGCCGCCGTGCGCGTTGCCGGCCTTCTGCCCGAATACGATATAGAGCGCCCAGCCCACGCCGGCGGCCAGCGCGTAGCCGATGCCGACCGGATCGAGCGTGCCGGCCGCCTCGCCAATCGGCAGCAACAGCAGCAGGCCCGTTACCGCGCACGCAATCCACAGGAAGTCGATGGCGCGCCGTGACGACAGCACCGCCACTGCCAGCGGCCCGGTGAACTCGATGGCAATCGCCAGCCCCAGCGGTACCGTGCGCAGCGACATGTAGAACAGCAGGTTGGTCGCGCCCAGCGCCGCGCCATACAGCGTGATCGCCTCCGCATTGGCGCGCGTCAGGGGGATGCGCCACGGCCGCCATACACACAGCAGGATCAGGGCCGAGAAGCTGACGCGAAGCGCCGTGGTGCCTTGCGCGCCGAGCGCGTCGAACAGATGCTTGGCGAACGACGTGCCGACGCATAGCGAGGCCATCGAGCCGGTCAGGGCCAGGACAGCAATAAGGGTCGAGCTTTTTCCGGAGGTGGTGTGCGGCAATTGGAGTCCTGGGGGAACGCTCGCGTCTGGTGCGCGATGCAGCCGCATCATGCGGCAAGTTCCTCCAGGGCGCCATATACAGGTTTTGGTGCGCGGCGCTGTACAGTTGTTCCGGCCCGCGCCCGCGCTCGATGGCTATGCACCGCCTTGCGCGCGTAGTCGGGGGCAGCGCCCCGGCAACTCTGCCAATCTGCCGCCGTGCCGTTCAGCGTGGCGCTGCAGGTGCTGGAGCAGGTGCTGGTGCTGGAGCAGGTGCTGGTGCTGGTGCTGGTGCTGGTGCAGGGGCCGGTGCAGGGGCCGGTGCAGGGGCCGGTGCGGCTGCCGGTGCCTGCGCCTGCGCCTGCGCCGCACGTGGCGCTGCAGCTACCGGGACCGGTGCTTGCGCCGGGCGTGGCGCTGCCGCAGCCGGCGCCCGCGGCGCGGCCGGTGCCGCCGGTCCGGGTGGCGCAGGGCGGGCGCCATTGCCCCCGTTGTCCGTTACCTCCCGCCAGCCGCCGCCGAGCGCCTTGTACAGCGATACCCGGCTGGTCAGCCCCGCCAGCTTGTACGTGACCAGCGACTGTTGCGCGGCATAGAGCTGGCGCTGCGCATCGAAGACGCCGAAGTAGTCATCGACCCCGTTCTTGAAGCGCATCTCCGACAGCCGCCGCGTCTCGCTGCCTTCGCGCACCAGCGCTTCCTGCGCCTTGACCTGGCGCTCGTAGGTCGCGCGCGCCGCCATGCTGTCGGCCACTTCGCGGAAGGCGGTCTGGATGGTCTTCTCGTAGTTGGCCACGTTGATGTCCTTGCGCACGTTGGCGGCATCCAGCCCGGCACGATTGCGCCCGCCATCAAAGATCGGCACCGTCAGCTGCGGCGCGAACAGCCAGGCCATGCCGCCGGAGAACAGCCCCGCCAGGCTGGTGCTGGCCACGCCCAGCGCGCCAGTCAGCGAGATGCGCGGGAAGAACGCCGCGCGTGCGGCGCCGATATTGGCGTTGGCGGCCTTGAGCTGGTGCTCGGCGTCGAGGATGTCGGGGCGCCGCGTCAGAAGGCTCGATGGCAGCCCCTCCGGGAACTCTTGCATCAGCGTGCGCGGCTCGAGCGGGTCTGCCGCCGCGCCAGCGGCCGGGTTGCCGCCCTCGGCGATCGACTTCGGCAACTGGGTGCCGACCAGCAGTGTCAGCGCGTTCTCGTCCTGCGCCACCTGCCGCGTGTACTGTTCCACGCCGACCTGCGCCGTCTGCACCTGGGTTTGCACGCGATGCTGGTCCAGCTGCGCCATCGCGCCCGCCTGGCGCCCGCGCCGCACCATTTCGGCCGCTTCCTGCTGCGTCTTCAGCGTGTCCTGCGACAGCCGCAGCAGCTCGCGGTCGGCGCGCAGCGTCAGGTAGGCGTTGGCAACCTCCGCCACCAGCGCAATCTGCGCGCTGCGGCGCGCTTCCTCGGTGGCCAGGTATTGCTCCAGCGCCGCATGCTTGAGGCTGCGCACCCGGCCGAAGAAATCGAGTTCGAATGCGGTGAAGCCGATGCCGGCGTTGTAGGTGGTGATCTGCTGCGACTGGCCCGGCGCACGCACCCGCGACGGCAGGCGCTGCGACGCCATGCCGGCATTGGCCTCCACCGTCGGGAACTGCGCCGCGCGTTCGATCTGGTAGAGCGCGCGGGCTTCGTCGATGGAAAGCGTGGCTATGCGCAGGTCGCGGTTGTTCGCCAGCGCGAGTTCGATCAGCTGGCGCAACTGCGGGTCGAGGAAGACATCGCGCCAGCCGAGATCGGCGGCGGAAGGCCCGGGCGGCTGTACCGCCTGAGCACGCTGGCCAGGCTGGCCGGCGGCGGCCTGCGGCGTGCGGTAGGCGGCGCCATCCGGAAACGCCGAAGGGATCGGCGCGTCGGGCCGCTGGTATTGCGGCTCCAGCGTGCAGGCTGCGAGCGCCAGTGACAGCGCCAACACCGAGGCGCGGGGCAGCAAGCGTTGTGCAGGGGAGGAGTGGCGGCTCAGGCTTCGCATGAAGGGTTTCCGGAGAGTCAGGGAAAGGCAGTCTTTGTTTAGCCCAGCAGCGCGCGCCGCATGAAGCGCGAGATCGCCAGCCGCGGCTGGCCCTGGCGGGCAATGTTGTGCGCGGGATCGCTGAACAGCAGGCGGATCAGGCTGTGACGCGCCGCCATGTCGGCATGCAGCGCGATGCCAAGCAACTGGTTATCGCGCCGTACCACGCGACATGGAATCCAGCCGGTCTGCGCCAGCCACAGCGCGCCTTCGGCGCCAGGGTGGAAGGCGGCGGCCAGCGGCGTCGTCACGGCCACGCCGTTGCAGGACAGGTCGTGCGTGGTGACGCGGTATTCGCGCCCGTCCACGCGCAGCAAGGCCGCGGCGCGATGCGGGAAACGCTCTTCCTTGCGCGGCCGCGGCAGCTCCACGCAGACCAGGAACGAAGCCAGGTAGAGCATCAGCGCCACGCCCGTCCATATCGTATTGAAGGCCAGCCCCTGCGCATCGGCATCGACCACCAGCGCGCGCCCCAGTCCCAGCGCCGATAACGCCAGCAGGCTCGCGTACAGCGCCGCGAACTTGCCGTGGATCACCAGCTTCGAACGGTCCAGTCCCTTGTTGGTGACCTTGAACGGCCGCCCGAACGGCTTGAACATCGCGCTGACCAGCGACACTGTCACCGCCAGCGACGCGACGATCTGCGTGACTTCGGTAAAGATCGGCAGCGCGCGCTGGCCGGTGATCCAGATGCTGTAGGCCCAGTACGCCACCAGCGCGGGCAGGCCGTAGGCGAGGAATTGCAGCGGCTCGCCGTACAGCGTGGAGACGCCGAAATACCAGTACAGCAGCGGCCCCGCCAGCAGCATCAGCGTGAACGGCCGCGACATCCAGTGCAGCAGCCCGTGCACGTAGTGCAGCCGCTGCACCGCGGTGTAGCCGGGACCGCGCAGCGGCCCGTCGGAGGTCAGCGCCACCTGCACCGTGCCCAGCCCCCAGCGGCTGCGCTGGCTGATGTACTCGGGCAGCCCTTCGGCGGACAGTCCCACGCTGAGCCGCTCGTTGAGCCAGCGCGTGATATAGCCGTGCCGCAGCAGCCGGTAGGTGAGGTGGATGTCTTCGGTCACGGTGCCGGTCGGGAAGCCGCCGATGTGTTCGATCAGGTCGCGCCTCACCACGAACGAGGTGCCGATGCAGAACGCGGTGCCCCACGCGTCCTTGGCCGGCTGCATCACGTCGAAGAACGCGCGCTGCTCGTCGACCCAGCACTCGGTGGCGCGCAGGTTGTACTGGATCGGGTCAGCGTTGTAGTAGAACTGGGGGGTCTGCACCACGCCCACGCGCGGGTTGTCGAACAGGCCCACGGTGCGCAGCAGGATGTTGCGGTGGGGCGCGAAGTCGGCGTCGAGCACCAGGATGTACGGCGCGCCGCCGGCTTCGGCGCTGTGGCGCAGGCCGTTGTTGAGATTGCCGGCCTTGGCGTGCGCATTGTCCGGGCGGGTCACGTAGTAGGCGCCGACGCGGCCGCAGAATTCACGCAGCCAGTCGCGGCGCGTGTCGTCGAGCACCCAGACGCGAAAATCGGGATAGTCGATCGCCAGCGCCGAAACGATGGTCTTCTCCAGGATGTCCAGTCCTTCGTTGTAGGTGGCGATGAAGATGTCCACGCGCGGCACGTGTGCGGCGCGGCGCAGCGCGGATTCGCCGGCGTCGGCCGCGGGCGAGTGGTTGCTGTTGCGGCTGAGCACCACGATCGACAGCAGCGTGTAGGCCAGCGTCATGCACTCGAAGGCGAAGAACACATGCGCCCATGCGCTGGCGAAGGTCGGCTGCCATGGGGGCAGCGTCTCGCGCACGCGCCAGGTCACGTAGACCATCAGCAGCAGGAAGGTGATGCCGCCGAACAGCATGCGGTCAGCCGGCCGCTCCTGGCGGCACAGCAGCGTCAGCAGCACCATCGCCAGCAGCACGCCGCCGTTGATGGCCAGCAGCGACTGGTTCTCGAGAAAGAGGGTGAACATCGTCAGTCCTTGCCGGGGGCGTTGGTGTTGGTGGCGTTGGTGGTGCCGGTATTGGCCGCGGCGATGGCAGGCGGCGGGCACGACGGGTCCAGGCAGCCGCCGGGGCGGAACGGATTCCAGCGCGCTGCCGCGAGCACGGCCCACGCGGTGGCGCCAAGATGCGGCAGGTGGAAGTAGTGGAAGTCTTCGGTGGTCGACGTGGGCCCGATCGACAGCCCCGTGCTGATGCGCGCATCGGGCGTGGCGTAGAGCATGCCCGAGGGAGCGCGCTGCGACAGCAGCAGCGGCCACAACGGCTGCGCCTGTTGCGCGCGGCCAGCGGCCTGCAGCACCAGCGCGGCCTGGCCGGTGCCTTCGGTCCAGATGCCGTCCGGGCTGGCCTTGAAGCCGTAACCCGCGCCGGCGCGATGGCGTGCATCGACCCAGCCCAGCGCGCGGTACCAGTCCCGCGGCGTATCGGGCAGGGCGATCAGCGGCCACAGCACGGCATCGAGTGCGGACGGGCCGGCATTGAGGCCGCGGCCGTCGTCCTTGGTGCCGATCACGAAGCGGCCCTCGCGCGGCTGCCACATGGCATTGACAAAGCCGCGCGACAGCGCCGCGCCGTCGCGCCAGCGCGGGTCGTTGCGCAGGCTGGCGAGCCAGCTGAAGGCGGCATAGGTATCGACGTTGTGCTCGGTCGATTTCCAGCCCTGGCGGATCTGCCTGGGCTCGTGGCCGAAGAAACCGCCGGTATAGGCCGCGGGCGCACCGGTATCGGGCACGCTCGCGTGGACCCAGCCCATCAGCGCAGCGGCGCCGTCCAGGTAGCGTGCGTCGCGCGTGGCTTCGTGCACGGCGAGCAGCAGCAGGGCGGCCCAGGCGACGTTGCCGGTGGCGGTGCCGGCCTGGTAGGCGTCCTCGAACCAGCGCTTGCTGGGCTCGTCCCACCAGCCGGGCAACGGTGCCGGCCCTGCGGGCAGCGGGCCGGCGCGATAGGCGTTGCGCAGCCGTGCGTCGCGATAGTGGCGGTCCTGCCGGCTCGCCTGCAGCACGGCGTCGGCGATGCGGCGCGCTTCGGCGGGACGCTTGCACGCCACCAGCGCGATGCCGGCCAGCGCGTTGTCGTAGACGAAGGCGGCGTTGCGCAGCGCCGGCACCAGCGGCTCGCCGCCCGGTGCGGGCTCATAGCTGGCGAGGAAGACCGGGCCGTTGCCGGCTTCACGGCCGACACGCTCGGCCAGTACCTTGCAGCCTTCGGCCAGCAGGGTTTGCTGCGACGCCTGCGCATGCGCGGCGGCCGGGGCGAGTGCGAGCGCTGCCGGCAGCAACAGTGCAGCGGCTAGCCGGCGCATGCGCGGTGGAGGCAACGGTGGTCGGATCATGCTCGTCTCCGTGGTGTCCGTTCAGGCCCGTTCAGGTCGGTGGCTCAAGTCAGCGATGCCCGCAGCTGCCCCAGCCAGCTTTGATCAAGCGTCACGCGTGCCCAGCGGCCCATGCCGCAGTGGCCCGAGGTCGCCGGTGCGGTACCGCCCGCGCTGGCCGTGGTCGCCGATGCGGCCGCATTCGGCTTGTCCGGCAGCTTGCCCAGCGGCCGGTCGAGCTTGGCGATGACGTAGATCTCGTTCTTCTCGATCGGCGGGAACGGCACGAAGTAGCGCGCCTGGTCGCCGTCGGGCGCGCGCGGCAGGACCTCCGCCACCGATGCCGGCAGCGCCGCCGGCAGTCCGTCGACATGCACGTTCAGGCGCGCCCCCGGCAACAGGTTGTCGCTGAGGCTGCGCGGGAATACCGCCACCACGCGCGTCTGCGCGCAGTTGCTGGCGCGTGCCAGCGTGGCGCCCGCTGCCACGCGCATGCCGGGTTGCGCGATCAGGTCTTCGATGGTGCCGGCCTCGGTCGAGCGGATCTCAAGGTTGGACAGCCGGTCGATGCGCTGCTGCTCGGTGGCGAGCAGCTCGTCGACTGACTTGCCGTACGCCTCGAGTTGCTCCAGTTCGGCGGTCAGCTGCGCGGATTCGGCGCTCAGCGCCTGGCGCCGCTGCGACAGAGAAGCGCTGGGGCCGTCCGCCGACGAGGCATAGACCTTGTTGCGCGACGCTTCGCTTTCGCCGACGGCGCTGTCCAGTTCGGCTTTCACCGCGGCCTTGGCGTTGGTAAGCATCGACAACTGGTAGCGCGATGCATTGGTGTAGGCCTCGCTCACCGCGCCTGCCCACTGCATGTTCTGGTTGCGGTTGACGACCTCCTGCTGCTGGTCCTCCTGCGCGGTGGCCGACGCCAGCCGCGCCTGCAGCGCACGCACGCGCGTCGCATGCTCGCGCTGCGCGGCGCTGTTGTAGCGCTGCAGGTCCTGCTCGGTGGCGCCCATCAGCCGGCGGTTCGATTCCAGCCGCGCCCGCGCGGAATCGTAGCGCTGCTGCGTATCGAGCTTCTTGCCGGTCAGCTCGACCAGCAGCGAGCGGTCGATGTTCGGGTTCTGCACCACCATCAGCGGCTGGTTGGCGGTGAAGCTCTGGCCCGCTGCCACCTTCTGCTGCATGACGATGCCTTCGACCGGCGAGGTCACCAGGCTGACGGGACTATTGATCACGGCACGCTCCGACGAACGCGTAAACACATTCGGAAACATAATCGTCAGCACCGCCCACACAATGAACAGCACCACGCCATAGCCGGCCATGCGCGGCACGATATGCCACAGCGGTATGGCGACCGGCTGCTGGCGCTGGACCACCCCGTCACCGTGCGGCTGGCGCTGCGATGCGGGGGCCAGCGTGTTACGCGGCGGGTGTGTGGAAGGCGGAGGTGGGTTGTTGCGCTGGTCGGCCATGGTCGTTGTTCTCCGGCAAGCAAGTCAAAAGCGTCCCTTCCGGCTGCACGCAACGCATGCCGGACGAGCAAATTCGCAGGCAAGCGCGTGGCGTCGCGCAAGAGCTGTCGCGCGATGCCCGGGCCTGCTAGTCCCCAATTCAGCTTGTTGTCTGCAGCACGCGCGCTGAGGCAGTCAGCCGCTGCGGCGCACTTTGCATCGGACCTCGGTCCGGTCCGTGGATTTGCCCGGTCTGTTTCGGGCAGCGTTGAACAATGGCCGATCGCTGCTGCGAGCAGCAAGGCGATGGCCACGAGGTGGCAGCCTGTTGACGCTAAGATTCATGCACTCAGGCCGCCGCGCGTGAGTTAAGGCTAGTCAGTTGCCCCTTGGCTTGCTGTAAGAATGTGTAAGGGGAGGTCCTAGTCCTGCTTAATACGGCCTTCATAATGGCAGTTGCGACAGCAAGACGCGACGGGCGCGCGCAGGGGCCGGGAACGTTGTCTGGCGCGGGCTGCAGACTTTCGGACAGGCGCTGACTAAGCGCTGGCTTACCGTTGCGGGTGATCATCCGCAGCAAGCGGCGGCGCGACTTGTTCCAGCGGACGCCGTTCGGCATCGATGCCATAACGCAACGCCAACAGGCCAGCGATGGTGACGAGTGCCGCACCGAGGCCATAGCCCGCTGCCACCGCCTCGCGGCTGCCGCTCTCGATCAACGCACCCAGCAACAATGGCGCGATAAAGCCACCGGTGCCCGTGCCGAGGGCGTAGAACACCGAGATCGCGAGGGCACGCATTTCCAGCGGGAACACTTCGCTGGCGGTGAGATAGGCGGAACTCGCTGCCGCCGAAGCCAGGAAGAACACGGCCGACCAGCACAACGCCTGCGCGCGCGCATCGAGCCAGCCTTCGACAAAGGCCCAGCCGGTCAGCGCCAGCCCGATGCCGGCAAGCACATAGGTCGCGGCAATCATGCGCCGGCGTCCGATATGGTCGAACAGGGGGCCCAGCAGGAAGGGCCCGGCGGCATTGCCCAGCGCGAACGGGAAGATGTAGAGCGCCACACTCGCTTCCGGCACGTGGTAGAAGCGCGTCAGCACCAGCGCATAGGTAAAGAAGATGGCGTTGTAGAAGAACGCCTGCGCCACCATCAGCGCCAGCGTGATCGTGCTGCGCTGGCGATAGCGCCGCAGCAGCAGGCGCAAGACCTCGCCCACGCCGGGGGCAGCGCGCGGGCGCATCGCGACCGCGGCGCAATCGGAAGCAACCGGCGGCAGCGGCCCATGGCTCGCGCGCACCTCGGCTTCGATCGTGGCGACCACGCGCTCGGCTTCCTCCAGACGTCCGTGCGTGGCCAGCCAGCGCGGACTCTCGGGCACGTGCCGGCGCACCAGCACGATCGCCACTGCCAGCAGCGCGCCCAGCGCAAAGCAAGCGCGCCAGCCCCATACCGGCCCAAGCACGCGCGCATCGAGCAGCAGCAGGCTCAGGCCCGCGCCCAATGCCGCGCCGAGCCAGAAGCTGCCGTTGATCGCCAGGTTGACGCGCCCGCGCACGCGCGCGGGGATCAGTTCGTCGATGGCGGAATTGATTGCCGCGTATTCGCCGCCTATGCCCAGCCCGGTCAGGAAGCGGCAAGCGGCAAAGAAGGCAAAGCCCGGCGCGAACGCGGTGGCCAGCGTCGCAAGCATATAGACCGCCAGCGTGGCCAGGAACAGCCGCTTGCGCCCGAGCCGGTCGGCCATGCGGCCGAAGACCAGCGCGCCGATGACCGCGCCGAGGATGTAGAGCGAGCCGGTCCAGCCGACCTGCGTCGCGCTTAGCCCCAGCGTGTCCGGACGCTCCAGCACGGCGCCGACCGAACCCACCAGCGTGACTTCGAGCCCGTCGAGCACCCAGGCAATGCCCAGCGCCATGGTGACGCGCCAGTGCCAGCGCGACCAAGGCAGGCGGTCCAGCCGCCCGGGGATGTCGGTGCGGAATGCGGTATCGAGCGGAAGGGTGGCGAGCGCGCTATCGGCTGGCGTTGCGTTCGGCATTGCCAACCAGTATAGGCGCCGCGGCGCCCCCCCGGCTTCAGCGGTACAGCACCGTGGGCAGCCAGAGGCCGATGCCGGGGAAGACGTACAGCATTGCCAGCGCGATCAGCTGGATGCCCATGAATGGCAGCATGCCGAGGAAGATTTGGTTCAGCGTCACGTGCGGCGGCGCCACGCCCTTCAGGTAGAACGCGGCCATTGCCACCGGCGGCGACAGGAACGCGGTCTGCAGGTTCAGCGCCACCAGCAGGCCGAAGAACAGCGGATCGATGCCGAAGTTATCCAGCAGCGGGATGAAGATCGGCATGAAGATGATGATGATCTCGGTCCATTCCAGCGGCCACCCGAGCAGGAAGATGATGATCTGGGCCAGGATCATGAACTGCACCGGCGACAGGTTCAGCGACAGCACCCATTGCTCGACCAGCGCCTGCCCCCCCAGCAGCGCGAACGCCGCCGAGAAGATCGACGAGCCCACGAACAGCCAGCACACCATGGCGCTGGTCTTGGCCGTCAGAAGTACCGATTCCTTGACCACGCGGAAATTGAGCTGGCGATAGGCGGCTGCCAGCAACGCGCCGCCCAGCGATCCCACCGCGGCCGCTTCTGTCGGCGTGGCCAGCCCGAAAACGATCGAGCCCAGCACCGCCAGGATCAGCAGCGCCAGCGGGAAGAACGACGACAGCAGCATCTTGAAGATCTCCAGCCGGGCAAAGCTGAAGCGCCAGTAGAAATAGACCATCAGCACCACGACCACACCTAGCGTGACCCAGAACCAGCGCGGCGCGGGTGATGCCGCGGCCGCTGCGGGCGCCGGCTGTACATCCTGCGGCGCGGAAGCCGCGGCGGCGGTCGTATCCGCCGCCGGTGCCGGCACGGTCCCCGGTGGGATCGGAGTTTCCTCCGGCGGCGCCTGCAGCTCATCGAGCGGCGCGCTGCTTTCCTCGGCACCGCCCAGCGCCAGCGGCGCTTCGGCGGCGACGCTGGCGGCGGGCGCGGTGATGGCCTCGTACAACGTGCCCATGATCACTGCCACGGCCAGCGCGGGCAGCAAGACGATGCCCAATTGGCGCGCGAACGCCGCGGTGGATACGTCTGCATTGCGCGGGCCCTTGAGTGCGCGCAGCATGCCGGCGCCGAAGGCGGGCAGTGCGCGCACCGCGCCGCCAGCCTGCAGCGTGCCGGCCAGTGCCGGCAGCGGCACCGCACGTTCGTCTTCGGGCAGCGGCGGCGCCATTTGCGGCCTGAGCTTGGCGATGAGCAGGATGTACAGGATGTAGAGGCCGGTCAGCATCAGCCCCGGGAAGAACGCGCCGGCATAGAGCTGCACCACCGAGACGCCCGCCGTGGCGCCATACACGATCAGCAGCACCGACGGCGGGATCAGGATGCCCAGGCATCCGCCGGCAGTGACCGCGCCGGCCGACAGCGCCGTGCTGTAGCCGGCGCGCAGCATCGCGGGAAATGCCAGCAGGCCCATCAGCGTGACCACCGCGCCGACAATGCCGGTGGCGGTCGCGAAGATCGCGCACGTCACCAGCGTGGCCACCGCCAGCGAGCCGGGAATCCAGGCCAGCGCCAGGTGCAGGCTGCGGAAGAGCTTCTCGATCAGGTTGGAGCGCTCGACCAGGTAGCCCATGAAGACAAAGAGCGGGATCGAGATCAGCACGTCATTGGTCATGACGGCATAGGCCCGCTGCACCATCAGGTCCAGCGTCTGCTGCACCGCGATCTCGGGGTTGGCGTGGCGATAGGCCAGCCATGAGAACAGCACGCCCATGCCCATCAGCGTGAACGCGGTGGGAAAGCCCAGCATGATCGCCACCACGATCAGCGCCAGCATCAGCAGGCCGAGATGCCCGTTGGTCCAGTCGCCGGGCGCGGGCATGAACCAGATCACGGCGCCGACAATCAGCGCCATCAGCGTCACGCCGAACCAGAGTTCCTTTCTCATCGCGCGGCGTCCTCGCGGTGGGGTGGCGGGGGCGTGTCAACCAGCTCGGCGGTCGGCGTGCCTTGCACCATTTCCTTAAGCTTGTCGACGTCCACTTCCTCGACATCGCCTTCGCGCGGCGGCCATTGCCCGCGCCGCAGGCACAGGATGCAGCGGATAGTCTCGGCCACTCCCTGCAACAGCAACAGCGCGCCGGCAATCGGGATGACTGCCTTGAACGGGTAGATCGGCGGGCCGTCGGCGGCGATCGATGAGTGTTCGTTCTGCGCCAGCGAGACCTCGAAGAAGTCGATGCCGGCCCAGGCCAGCGCGATCACACCGGGAAAGAAGAAGGCCAGGTACAGCACCAGGTCGATCGCCGCCTGCATGCGCGGCGACAGGAAGCCATACAGGATATCGCCGCGCACGTGCCCGCGCTTGGCCAGCGTGTAGGCGCCGGCCAGCATGAACAGTGTGCCGTACATCATGTTGCTGGCATCGAACACCCACGCGTGCGGAGCGCCGAGCGCGTAGCGCGAGAACACCTCGTAGCTGATCATCAGCGTAAGCGCGATGATCAGCCACGAGCCGGCCTGGCCGACGAAGGTGCTGACCCGGTCGATGCCGAACAGCAGGCGTTGCACGATGGTGCCCCGGCGCCGCTCAGCTGCGCTTGGAAAAGTAGTGGCTTGTCGCCAGCCGGAAGTCGACGTTGGTGTCGTTCTGCCAGCGGGTGGCGCGTTGCGCGAAGGCCTTCATCGAGTCGTTGACCTTCTTGAACATCGGGTTTTCCTTTTCCTTGCGCGCCACGATCTCGTCCCAGACCTTGAGCTGTGCCTGCAGCACCGAGTTGGGCGTGGCGTAGAACTTCACGCCTTGCGCCTGCAGCGCCTGGTAGTCCTTGGAATAGCGGTCGATCGCCTTCATCGACATATCCGCCGAGGCCGCTTCCACCGCGTTGGCGATCAGCGCCTTCATCTTGGCGGGCAGCGCGTCATAGCGCTTCCTGTTGAACAGGATTTCGAACTGCTCCGAGGCCTGGTGGAAGCTGCGCAGCATGCAGACCTTGGACACGTCCTGGAAGCCCAGCGCGCGGTCGGAGCTGGCATTGTTGAATTCGGCGGCGTCGAGCAGGCCGCGGTCCATGGCCGGCACGATCTCGGCGCCGGGCAGCGCGTTCACGGCGGCGCCCAGCCCGGTGAAGATATCGATCGACAGACCGACCGTGCGGAACTTCAGTCCCTTGAAATCCTCCGGCTTGGTGATTGGCTTCTTGAACCAGCCCAGCGGCTGCGTCGGCATCGGCCCGTACAGGAACGAGACCACGTCGAGGTTCAGGCTGCGGTAGATCTCTTCCTGCAGCTGCTTGCCGCCGCCGTACTTGTGCCAGGCCAGCAGCATGTTCGGATCCATGCCCCAGGCGGGGCCGGAGCCCCACAGCGCCAGGGCGGAGTTCTTGCCGTACCAGTACGCGATCACGCCGTGGCCGCCGTCGAGGGTGCCCTTGCTGACGGCATCGATCAGGTCGAACGCCTTGACCACCGCGCCGGCGGGCAGCAGTTCGATCTTCAGGTCGCCGCCCGACATATTGTTCACCTTGGCGACGAAATCGCCGGCAAACTCGTGGAAGATGTCCTTGGTCGGCCATGTGCTCTGCCAGCGCATGGTGATCGGGCCCTGTGCCTTGACGACCGCGGGGAATCCCATTGCCGCAGCGCCGGCAGCTGCCCCGGCGGCGCCGCCGAGAAAGCCGCGCCGCGAGACGCCACCCCCGCCGCCAGTCTCCGCAGCAGCCTGCTTCGCCTGCGTTTTCCTCGTCCTGGATGCCATGATTGCCTCCATGTGTGGGTGGATGACCGCGAGCGCCGGCCATGGGCCGAGGCAGCTCGCCACTGTCTTGAACACCGGAAAAGTCGGGAAAATCGGGAAAGCGCTGGACCAGGAGGCTGCGCTCGCGCTGCGCAGGGTGGCCCTTGATTCCCTTCATGGTAGGAAATGGACAGAGAACCACAATGTAGGGATTACCCGGGCGGTGAGGGCTGGCTCACTTTGGCGTTGCAGCGCGGACGCCGATGCGGCATTGCCGCAAGATTCAGGCGCGCACAATCCCTATCGTGAACTCCCCCTCGAGCGCGCCGCCGGCTTCCCCGGGCTGGTTCACGCGCACAGTGCTGGGTCTGCTGCCGGCAATCGGATCCCCTGTGGTTGGGCGCGTCGGCACGCCATGCGCGCGGTAGGCAGGGTGGCTGCCTAGCACCTGGCGGCTGAGCGCATCGTCGAAATACAGCTGGCTGGTCAGGACTTCCGCGTGCGCCAGCAGCACCTTGAAGTGGATATGGATGGCGCGCGACGGATACCAGCCGGGATAGATCGTGGTGAACGTCGCCACGCCGTCGGCGCCGGTGGGCTGCACGCCGCGCAGGTAGCGGGTTTGGCGATTGGTGGCGCTCTCGCCGCTGTAGCTGCCACTGGCGTCGCAGTGCCACACGCTGACCAGCGCGCCCTGGACGGGCGCGCAGCCGCGCCGTGCCTCGACCACGCGCAGCCGCAGCCGCAGCGGCTGGCCGGGGCGGCCGTCGCGGATGTCGGCGCGCAGCAGCGCGTCGTCAAGGTAAAAGGGTCCTTCGGTTGCCTCGGGGGTGAGCAGGCACGCTGCCGGCGCCTGCGCTCCTGCGGTGCCGGCGCCGACGAGCGCGAGCAGGCCCGCAAGTTCTTGCAGGAAGCGGCGGCGCGCGGTGTCGGAATGGGCTGTCCCGACAATACCGGCGGCAGGGCGCACGTCCATGTGGGTCAGCCGGTTGGGTGATGGGCGGGACGCCTCAGCGTCCCATGGCTTTCAGCATCGAATAGCCGTGGCTGGTGATGCGCGGTTCCTGCCGGCAACCGTGCAGGACTTCCAGCTGGACCAATTGTTTTTCGACCAGGGCCTTCAGGTCGGTGGGATCTATCTGGCGGGAATCGCTCGAATCGAGGGAGTCGGGGCCGTCACTCAATAGCAATAGCGTGGCAAATTCATGCGGGCTCAGCACGTTCATCTCCTTGGCTAGAGGGGGCGTTTGCTGGGAGTCTGCAGGGCGCACGCGGCGCCCGCGCGAAGAAGCGCGCCGTGGAGACCCTGGCACGTGCGGCCGTGCGTGCTGCGTTGCGGCACGAATGCTGCAGCGCGGTGCCCGGTGGCATGTCCGGTCTCAAGCGGCTAGCTTGTTTGACGGCACCGGTGGCGCACGGTTCCTTGCCAGTACTTGCCGTTACAAGTTGCCTCGCGGGCACCGGTGTCGGAGCCATTATCGGCCAGCGACGATGACAGTGTGATGGCCATGCCGGTGGCGTGGGCTTGGCCAGTGACACACGCGGCCAGCCATTCGCTTTGGCACTGGATCCCATTCAGAACCTTAACTTCCGGCGCGCGGTGCCGGCGTGACAGAATGCGCGGCCAGGCCGCTCCTGCTGCGCGACCATGGCCGCTATCTTCTCATTCTCATTTCGCACGGAGTTCCTGCATGCTGGCCGCGCGCCTGCTCCTCTGCCTTGCCTTTGTCATTGCCATGCTGACCCACGTTTCCTCCGCGGCCGGCGCTTTGCCGGCCACCGAACTCCATGCCGCCGCTGCCAGCGGCGACGCCGCACGCGTGCGGGCGCTGCTTGCCAGCGGCGCTACCATCGACGCCCGCGACGCGCAGGGACGTACCGCGCTGCTGGTCGCCACGCATCACAACCAGGTGCAGGCGGCAAAGGCGTTGATCGAGGCCGGCGCCGACGTCAATGCCAAGGATGCGATCCAGGACAGCCCCTACCTCTACGCCGGCGCGCGCGGCCACAACGAGATCCTGCGCATGGCGCTGGCCCACGGCGCAGACCTGCGCAGCACCAACCGCTACGGCGGCACCGCGCTGATTCCCGCCGCCGAGCGCGGGCATGTCGAGACCGTGCGCATGCTGATCGCGGCGGGCGTGGACGTCGACCATGTCAACCGGCTGAAATGGACGGCGCTGCTCGAGGCCATCATCCTCGGCAACGGCGGCGCCGCGCATACCGAGATCGTACGCCTGCTGGTGCAGGCGCGCGCCAATGTGAATCTCGCCGACGGCGAGGGCGTCACCCCGCTGCAGCATGCGCGCCAGCGCGGCCATGCGCAGATCGAGCGCATTCTCAGCGCCGCTGGCGCGCGCTGAGGCGCCGGCGCTTCGGGCCATCCACGCGACGCGCTGTTGGCCCGTTCAGGGCGAGTCGTCTTCACCGTGCCTCATATATACTGTCAGTGTGCATACAAAATGGTGAAGGCGATGTCTCCGAGAGCAAAGCGCAGCGCAACGAGTGAAAACGGCAGTACGGCAACTGCGGTGCCGGAAGCGGATCCCGCCAAGGAGTTGCTCTGGGCACGTCCCGGGTTTCTTGTGCGGCGGCTTCATCAGATCCACGTGGCGATGTTCTTCGAGGAGTGCAAGGCGCCCAATATCACGCCGGTGCAGTACGCCATCCTGACCGTGTTGTCGGTGCTGCCGGGACTGGACCAGACTTCGCTTGGACAGGAAGTGGGACTGGACCGGACCACGACGATGGACGTGGTACGCCGGCTGGAAGACCGCGGCCTGGTCGAGCGCCGCGAGAACCCCGCGGACCGGCGCACGCGCCATGTCCACCTGACGC
Organism: Cupriavidus sp. IK-TO18; assembly: GCF_015549295.1. Classification (NCBI taxonomy): domain Bacteria; kingdom Pseudomonadati; phylum Pseudomonadota; class Betaproteobacteria; order Burkholderiales; family Burkholderiaceae; genus Cupriavidus; species Cupriavidus sp. IK-TO18. The sequence goes on from NZ_JADGMP010000035.1 coordinate 27,108, forward strand.
GCGAAGGCAAGAGCGTGGTCACGTCGCTGCGCGCCGACATGGCGCGCGCGCAGGAACGCATGCTGGCTCCATTGAAGCCGGCGCAGCGGGAGGTGTTCATGGAATTGCTGGCGACGCTGGTGGAAGCCAACAACCAGTACAGCCGCACGGTGCTGCGGAGCATGTAATGAAGTAAGCAACAACGGCGGGCGTCGGTTTGCTCCCCTCTCCCGCTTGCGGCAGAGGGGAGACCACCATCGCCGGTTTGACCTGTCAGCTGCCTCAGACCGGATAGACCAGGTCGTTCGCAATGATGGTGGTGTCGTACACCACCTGGCGCTCGCGCAGCAGCAGCCTGCCGCCCTGGCGGCGGAAGCGGTCGTGATAGGTGCCAGCGAGATGGATCGTGGTGGGCCCCTCCACCAGCGTCTGCAACAGCATGAAGTTGGCCTGCGCCACGATGTCGCCGTCGGCGGTTTCATCGCTGACCCGCGTATTGGTCACCAGGTGCAGGTTGTAGCGCGGCGCGAACATCTGCGTACTGGCGATCGCCGCGGCGCGGTCGCGCATCATGCCGATGCCTTCGGCATAGACCAGCCCGACGGGCAGGTTGCGTTCGGCGTTCTCGCGCGCGGTGATGCGGTAAAGCGCATCGTCGGTGAAGAAGCCCGGCCAGCGCTCGACCACGCCGGCGTCCAGTGCCGCGCAATAGTCCGCGTGGAAGGCATCGATCTCCAGCCGCAGTTCGATCGCGCGCGCGGTGCCGAGGGTGCTCTCGCGATAGAGGGAGTAGTTCATCGGTTTCATATGCTTTTGGATTCCCGTCAGGCCGCCCTCAGAACCCCATCACGCCGCGGTAGTACTGGTACATCGCGCGGATCGCGGATTCGGAGATCAGGGAACTGGACGTGCCGACCTGCTGCGCGTCAAGCTTGAGCACGTTGAGGTCGCTGCTGGAGCGGCGCACGCCTTCCTGCACGAACTTCATCGCCTCGTTGTCCTCCAGACCGAGGAAGCCGGCGGGGCCCATCAGGTTGCCCTGGCGCAGGCGGTGCTGCGTCATTTCCTCGGTATCGTCCTCGTAGCCGAACATGGTCCACAGCATCAGCATGCTGTCCGGGCCATTGGGCACGATCTGGCGCACGCCCAGCGTGTTCATCTCGCGCTGCACGATCAGGTTCGGCCAGATCGTCTGCATCGTCACCGACCACGGCGAGTCGAACTCGCGCACGTACTCCAGGAAGCGCTCGTCCTCCAGGCGCATGCCTTCGTGGTACGAGCGCATCTCCTTCTTGTTCTCGTCGCTGACGGCCGCGTACTTGTCCTCCTTCTTGGCCGATGCCATGGTGCCGTGGCGGCCGTGCACGGGGTCGGCGATCATTGCCGACTCGTTGCCCGCCACCAGCAGGCCGAACACCACCAGGAAGGAGTGCAGCAGCGTGGCGTGGTAAGGGTCCTTCAGGTTCTCGTGGTACATCTTCCAGTTGCACGGCAGTTCGTTCTTGTAGTAGCCGAGCACCTTGAGCGGCTTGCCGTTGAAGACCACGTCGAAATCCTTCAGGATTTCCGGCGTCATGTAGTCTTCCAGGCTTTCCATGTCAGCTGCGTAGGAGGCGAAGATCACGCCGTTGCGCGTCGCCACGTGCAGCTTTACCAGCCCGTGGTCTTCGTTGCGGAAATCCCGGGGCATGCCGCCGGCGCGGTTGACGCCGCGCTTGAACGGAACGCCCTGCAGGTTGCCCTTGAGATCGTAGGACCACTGGTGGTAAGGGCAGACGAATTCCTTGGCATTGCCCTGGCTGTGGCGGCAGAACTCCGCGCCGCGGTGCGCGCACCGGTTCTCGAAGACATGGATCGAGCCGTCCTCGGCGCGCGACACGACCACCGGCGTCGCGCCGACATACGAGCGCTTGAAGTCGCCGGCGTTCGGGATCTCGGCTTCTAGCGCGACATAGTTCCATGAGCGGCCGCGGAAGATCTTCTGCAGCTCCAGGTCATGGACGGCCTGGCTGGTGTAGACCCAGTCCGGGATGTAGTGCAGTCCGTCCTCGGGCCATCGGCATTCATCCAGTCCCGGGTTCTTCTTGCCCAGCGTGTGCTGGATCACCGCTTGTGTCTGGTACATGTGGGAGTCCTCTCAGAGTGTGATGGAGCTGTCTGCTTCCGCCTGCCGTTCGCGGACGACCTGCCGCAGCGGCAATGTGTCGTCGCACAGGCGTGCCAGATGCGCCGAGACGTCGTGTCCGACCAGTGCGCGCAGCTGGCGCAGGTCGCCGCCGGCATTCACGGCAATGGCATGGCGCAGGCGGCCGTGGCGGGTGCCGAGCAGCATGAACTTCGGGGCGGCGGCATCGTGGGCCGCGATACCGCGCCAGGCATAGCGGATATCCGGATGCGCGGCGCCGAGCATCTGCACGTTGCATCCGAACTGGTCGGTCCAGAACCACGGTAGCGCCGCGGGCTCCGCCGCCACGCCCAGCATCGCCGCCGCCGCGATGCGCGCCTGTTCATTGGCGCTTTGCCAGGACTCGAGCCGCATCTCGGCGCCGAACAGCGGCTGGTACTGGCTGCAGCAGTCGCCAGCGGCATAGATTGACGGCGCGCTGGTGCGGCACTGTTCGTCGACCTGGATGCCGCCATTCTGCGGATGCAGCGCCAGGCCAGCGCCGGCGGCGAGCGCCACTTCCGGTATCAGGCCAATCGCGACCACCACCAGCGGAGCGGGCAGCGCGGAGCCGTCGTCGAACCGCATTTGCACGCCATCGCCCTGGACATCGCAGTGAGCGATGCCGCAACCAAGACGCAGGGTCACGGCTTGCGCCCGCACCCGATCCGCCAGCCATGCGCCAAGCTCCGGCGGCAGCGCGCGACCCAGCAGGCGGTCCGCGCTCTCGACCAGCGTGACCTTCAGGCCCATGCCTGCAGCGGTCGAAGCGGTCTCCAGGCCAAGGAAGCCGCCGCCGATCACCGCAAGTTCGCCTGCGCGCTGCATGGCGTCGCGCAGGCGCGCCGCGTCATCCAGCGAGCGCAGGTAATGCACATGGGGCGTGCCGGGCGGCAGCGCGGGCAGCGCGCGGGCATTGCCGCCGGTGGCGAGCAGGCAGGCGCCATAGCCGATGGCGCTGCCGTCGGCCAGGTGCGCGACTTGCCGCGCGGCATCGAGCGCGGTGACGCAGGTGCCGAGCCGCAGCTCGATGCCCTGGTCGGCATAGAAGCTGGCGGGGTGCACGCCGATCTTGCCGTCCTGTCCGGCGTCGGCGAGCACGGACTTGGACAGCGGCGGGCGCTCGTATGGCGCGTGCCGTTCGCCGCCTGCCATGACGATGCGGCCGCCATAGCCAAGGCCGCGCAGCGCGGCGGCGGCCATGGCCCCGGCCTGGCCGGCGCCGACGATCAGGATGGGCGTGTGCTGTGTCATGACCGGCTCCCTTACAGCTCGACCCACACCCGGCTGTCTTCGATCTTGACCGGGTAGGTGCGGATATCGCCGGTGGCGGGCGCGCACATCGCCTTGCCGGTGCGGATGTCGAAGCGGGCCTGGTGCAGCGGGCATTCGATGCAGCCGTCTTCCAGGTAGCCGTCCGACAGCAGCGCGTACTGGTGCGTGCAGACGTTGTCGGTGACAAAGTACGCGTCATCGCTGCGATAGACGGCAAGCTGGCGATCGCCCAGCGTCAGCGGCATCACCTCGTCGTTCTGCAGCGTGTCGGCCGCATCGATGTGAATCCATGCCATGGTCATCTCCGTGAATCTAATTTGTCAGTATGCTGAATATATGAGATCAGTGTACTGATGTTTTGGGCGCGAAATATCCTCGTTAACCCTGGCTGGTGCGTGCCGTCCCTGGCGTAGCCGCGGCATTGTGCTGCAGCGTCGGACGTGCCTGCGACCGCGCCAGGATCTCGCCCATGATGCCGCGGCGGAATGTCAGCACACAGACCACAAAGATCAGCCCTGTCACCATGCTCACCGACTCGCCCAACGTATCGAACCAGCCGATCCCGGTCATCGCCGCCAGCGCGTTGCCCGCATCCCCCAGCTTGTTCTCCAGCGCGACGATGACCAGCGCGCCGACCAGCGGGCCGGACAGGGTGCCCATGCCGCCGACCAGGGTCATCAGGATCACGGAGCCCGACATCATCCAGTGGACATCGGTCAGCGTGGCGAAGCCCAGCACCAGCGTCTTGAGCGCCCCCGCCAGCCCCGCCAGCGCCGAGGACAGCACGAACGCCAGCAGCTTGAACCGGTCCGCGTCATAGCCCAGCGAGACCGCGCGCGGCTCGTTCTCCTTGATCGCCCGCAGGATCTGCCCGAAGGGCGAGTTGACGATGCGCATGATCCCGAGGAAGGCAGCCACGGTGATCGCCAGCACGACGTAGTACATGGTGTGGTCGGACGCCAGCGGCAACACGCCGAACAGCTCGCCGCGCGGCACCGCCTGCATGCCGTCTTCGCCGCCGGTGACCGGTGCCTGCAGGCAGAAGAAGTAGAACATCTGCGCCAGCGCCAGCGTGATCATGGCGAAGTAGATGCCCTGGCGGCGGATCGCCAGCGCGCCGAACACGAGCCCCAGCAGGGCGCCGAAGGCGGTGCCGCCCAGCAGCGCCAGTTCCGGCGTGAGCTGCAGCGACTTCATCGCGTAGCCGCAGGCGTAGGCCGCGCCGCCGAAGAAGGCGGCATGGCCGAACGACACCAGCCCGGTATAGCCCAGCAGCAGGTTGAAGGCGCAGGCGAACAGCGCGAAGCACAGCAGCTTCATCACCAGCACCGGGTAGGCGCCCAGCCAGGGCGCGAGCAGCAGTGCTGCCAGCACCAGTCCGTACGCGAGCAGCGGCCGCGTTGCGTAAGTGGGGCTTGCCATCATTTCTCCTTTCCAAACAAACCGGCCGGCCGCACCAGCAGCACGCAGACCATGGCGACGAAGACAACGGTCGCGGAAGCTTCGGGGTAGTAGACCTTGGTAATGCCTTCGAACACACCCAGCCCCAGGCCGGTAAAGATCGAGCCGAGGATCGAGCCCATGCCGCCGATCACCACCACCGCGAACACCGTGATGATCAGGTTCTGCCCCATCAGCGGCGACACCTGCATCACCGGGGCGGCGAGCACGCCGGCGAGCGCCGCCAGGCCCACGCCGAAGGCATAGGTCAGCGTCACCAGCAGCGGCACGTTGACGCCAAAGGCCTCGACCATGCGCGGATTCTCGGTGCCGGCGCGCAGGTACGCGCCCAGCCGGGTCTTCTCGATCATGTACCAGGTGGCAAAGCACACTGCCAGCGAAGCCACCACGACCCAGGCACGGTAGTTGGGCAGCACCATGAAACCGAGCTGGCTGACACCGGTCAGCGCTTGCGGCGTAGGGTAGGGCAGGCCGGAAACTCCGTAGACCGAGCGCAGCAAGCCTTCGATCAGCAGGCAGATGCCTAGCGTCAGCAGCAGCCCATACAGGTGGTCGAAGCGGTACAGGTGGCGCAGCATGGTGCGCTCCAGAACCACGCCGAGCGCGCCGGCCACCAGCGGCGCCAGCAGCAGCATCACCCAGTAGTTGATGCCGAGGTAGTTCAGTCCCATCCAGGCCAGCACAGCGCCGAGCATGAACAACGCGCCATGCGCGAAGTTGATGACGTTGAGCAGGCCGAAGATCACTGCCAGCCCCAGGCTCAGGATCGCGTAGAACGATCCGTTGACCAGCCCCAGCAGCAGCTGGCTCAGCAGCGCGGGCAGGGGCACTCCAAACAATTCCATGACAAGGTCTCCTTACACGCCCAGCAGGGCATTGAGCGCGGGCATCTTCCGTTCCAGTTCTCCGGCACCGAAGGCCTCGACGATGCGGCCGTGCTCCATCACGAAGAAGCGGTCCGCCAGAGGTGCCGCGAAGCGGAAGTTCTGCTCCACCATGACGATGGTGTAGCCGCGGCGGCGCAGCGTGGCGATCATCTTCGCCAGCTTCTGCACGATCACCGGCGCCAGCCCTTCGGAGATCTCGTCGAGCAGCAGTACGCTGGCGCCGGTGCGCAGGATGCGCGCCACCGCCAGCATCTGCTGCTCGCCGCCCGACATGCGCGTGCCCTGGCTCTTGCGCCGCTCATGCAGGTTGGGGAACATTTCGTAGATCTCTGCAACGGACATGGGCTCGCGCAGCCCCGTCGCGCCCGGCCCTGCCTCGAAAGCCGGCGGCAGCATCAGGTTCTCTTCGCACGACAGGCTGGCGAAGATGGCGCGCTCCTCCGGGCAATACCCCAGCCCCAGCGGCGCGATGCGGTGCGTCTTCATGCCGATAGTTTCCTTGCCGAATACGCGTACCGACCCCTTGCGCGTGCCGGCCAGGCCCATGATGGCGCGCAGCGTGGTGGTGCGTCCCGCGCCGTTGCGGCCCAGCAGCGTCACCACTTCGCCCGGCTGGACCGACAGGTCGACGCCGTGCAGGATGTGCGATTCGCCATACCAGGCATGCAGGCCCCGCAGTTCCAGGGCTGGGGTGGCGGTTGCGGTCATGCGGCCTCCTGCTGGTCTTCCGTGGTTCCCATATAGGCTTCCTTCACCTGCGGATTGCGCGAGATCTCGTCATACGTGCCCTCGGCCAGCACGGCGCCGCGCTGCAGCACCGTGATGCGATCGACGATCGACGACACCACGCTCATGTTGTGCTCCACCATCAGCACGGTCCGTCCCGCCGACACGCGCTTGATCAGCGCGGTCACCGTCTCGACGTCCTCATGGCCCATGCCCTGCGTGGGCTCGTCCAGCAGCATCAGCTCGGGATCCGTGGCAAGCGTGGTGGCCAGCTCCAGCGCGCGCTTGCGGCCATAGGCCAGTTCGGCCGTGCCCAGGTGCGCGAAGCCGGCCAGGCCCACGTCGTCCAGCAGCTCCATGGCGCGCGCATCCAGCTGCGACAGCGAGCGCCTGCCGCGCCAGAAATGCCACGACGTGCCCAGCTTGCGCTGCAGCGCGATGCGCACGTTCTCCAGCACGGTCAGCTGCGGGAACACCGCGGAAATCTGGAACGAACGGATCACGCCCATGCGGGCGATCTGCGCCGGGCGCAGCGCGGTGATGTCGGCACCGTTGAAATGGATGGAGCCCGACGAGGGATCGTGGAACTTGGTCAGCAGGTTGAAGCAGGTGGTCTTCCCGGCGCCATTGGGCCCGATCAGCGCATGGATCGAGCCCCGCCGCACCGACAGGCTGACATGGCTGACGGCGGTAAAGCCCTTGAACGCCTTGGTCAGCCCCTGCGTGCGCAGGATCACGTCTTGCTCAGGCATTGGCGCGCTCACTTCTTGACCAGCGGGCATTCGCTGGCGGAGAGGGGGCGGAAGGCCTCGTCGCCGGGGATCGTGCCGATGTACTTGACCAGGTCCCACGGGCCTTTCGATTCCGCCGGCGTCTTGGCCTGGGCCAGGTACATGTCGTGCACCATGCGGCCATCGATCCGGACCTTGCCATTGCGCACGAAGGCGTCGTTGACGGGCAGCGCGCGCATCTTGTCCGCCACCGCGGGGCCCTCGACGGTCTTGGCGGCTTCCACGGCCTTCAGGTAGTGCAGCACGCCGGAATAGACGCCGATCTGGCCGTGCGTGGGATACGCCTTGTGGCGCTTGTAGTAGCGCTCGACGAAGTCCTTCGACTTCGCGTCGAGGTCGAGCCTGAACGGATCGACATAGGTCAGGCCCTGCGCGGCGGGCAGGCCCAGGCTCTTGATATCGGTGATGAAGGTGGACGGCGTGATGACCGTCTGGCCCGCCTTGATCAGGCCGAACTCGCCGGCGGCCTTGACGCCGTTGATCATGTCATTGCCGGCATTGGCCAGCACCACTACCTTGGCCCTGGACGCCGAGGCCGCGACCACCGGGCTGCTGAAGTCGCTGGCATTGAGCGGATGGCGCGTGCTGCCCACGTTCTTGCCGCCGCCGGCATCCACCGCCTTGCGGAAATCGGCTTCCAGCGACTGGCCAAAGGCGTAGTCCACCGTGATGTAGTACCAGCTGTTGCGGCCCTGGTCGATCAGGCGCCGGACCAGCGGATACGACACCGAGTAAGTGTCCCAGGCCCAGTGGAACCCCGTGGGCGAGCAGTTCTGGTTGGTCAGCGCCATGGCGCCGCCGGTGGAGACGATGTCGATCTTCTGCTTCTGGCGCGCGACTTCCTGCACCGCCAGCGCCGTCGATGAGTTGGGGAAGTCGATCACCATGTCGACGCCGTCGGTATCGAACCATCGACGCGCCAGCGACGAGGCGATATCGGCCTTGTTCTGGTGATCGGCGGACAGCACCGTGACGGGCTTGCCCAGCGCCTTGCCGCCGAACTCCTCGACGGCCATCTGGGCGGCGACGACCGAGCCCTTGCCGGACAGGTCGGCATAGGAGCCGGACATATCGGTGATGACGCCGATCTTCACGCCGCTGGCGTCGGCCAGGGCGGGCGTGGCCTGCGCCAGGCCGAGCAGGGCGGATGACGCGGCAAGGGTGCGGAGGATGCGAGAGGTGGACATGGGGGCTCCAGGTTGTCTGCGCGAAGGGATGGAAGTTGGCGACGGCTGCATTCGCCCGACGCGGGCGCCATCGCCGTGCTCGCTCGGGAAACAAGTCAGCATGCTGAATATGTGCCGATGAAAAGGGCGGATTTCTCCGCCCTGCAATTGCGCCGGGAAGCAGCTCAGGTGGACAGGTCACGGCCTCGCGTCTCTGGCACGAACACCATGCCGATGACGAAGGCGAGTCCGGCGATGACCACCGGATACCACAGGCCAAAGTACACGTCGCCGCTGGACACGTTCATCGCCGTGACCACGAACGACAGCATGCCGCCGACCCAGCCCGCACCAAGGTGGAAGGGCAGCGACAGCGAGGTGTAGCGCACCCTGGCCGGGAACAGCTCGACCATGAAGGCGGCCATCGGACCATAGACCATGGCCAGGAACAGGATCGGCACCAGCAGCAGCATGAACACCATCGGCGTATTCATGCTGGCGGGATCGGCGCGCTCCGGCCAGCCGGCCTCGATCAGCGCGCCCTTGATGCCGGCGCGGTCGAAGCCCTGCAGCGTGCGCTCGCCGATCCGCACTTCCGCCTGTGCCGGATCGCTGGCAGGCACGAAGGTGTAGCCCACGCCCAGGTCGGTCAGGTAGCCGCGGATCTTGTCGCAGGCCGACACCGGCTCGCCGAACAGGCGCGCCTTGCAGTCGCCGGCGGTCACCTGCACCGTGCCTTGCCGCTGGAACTGCTCCAGCGCCGGATTGGCGTAGTGAGTCAGTCCCTTGAACACCGGCTGGGTGCACAGCGCAGCCAGCAGGCATGCCGCCATCATGATGTACTTGCGGCCGATGCGGTCCGACAGCCAGCCGAAGAACAGGTAGCAGGGCGTGGCCACCACCAGTGCGATCGCGATCAGCTTGTGCACGGTTTCGATGGGCACGTGCAGCGTCTTGTTGAGGAAGAACATGCTGTAGAAGTGGCCGGTGCCGAAGATCGCGCCGAGCCCGGCGGCTACCACGAACAGCAGCAGCACCGACTTCAGGTTCTGCCACTGTGTGAAACTTTCGCGGATCGGTGACTTCGAGGTGGCGTTGCCCGCCTTCATGCGCGCGAACACAGGCGATTCATGCAGCTTGCCGCGGATATAGACCGAGATCACCAGCATCACCAGCGACACGATAAACGGGATACGCCAGCCCCATGCGCGGAACTCCGCCTCGGTCAGGAAGGTCTTGAGCAGGTAGACCACGAAAAGCGAGGACAGCAGCCCCAGCGTGGCGGTGGTCTGCAGCGAGCTGGTGTAGAGGCCCCGCTTGCTTGTTGGCGAGTGCTCGGCGACGTAGGTGACCGCTCCGCCCACTTCCCCGCCAAGCGCCAGGCCCTGCAGCAAGCGCAGCAGTACCAGCAGCACCGTGGCAGTGATGCCGATCTGCCCGTACGTCGGCAGCACGCCCACGCCCACCGTGGCCACGCCCATCAGCAGGATGGTGACCAGGAAGGTGTACTTGCGGCCGATCAGGTCGCCCAGGCGGCCGAACAGCAGCGCCCCCACCGGCCGGATCAGGAAGCCGGCGCCGAAGGTGGCCAGGCTGGCCAGGAAGGCGGCCGTTTCATTGCCCGGCGGAAAGAACAGTGCGCCGAAGTACACCGCCAGCGCCGCGTAGATGTAAAAGTCGTACCACTCCATCAGGGCGCCGAAGGATGAGGCAAGGATGACCTTGCGTTCTTCGGCGGTCATGCCGGAGGCGGGGGCGCGCGTTTCGGCGCGTGTTTTGGCGCGGGTCAGGCTGATCGTCATGGCGGGGGCTCCTTGGTCAGGCCGTTGTCTCTATTGTTTGTTTGCTTCCCGGAGGTGCCGGCGCCGGTGGTGAGGGTCATCCATGACCCGCCAATGTGCAGCGCCGCATCCTGCCGGTGCATCAGTCAGTATGCTGATGAGATACGCAGTATGCTGAGCAAAATGCGGGCCAACACCGGCGCCGCGTGGTGTCTAGCGAAGGCGCCGGAAAGCCCGAATTAAATGGCTATTTCATATTGTCAGCATACTGAGCATCTGGAATCAGTGTACTGAGCGCCCCCGGCCATCGTTATAGGTGTTAACCCTCCGCGCGGCGTCTGGACTTTTGAAAATCCGCTGACTAGAATCCGAAACTAATCAGTGTACTGAGCAATTAACGAGGCAACGCGTTTGCGCACGTGGGACAAGCTCGGCACGCAGCGATTCCACTCATCAGGAGCCCCCACCAGCATGACCAACGTGAAGAAGATCGCCCTGGAAGAGCATTTCATGACCCCCGGCTTCCAGGCTTATTCCAAAGGGTTCACACAGCATATCGATCCGGCGGTGTTCGCCGGGCTTGGCCGCCGCCTTGCCGATTTCGACGAGGAGCGGCTTGCCGAGATGGACCGGTGCGGCATCGACATCACCGTGCTGTCGCAAACCGGACCCGGCGTGCAGGGCGAAGCCGATACCGGACTGGCGCTGGCACGGGCGCGCGAAAGCAATGACTTCCTGGCGGCGCAGATCGCCCGCCATCCGACGCGCTATGCCGGCTTTGCCGCGCTGCCGATGCAGGATCCCGGACAGGCAGCGGCCGAGCTGGAGCGCGCCGTGCTGCAGCTCGGCTTCAAGGGCTCGCTGGTGAACGGCCATACGCATGGCCGCTATTACGACGACCCGGCGTATGACGCGTTCTGGGAACGCATGCAGGCGCTGGACGTGCCGATGTACCTGCATCCGACCGATGCCTTCGTGTCGCCGCAAGTGCTCGCCGGCCATCCGGAGCTGGCCGGGGCCGCGTGGGGGTGGGGTGTGGAAACCGCCTCGCACGCGCTGCGGCTGTTGTTCAGCGGCGTGTTCGACCGGTTCCCGCGCCTCAAGCTGATCCTCGGCCATATGGGCGAGGGCCTGCCTTACCAGCGCTGGCGTTTCGACAGCCGCTTCGCGGTCTATTCACACGGCGTCAAGCTGGAGCGCGCGCCGTCCGAGTACATCGGCCGCAATATCGTCATCACCACCTCGGGTGTGTGCTCGCACGGCGCGCTGATGGGCGCCATCGCCGAACTGGGACCCGAGGCGGTGATGTTCTCGGTCGACTATCCCTATGAATCCACCGAAGTGGCTGCGCGGTTCATCGACAGCGCGCCGCTCGACGGCACCACGCGCGCACTGGTCTGCCACGGCAACGCGCAACGCCTGCTCAAGCTCTGATCGCACAACCTGGAAACCCCATGCAAAAAGTCTTTCGTATCGGCCAGATCGTCCCCAGCTCGAACACGACGATGGAAACCGAGATCCCCGCCATGCTGATGGCGCGCCAGCAGATCCGCCCGGAACGCTTCACCTTCCATTCAAGCCGCATGCGGATGAAGAAGGTGGTCAAGGAAGAACTGGCGGCAATGGATGCCGAATCCGACCGCTGCGCGGTGGAACTGAGCGATGCCCGCGTTGACGTGCTCGGCTACGCCTGCCTGGTCGCGATCATGGCGATGGGCCGTGGCTACCACCGGCAATCCGAACAGCGACTGAAGGCACATACCACCGCGAACGGCGGCGACGCGCCAGTCATCACCAGTGCCGGCGCGCTGGTGGATGCGCTGAAGGTGATGGGCGCGAAGCGCATTGCGGTGGTCGCGCCCTACATGAAGCCGCTGACCGAACTGGTCGTGGACTACATCCGCAACGAGGGTTATGAAGTCGTGGACTATCGCGCGCTGGAAATCCCCGACAACCTGGAAGTCGCCCGGCACGATCCCGCGCGGCTGCCGGGCATCGTCGCGCAGATGAACGCGCGGGATGCCGACGTGATCGTGCTGTCTGCCTGCGTGCAGATGCCGTCGCTGCCGGCCGTGGCGAAGGTCGAGGCGATGACCGGCAAGCCGGTGCTGACCGCCGCCATTGCCACCACCTACGCGATGCTGCGTGCGCTCGACCTCGAGCCGGTCGTGCCGGGCGCGGGTGCGCTGCTGTCCGGCGCATACTGAGGAGCGGCCATGAGTACCTTCCAGTACGGAGGCCAGGTTCATGCCAATGGCATCCGCCAGCATTACCTGCGCTACGGCGGCAATGAGGGCGGGCGTGCCGAGCGCGACGCGGTCGTTATCGTGCCGGGGATCACCAGCCCCGCGATCACGTGGGGCTTTGTCGGCGAGCAGTTCGGCACGCGCTTTGACACCTACATCCTCGACGTGCGCGGCCGCGGGCTGTCGTCGGCGGAGCCGGGGCTCGACTATGGCCTCGATGCGCAGGCGCGCGACGTCGTCGCCTTTGCCGAAGCGCTGGGCCTGCGACGCTACAGCGTGGTCGGCCATTCGATGGGCGCTCGGATCGGCCTGCGTGCCGCGGCGGGAAAGCCGCACGGGCTGGCGCGGCTGGTGATGGTCGACCCGCCTGTCTCGGGCCCCGGGCGTCGCCCATATCCTTCGCAACTGCCGTGGTACGTCGATTCGATCCGGCTGTCCCGGGAAGGCACCGATCTGGAAGGCATGCGCCGCTTCTGCCCGACCTGGACCGACGCGCAACTGCGCCTGCGCGCCGAATGGCTGCACACCTGCAACGCAGACGCGGTGGTGCGCAGCTTCGAGGACTTCCACCGTGACGACATCCACGCCGACATGCCGCGGGTCGGGGTGCCCACGCTGTTGATGACCGCGGGCCGTGGCGACGTGGTGCGGCCCGAAGACGTCGCGGAAATCCGCACCCTGCTGCCCGGCGTGCTGGTGAGCCACGTCGCCAATGCCGGCCACATGATCCCGTGGGACGACGAAGCGGGCTTTTACGCGGCGCTAGATGATTTTCTCGGCGCGCCGCTGGCGCAATCAGCGAGCAAGGAGCCGACATGCCGGTAAGTGACCACCAGATGATCGAGGCCTGGCGCAAGGTGCTGCGGCTGTCCCGGCTGGAGCCGGGACAGACCGTCACCATCCTGACCAGCGCCGCCACCTACCCGCAGACGCTGTCCACGGCGCTTACCGCCACGCAGTCGATGGGCGCCATCGTCAACCGGCTTGACTTGCCGCCCGTCAACGGCGAAAAGGCGCTGAGCCGCGATGCGCTCGCCTACCTCGGCACCACGCCTTTGACCGGCAACCCGGCCGCCATCGCCGCGCTGAAGGCGAGCGACCTGGTGCTGGACCTGATGACGCTGCTGTTCTCGCCCGAGCAGCACGAGATCCTGCAGGGCGGCACCAAAATCCTGCTGGCCGTCGAGCCGCCCGAGGTGCTGGCCCGCATGGTGCCCTGCGAGGCCGATCGCGAACGGGTGAAGGCGGCCTCGCAGCGGCTGGCAAGCGCGCAGGAAATGCACGTCGTCTCGCCCGCCGGCACCGACCTGCGCTGCCCGCTGGGTGAATTCCCTGCCATCAGCGAGTACGGCTTTGTCGACGAGCCCGGACGCTGGGACCATTGGCCCAGCGGCTTCGCGCTCACCTGGCCGAACGAAGGCGCCGCCCACGGCACCATCGTGCTGGACAAAGGCGACATCCTGCTGCCGCAGAAGACCTACGTCACCGAACCGATCCGCCTGACGGTCGAAGCGGGCTTTGCGACGCGCATCGAAGGCGGGCTCCATGCCGAGCTGCTGAGCGAGTACATGGCGTCGTTCAATGACCCGGAAGCGTACGCGATCTCGCATATCGGCTGGGGGCTGCAGCCGCGCGCGCACTGGTCGACGCTGGGCCTCTACGACCGCGAGGCCACCATCGGCATGGATGCGCGCGCGTTCGAGGGCAACTTCCTGTTCTCGCTCGGCCCGAACAACGAGGCCGGCGGCCATCGCACCACGGCCTGCCATATCGACATCCCGGTGCGGCGCTGCACCGTGCGCCTGGACGGCGTCGACGTGGTGACGGCGGGCAAGGTGACCGACGGTTTCCGCTACCCGGAGGACAAGTCGTGATGCACAAGGAAATCGGCGCGTACCAGCGCCAGGGCTTCGGCAATGCGCTGGAGATGGATGGGCCCTTCGGGCTGCTGATCGTGGACTTCGTCAATGGCTTTGCCGATCCGGCGGTCTTCGGCGGCGGCAATATCCGCGACGCCATCGCCAGCACCGTGCCGCTGCTCGCGGTGGCGCGGCGCGAAGGCTGGCCGGTCGCGCACAGCCGCATCGTCTATGCCGACGATGGTGCCGACCACAACGTCTTCTCGATGAAGGTGCCGAACATGCTGACGCTGAAGGAGCGTGCCTTCAACAGCGCCATCGTGGCGGAACTGGCGCCGCAGCCGGGCGAACTGGTGGTGCGCAAGACTGTGCCGTCGGCGTTCTTCGGCACGTCGCTGGCGGCGTGGCTGACGCAGCGCGGCGTGCGCACGCTGGTGGTGGCCGGCGCCGTGACCAGCGGGTGCGTGCGCGCCAGCGTGGTCGATGCGATGCAGTACGGCTTCCGCCCGCTCGTGCTGTCCGACTGCGTGGGCGACCGCGCGCTGGGGCCGCATGAGGCCAACCTGTTCGACATGGCGCAGAAGTACGCAACCGTCGCCACGCGTGCCGAGGGGCTTGCCGCCATCGGCGTGCGGGAATAGCCGCCTGAATGGCGCTGGGCGGCCGCCGGGATGCGGTAAAGCCGCAATTGACAGGGCCGCCCGCATTTCCATAGGATTTTGGTCAGTATGCTGAATAAACCACGCTTATCATCGGAACGGACAGGGCAATGACATCGTCGATGGAACCGGATTACCCGGAAAGCCCGCGCGGCCAGGGGGTCGGCGCCCGCGTGGCGCGCAAGGAGGACGCGCGGCACCTGCACGGCAAGGGCCGCTTCGTCGCGGATATCGCCATGCCGGACCTGCAGGAAGTGGCGTTCCTGCGCAGCCCGGTGGCGCACGCCCGGCTGCTGTCGGTGACCAAGCCGTCCAATCACGCCGCCGCGGTGATCGTGCGTGAAGACATGGCGGCGGCCAGCGACATCGTTGCCGACTCGGCCTTTCCGTCCTACCAGCCCTCGGCGCAGCCACCGCTGGCCAGCGGCAAGGTGCGCTTCGTCGGCGAGCCGGTGGCGATGGCGTTCGCACCTACGCGCGCCGAGGCCGAAGACATTGCCGAGCAGGTTGCCGTGTCGTTCGACGAACTGCCCGCGCTGGCCGACGTGACCCAGGCGCGCCAGCTCGCCGGCGAGGTGCGCGTGCACGAGCACTGGCGCGACAACACCTTCCTGACGCTGACCGCCGACAAGAACTTCGAGGCGCGCCAGCACGAGGCCACGGTCGTGGTGCGCCGCAAGATCGACCTGGCGCGCCAGTGCATGGTGCCGATGGAAGGCAAGGCGGTGCTGGCCTACTGGGACCACCAGTTCGACCAGTTGGTGGTCTATAGCGCGACGCAGGTGCCGCACATGATCCGCACGATCCTGGCGCATTGCCTGGGACTGGAGCAGGAGCGCGTGCGGGTGATCTCGCCCGACGTGGGCGGCGCCTTCGGCTACAAGTGCGTGCTGCAGCAGGAAGAGCTGTGCGTCGCGTGGCTGGCGCTGACGTACAAGCGCCCGTTCCGCTTTATCGAGGACCGGCGCGAGCACCTGACCGCCGGCGCGAACTCGCGCGAGCATCACTACGACCTGACCGCGTATGCCGATGCGCGCGGCCGCCTGCTGGCCCTCGATGCGAAGATCGTGATCGATGGCGGCGCCTATTCGGTGTGGCCGTTCACCATCGGGCTGGAGCCCGGGCAGGCGATTGGCAACCTGCCGGGGCCGTACGCCTTTGACGGCTACCGTTGCGAGACCACTTGCGTGGCGACGAACAAGCCGGGCTTCGTGCCCTATCGCGGCGTGGCGCGCACCGGCGTCTGCTTTGCGATGGAACTGATGATCGACGCCATCGCCCGCGAAGTGGGACGCGAACCGTGGGAGGTGCGCTGCGAAAACCTGGTGCCGCCCGAAGCGATGCCCTATGTCAACGTCACCAACAAGCATTTCGACGGCGGCGATTACCCGGCCAGCGTACGCAAGGCCATGGAGATGATCGGCCTGCCCGCGATCCGCGCGCGCAAGCAGGCGGGGCCGCAGGGCAGCACCTATGTCGGCGTGGGTTTTGGCACCTACACCGAGCAATCGGCGCACGGCACCTCGGTGTTTGCCGCGTGGGGCACGCCGGTGATCCCGGGCTTCGATTCGGCGACGGTACGCATCACGCCGGACGGCGGGCTGGAGGTGCGCGTGGGCGTGCATTCGCACGGGCAGGGCATGGAGACCACCTTCGCGCAGATCGCCAACGAGATCCTTGGCATCGATATCGCGCGGATCAAGGTGGTGCACGGCGATACCGGCCTGACGCCATTCTCGACGGGCACATATGCGTCGCGCTCGCTGGTGATGTCGGGCGGTGCGGTGTCGCGCGCATGCAAGGCGCTGCTGCCCCGCCTGCTGAAGATCGGCGCGCACATGCTCGGCCAGCCGCAGGATGCCGTGGCGTTCCGTGATGGCGCCGTGGCGTCCGGGAACGCGGGCACCGCAGCCGATATCGCGCGCATCGCCAACGCCTGGTACATCAACCCGCATTTGCTGCCGCCGGACGTCGACGCACAAGGTCTTGAAGTGACGATGGGCTTCAAGCCGGCCGTCGATACCGGCAGCTTCACCTACGCCACGCATGCCGTGGCGGTAGAGGTCGATATCGATTCCGGCCATGTCGGGATCCTCGACTACGTCGTGGTGGAGGACTGCGGCACCATGATCAACCCGATGGTGGTGGAAGGGCAGACCTACGGCGGCGTGGCGCAGGGCATCGGCACCGCGATGTTCGAAGCCATGCACTACGACGGCAACGGCCAGCCGCTGGCATCGACGCTGGCCGACTACATGCTGCCGGGGCCGACCGAGATCCCGTCGATCCGCATCCATCATTTCGAGACGCCGTCGCCGCATACGGAGTTCGGCGCCAAGGGCATGGGCGAGGGCGGGGCGATCGCGCCGCCGGCGGCCATCTTCAATGCCGTCAACGACGCGCTGCGCGATTTCGGCGTCGAGCTGAAGGAGACGCCGCTGACGCCGCGCAAGATCCTGGAAGCGCTGGAAGCGGCCGAGGCCGATGCGCATAACCGGAAGGCAGCCTGACCGATGAAAGCCGTTGCATTCTCCTACCACGCACCCGGCTCGCTGCCGGAGGCGCTGTCCCGGCTGGGCGCGGGCACCGATGTATCCAAGGCCATGGGCGGCGGGCAATCGCTCGGGCCGATGCTGAACCTGCGCCTGACCCGGCCCGATACGGTGGTCGACGTGTCGGCGCTGCGCGAACTCCGCGACGTGACCGCAACCGCCGACGGCATCCGCATCGGCGCCTGCGTGACCCACGCGCAGATCGAGGACGGCGTGTTCGAGCCGCTGCGCGGCACCATGCTGCAGGCCGTTGCCGGCGGCATCGCCTATCGGGCGATCCGCAACCGCGGCACCGTTGGCGGCAGCCTCGCGCATGCGGACCCTGCAGCCGACTGGGTCGTGGCCATGACCGCGCTGGGCGCGCATATCGAGATCGCGTCCGCCGCCGGCACGCGCGAAGTGCCGATGGAGTCGTTCATGCTCGGCGCCTACACCACGGTGCTGGCCGACGGCGAACTGATCGCCGCGGTGCGGGTGCCGCCGAAGACCGCGCACAGCCGCTGGGGCTACCAGAAGCTGTGCCGCAAGACCGGCGAATTCGCCGAGGCCAGCTGCGCCGCGTACTTCGACGCCAGCCGCCGCTTTGCCCGCATCGTGCTCGGCGCGCTGGACGGCCCGCCCATGGTGCTGCCCGGCCTGACGCGCGCCGTTGCGGCGCAGGGCGCGGCCGCCCTGACGGCTGACGCCGTGGCCGAAGCCGTCGCGCAAGCCGCGCCGGGCAAGGACGCCATCGACCGCAAGCTGTACCGAACCGTCGTGACGCGCTGCGTCGCGCAACTGCTGAACTGAGGAGCACCCCGTGCAGACCATCGAATTCACCGTCAACGGCCGCCGGGTGTCCGGCGCGTGCGCGGACCGGACGCACCTGGGCGACTACCTGCGCGACACGCATCGTCTGACCGGCACGCACCTTGGCTGCGAGCATGGCGTGTGCGGCGCCTGCACCGTGCTGGTGGATGGCAAGCCGGTGCGCTCGTGCATCACCTTTGCCGCCGCCTGCCAGGGCGCCGACATCGTCACGGTGGAGGGCTACGAGGACGACGCGGTCATGGCCGACCTGCGCGCCGCCTTCAACCGGCACCACGCCCTGCAATGCGGCTACTGCACGCCCGGCATGCTGGCCACCGCACGCGATATCGTGCTGCGCCTGCCCGATGCCGACGAAGCCACCATCCGGCATGAGTTGTCGGGCAACCTGTGCCGCTGCACCGGCTATATGGGCATCGTCGCCGCGATCCGTTCGGTGCTGGACGCGCGCCGCGCGGCCGCCGGCGTGATCGCGCGGCATGCCGGCGCGGCCGCCGCACCGCTGGCGTTTGCGGGCTTCACGGTCGCGGACGAGGCGCTCGGCACGCAGCCGCACCTGGCTGCGGCGGGCAGCGCCGAGCCCGAGCGCTCGGCCGACCGCAAGGGCTGGTCGCGCATCGAAGGCGGCTTTAACGTGCCCTACGCGCTGGACGAGGTATGGACCTTCATGGCGGATTTGCCGGCCGTGGCCGGCTGCCTGCCCGGCGCGGTGCTGACGGAAGTGGCCGGGGAGAAGGTAAGGGGCCATATCGCGATCAAGTTCGGCCCTATGTCGGCAAGGTTCGAGGGGGCCGCGCGCCTGCAGCGCGATGATGCGAACAAGCGCGGCGTGCTGAAGGGTGCGGGACAGGACTCGCTCAGCAATTCCAAGGCCGCGGGCGATATCGCTTACCAGCTCAGGGCCTTGTCCGCCGGCGGGACCGAAGTCGCGGTCGATCTGCAGTATTCGCTGCAAGGGCCGCTGGCCCAGTTCTCGCGCTCGGGGCTGGTGCGGGACTTCGTGCGGCGGATGATCGCCGACTTCGGCAAATCGGTATCGCGCAGGATGGACCCGACGCTCTCCGACGCCGAACGGAACCAGGCCGTGCGCCTGAATCCGGTGGCAGTGTTCTTCGGCGTACTGTGGGAGCGTGTGAAGCGCTTGTTCGGCGCCCGCTGAACAACGCTGGCCGGGTTGGGGGAAGGTAGGGGCGTGGCCTCCCTTGCCCGCCTTACCCCGGATGCACTACAACCAGTAGTGCGGTGGCAGTGGTCTTGCCGCCATTGGAGATCGCATGTGCGACATCAGCCGCATAGCGCGCGGTCTCGCCGTGCCGCAGCTTCTTCTCGTCGGCGCCGGCGCGCACCGTCATCGACCCGCCCAATACCGTCAGGTGTTCCTGCGTGCCGGCCTCGTGCGGCTCGGAGGCCAGCACGCCGCCGGCCTGGATGGTCAGTTCATACCACTCGAAGCGCCCGGCCAGTTCGATCGGGCCAAGGATGCGCAGGTCGCAGCGGGTATCGGGGCTTTTCAGCGACGGGATCGCGTGCGGCTGCAGCACGGTGATACCGGCGCCGGGACGCTCGGCGGCGCCGCCAGCGAGGAAGTCGGCCAGGCTCACGCCCAGCGCATTGGCCAGCCGCCACAGCACCGCAACGGTCGGGTTGGCCAGGTTGCGTTCGATCTGCGACAGCATCGACTTGGATACGCCGGCGCGGCGGGACAGTTCGTCGAGCGACAGCCGCTGCTGCTGGCGCAATGCCTGCAGCGCCAGGCCGACTGCCGGCGGGCCTTCGGCTTGCGGAGTCTGGACCGGGGCTTGCGTCATGGATGAATGTTCGTTATATTGCGCAAAATGTTCGATATACAGAACACGTTCGATTTATCGATCGAATCGTAGCATATCCCCAGCACACCACTGCACCTCACCGGGAGCCAGCCATGTCGAATGCCGAGGCATTCTACGCATCCATCCGCACCGAACTCGACGCGATCCGCGAGGCCGGGCTGTTCAAGCAGGAGCGCGTGATCGCCACGCCGCAGGGCGCGCGGGTGCGCACCACCGACGGCCGCGAGGTGATCAATTTGTGCGCCAACAACTACCTTGGGTTGTCGTCGCACCCTCGCGTGATCGAGGCCGCGCACGAGGCGCTGCGCACGCATGGCTTCGGGCTGAGTTCGGTGCGCTTTATCTGCGGCACGCAAGACCTGCACAAGACGCTGGAAGCGCGGCTGTCGGCGTTCCTGGGCACCGAGGACACCATCCTTTATGGTTCGGCGTTCGATGCCAACGGCGGGCTGTTCGAGACGCTGCTGGGAGCCGAGGATGCAGTCATCAGCGATGCGCTCAACCATGCCTCGATCATCGACGGCATCCGCCTGAGCAAGGCGCGCCGCTACCGCTACCAGCACAACGACCTCGACGACCTGCGCGTGCAGCTGGCGCAGGCGCGCGCGGACGGCGCGCGCTTCGTGCTGGTATTTACCGACGGCGCGTTTTCGATGGACGGCACCATCGCGCGGCTGGACGAGATGCGCGCGATCTGCGACGAGCATGGCGCGCTGCTTGGCATCGACGAATGCCACGCCACTGGCTTCCTGGGCGCGCGCGGGCGCGGCACGCATGAGTTGCGCGGCGTGTTCGGCAAGATCGACATCATCACCGGCACGCTGGGCAAGGCGCTGGGCGGCGCGTCCGGCGGCTTTACCAGCGCGCGCCAGGAAGTGGTGGCGCTGCTGCGCCAGCGCTCGCGGCCGTACCTGTTCTCCAATACCGTGGCGCCGGCCATCGTCGGGGCATCGATCGCGGTGCTCGATATCCTGGAAGGCAGCACCGAGCTGCGCGACCGGCTGGAGCGCAACACGAAGTTCTTCCGCGCGGGGCTGGACAAGCTGGGCTTCGACGTCAAGGCGGGCGAGCATCCCATCATTCCGATCATGGTCTACGACGCGGAGAAGGCGCAGCAGCTCGCGCAGCGGCTGCTGGAACTGGGCGTGTACGTGGTGGGCTTCTTCTACCCCGTGGTGCCCAAGGGCCAGGCCCGCATCCGCGTGCAGATGAGCGCGCTGCATGACGAGGCCGCGCTGCAGGCGGCGCTGGATGCGTTCGGCGCGGCCGGCCGCGAACTGGGGCTGATCTGATGGCCGACAGCACTCCCAGGATCCTGATCGTCGGCGCCAACGGCCAGATCGGCTCCGAGCTGGCACTGGCGCTGGCCGAGCGCTACGGCCGTACCAGCGTCATCACCTCCGACGTAGTGCCGACCGGCCGCCACGTGCACATCACGCACGAGATGCTCAACGCCACCGACCGCGGCGAACTCGCGACCGTGGTCGAGCGCCATGGCATCACGCAGGTCTACCTGCTGGCGGCGGCGCTGTCGGCCACCGGCGAAAAGGCGCCGCAGTGGGCATGGAACCTGAACATGACGAGCCTGCTCAACGTGCTGGAGCTGGCGCGGCAGACCGGGCTGGAGCGCGTGTTCTGGCCCAGCTCGATCGCTGCGTTCGGACCGACCACGCCAGCCGTGGATACGCCGCAGAAGACCGTGATGGAGCCGACCACCGTCTATGGCATTTCCAAGCAGGCGGGCGAGGGCTGGTGCCGCTGGTACCACGCCAACCACGGCGTCGACGTGCGCAGCGTGCGCTATCCGGGACTGATCTCGCACAAGACGCCGCCGGGCGGCGGCACCACGGACTATGCGGTCGACATCTTCCATGCAGCCGTGAAGGGCGAGCCCTACACGTGCTTCCTGAAGGAAGACGAGGCCCTGCCGATGATGTACATGCCCGACGCGCTGCGCGCGACCATCGAACTAATGGAGGCGCCGGCGGAACGGCTGGGCGAGCGCGGCAGCTACAACATCGCCGGCACCACCTTCACGCCCGCGCAGATCGCCGCGGCGATCCGCAAGCATGTGCCGGACTTCGAGATCCGCTACGAACCCGACTACCGCCAGGCGATCGCGCAAGGCTGGCCGGATTCGATCGACGATTCGGTGGCGCGCGCTGACTGGGGGTGGAAGGCGCAGTACGGCCTGGAGGAAATGGTCGCGGACATGCTGGCCAACCTGAGGACGGCGCTGGCCGCCTGAGTGCTATGGCACGGCGGCGTCGATGGCGATCCGCACGCCTTCGCTGCCGACTGCCAGCGGACCGCTGCGCCCGACCAGGTCGCCCGACTGCGGCATGGCATTCCCGCTCGCGGAAATGCGCGCCTCCACCACCACCTGCGTGTGTGCCGACAGCTTGCGGTCGGGCCGCATCGCCATCGCGTCGTCCAGCGTGAACGTCAGCGGCAGGTCGCGCGCCTGCCGGCGCAGCACCGCCAGAGGCATGCGCGAGCCGTCGGCGGGCAGGGCGTAGACGAAGAGGGTGTCGCCTGGCTGCGGCGTGCGCCCGGCCTTTTCGCTGAGCGTGACCATGCCGGTAATCTGCGCCGGCTGCGCGGCGGACGTGCCGCGCGCCGCGGCGAGGTTGGCGGCCACGCGCGCCGCGGTCTGCGAGTCCGGGGGCAGCAGCCGGTGCAGGTGCTCCCAGTAGCCGATCGCCGCCTGCTTGTCGCCGCGCTCCACCGCAGCGCTGGCCGCCAGCGCCAGGGCCTTGGGGTCATCCGGATCCAGCGCCAGTGCCCGGCTGATCTCCGCCATGGGCGCGCCTTGCAGCGAGCCGTTGTTGAGGCTGGCCAGCACGTCGGCGTAATCGGCGCGCAGCGATGCCACCTCGGGCGCCAGCTCGACTGCGCGGGCGTAGGCCGCGGCCGCGTCGGCATACCGCTCCAGCACGCTGTAGGAGCGCGCCAGCATGGCCCAGCCTGCGGGATCGGCCGGCGCTTCGTGAAGCCGCTGCGCCAGCTGGTTGACCATGCCTTCTACCTGCGCGCCGCTGAGCTGGTGCTGGCTGCCGCCGGCCTCAGGCATGTCGCCGGCGCGCCAGAGAGCGACGGGGTTGCCCAGGTGCAGATAGAGCAGGATGGCGGCACTCGGCAACGCCGCCAGCAACGCCGCGGCGAGCAGTGCAGACGTGCTCGCGCGGGGTGTGCCGGTGGCGGTGTCCGCGGCTTCATCCAGCAGCCGGCGGCCGAGTTCGTCGCGGGCTTCGGCATGCCGGGCCGCGCTCAGCGTGCCGGTGCGCAGGTCGGCGTCGAGTTCGCGCAACTGGTCGCGGTACAGGTCGACCAGCAGCGTGCGCTCCGGTGTGCCAGGGTCGGTAATGGCGTGGCGGCGCAGCAGCGGCCACAGCAGTCCGGCCATGGCGGCGGCGATCAGCGCGGCGGCGAGCAGCCAGAAGGTCGTCATGGTTGTCTGGGGCGGGCAGGATCGGCGGAGGCGTTGAGCAGGCTTTCGAGGTCGCGCCGCGCGCTGTCGTCAAGTGCAGCGCCCGTGCCGCAGTGACGCGCGCGAGCCCGCACGATTGCCCATGCGACGCCGGCAACCAGCAGCAGCGGACCAAACCACAACAGCCACGTCAGCGGCCGCAGCGGCGGCTTGTACAGCACGAAGTCGCCATAGCGCTGCACCAGGTAGTCCTTGACCGCCTGGTCGCTGGCGCCGCCGCGCAGCTGCTCGCGGATCTGGCGGCGCAGGTCGACGGCCAGGTCGGCGTTGGAATCGGCCAGCGTCTGGTTCTGGCACACCAGGCAGCGCAGTTCATTGGACAGCGCATGCACGCGCGCATCGAGCTCGGCCTCGGTCGGCGCGGCAGCCGCCAGCAGCGGCAGGCAGCATAGCCACAGGGCAAGCGCAGCGCGCAGCCTACGCATGGCCGCCTCCCTGGCGCTGCAGCCGCTCGATCAGCGGGATCAGCTTCTGCTCCAGCACCTCGCGGGTGACCGGGCCGACCTGGCGGTAGCGCACCACGCCCTGCTGGTCGATGACAAAGGTCTCGGGCACGCCATAGACGCCGTAGTCGATGCCCACGCGCCCGTCGGCGTCGACCAGCGATGCGGTGTAGGGGTTGCCGAGCCGCTGCAGCCAGTCGCGTGCGGCGCCGGCCTCGTCCTTGTAGTTCAGGCCGTACAGCGGCACCGGCGCGTGCGCGGCGAAGTCGACCAGCACCGGATGTTCGGTGCGGCAGGCCGCGCACCACGAGGCCCACACGTTCAGCAGCCACACCTTGCCGCGCATGTCGGCGGACGCCAGCGTGCGGCCTTCCGGTTCCAGCAGCGGCAGCGTGAAGGCCGGCGCGGCCTTGCCTACCAGCGGCGAGGGCAGCTCGCGCGGATCGTGGCGCAGCCCCGCCGCCAGCGCAACGGCGAGCGCGAGGAAGGCGGCGAGCGGCAGCAGGAAGCGGGTCATGCCGGCGTCTCCTCGCGCGTGGAGGCCAGCGCGGGCGCGGCAGGTTCAGTCACCGGTGCGGGCGCGGCTTCGGCCGCGACGCGGCGGCGCAGCCGGTAGCGCTTGTCGCACGCGGCCACCAATCCGCCCAGCGCCATCAGCACGCAGCCGGCCCAGATCCAGTCGACAAAGGGCTTGACGTGGATGCGCACGGCCCAGGCGCTGCCATCGACGCTGTTGGCCACGTTCTCGCCCAGCGCCACATACAGGTCGCGCGTCAGGCCGCTGTCGATCGCGGCCTCGGTGGTCGGCATGTCCTGGCTGCGGTAGATGCGGCGCTCGGGATGGAGCACCGCCACGCGCTTGCCGTCGCGCGATGCGGACAGCGTGCCGCGCAGCGCGTCGTAGTTGGGACCGGCGACCTGCCTCACGCCGGCGAAGCGGAAGTCGTAGCCGCCGACGCTGACGGTATCGCCCGCGCGCATCGGCAGTTCGCGCAGGCTTTCCTGCCCGGTGACCAGCGTCACGCCCGCGATGAAGATGCCGACGCCGGCATGCGCCAGCAGCATGCCCCAGTAGCTGGGCGCGAGCTGGCGCAGCGCGCTGAACCTGCGCCCCTGCTGGTGGCGCAGCCGGGCCGCCAGGCTCGCCACCGCGCTCAGCACGCACCATGCCGCCAGCAGCAGCCCCAGCCCGGTCATGGCGGAGGCGTTGCGCAGCACCAGCAGCAGCCCCAGGCCGATGGCCACGCTGGCGATGCCGGCCCAGCGCAGCCGCCGTGCCATGTCGGGCAGGCTGCCATGGCGCCAGCGCGCCAGCGGCGCCGCGCCCATCAGCAGCACCGCCGGAGCCATCAGCGGCACGAACACCTGTTCGAAGTAGGCAGGGCCGACCGAGATCTTGCCCAGTCCCAGCACATCGACCAGCAACGGGTAGAGCGTGCCGAGCAGCACCGTCGCCGCCGCCACCGCCAGCAGCACGTTGTTGGCCAGCAGCAGCGATTCGCGCGAGACCGCGGCAAACTCGGCCCGCCGCGACACGCACGACAAGCGCGGGGCGCGCCATGCGTACAGCGCCAGCGCGATGCCGGTGAGCAGGCCGAGCAGCGCCAGGATGAAGATGCCGCGCCTGGGATCGACCGCGAACGCATGCACCGAGGTCAGCACGCCGGAGCGGACCAGGAAGGTGCCGAGCAGGCTCAGCGAGAACGTGAAGATGGCGAGCAGCACGGTCCACGCGCGGAACGCGCCGCGCTTCTCCGTGACCGCCAGCGAATGCATCAGTGCGGTCCCCGCCAGCCATGGCATGAACGAGGCGTTCTCGACCGGATCCCAGAACCACCAGCCGCCCCAGCCCAGCTCGTAATATGCCCACGCGCTGCCCAGCATGATGCCCAGCGTCAGGAACGCCCACGCCACCGTGGTCCACGGCCGCGACCAGCGCGCCCAGGCGGCGTCGACGCGCCCGGCCAGCAGCGCCGCCACGGCAAAGGCAAAGGTCACCGAGAAACCGACATAGCCCATGTAGAGCAGCGGCGGGTGGAAGACCATGCCGGGATCCTGCAGCAATGGATTGAGGTCGCGCCCCGCCATCGCCGGCGGCAGCAACCGTATGAAGGGGTTGGAGGCAAACAGCAGGAACAGCAGGAAGCCCGCGCTGATCGCCCCCATCACGCCCAGCACGCGCGCCACCGCCGCAAGTGGCAGTTGCCGGCTGTAGCGCGCCACCGCCAGCGACCACAGCGCCAGCATCAGCGTCCACAGCAGCATCGAGCCTTCATGCCCGCCCCATACCGCTGCAATGCGGTAGGCAAGCGGCAGGGCGCTGTTGGAGTTGGCGGCGACATAGCGCACGCTGAAGTTGCTGGCGGCGAAGCTCCATGCCAGCGCCGCGAACGACAATGCCACCAGCACGCATTGCACGCGCGCCGCCGGCCGCGCCACCGCCATCCACGCCAGCCTGCCGCTTGCCGCGCCGGCCAGCGGCACTGCCGCCTGCACCAGTGCGACCAGCAGCGCGACGATCAGCGCGAAGTGCCCCAGTTCGGCAATCATTGACGCGCTCCCTGCGTCGGCGCACCGGCCATGCGGCGGTTCACCTGTTCAGCCTGCCTGAGAGCATCGGCGGCTTCGGGCGGCATGTAGTTCTCGTCGTGCTTGGCCAGCACCTCGCTGGCGACGAAGGTGCCGTCGGCTTCCAGCTTGCCGCGCGCGACCACGCCCTTGCCCTCGCGGAACAGGTCGGGCAGCAGGCCGCGGTAGCGCACCGGCACCTGCCGCGCGGTGTCGGTGACGACGAAGCGCACGGTCATGCCGTCGCCTTCGCGCCGGATCGAGCCGGGTTCGACCAGTCCGCCAAGCCGGAAGCTGCGCGCCACCGGCGCTTCCTGCGCGGCCACCTGGCTGGGGCTGAAGAAGAACACCAGGTTGGAGCGGAAGGCATTGAGCACCAGCGCCAGCGCGATGCCGCCGCAGGCCAGGGCCGCGGCGAGCATGCCGAAGCGGCGCTGGCGCGGCGTCATTGGCGCGTGCTGGCCTGTCGCGCGCTGGCGCGGCAGCGGCGCGCCAGCAGCACCAGTTCCAGCGCCAGCAGCAGCGCGCTCATGCCGAACGCGCCGGCGATGAAAAGGCCATGGTGCCCGTATGGCAGCACCTGCGGGAGCAGCGAATGGGTCATGATGTCTCTCCGGTAACCGGCACTTCGCCGCGCTCGCGCAGGATGCAGCGCACGCGCACCAGCGCCACGGCGATGGTGTACATCCAGCACGCCAGCGTCATCAGCAGCATGCCCGCCAGCATGGTGGCCGCCATCGACGGCGCCGCCGTCAGGCTGACCGAAGCGCCCTGGTGCAGCGTGTTCCACCACTGCACCGAGAAGTAGATCACCGGGATATTGGCCACGCCCACCAGCGCCAGCACCGCGCAGGCGCGCTCGGCGCGGCGCGGCTCGTCGATGGCAGATTCCAGTGCGATAAAGCCGAGGTACAGGAACAGCAGGATCAGCTCGGAGGTCAGCCGCGCATCCCAGACCCACCACGTGCCCCAGGTCGGCTGGCCCCACAGCGCACCGGTCCAGAGCGCCAGCGCCGTGAACAGCGCGCCGGTGGGCGCCAGCGCCGAGGCCATCATCGACGACAGCCGTGTGCGCAGCACCAGCGCCAGCGCGCAGTAGCCGGCCATGACCAGGTAGATGAACATCGACATCCATGCCGCCGGCACGTGGATGAAGATGATGCGGTAGACCTCGCCCTGCTGCGCGTCGGTGGGCGCCAGGGCAAAGCCGACATACAAGCCGGCGAGGGCGAACACCGCCGCCGCGGCGAAGAACCACGGCGCCATGCGTCCGGCCAGCGGATAGAACCGTACTGGCGCCGCGTATGCCGTCCAGGCAAAACGCGCCCGCGGCGCCCCGGCAGTGGGCAGCGATGGCAGCGGCTGGCTCATGCCGGTGTCTCCATGGCGATGCGTAGCCCCGCGGCAGTGGCCAGCGGGCACAGGAACAGCGACAGCGCCAGGCACGCGCCCAGCAACGAGAACTGCGGCACCACGTCGAGCCCGGCGTCGGCCGCGGCCGCGGCGCTGGCGCCGAACACCAGCACCGGCACGCACAGCGGCAGCACCAGGATGCACAGCAGCACCGCGCCGCCGCGCACGCCCAGCGTCAGCGCGGCGCCCACCGCGCCGATCAGGGAGAGCGCCGGCGTGCCAACCAGCAGCGAGGCCGACAGCAGCAGCGATGCACCCCATGGCAGCCCGTACTGCTGCGCCAGCAACGGTGTCAGCAGCAACAGCGGCAGCCCGCTGGTCAGCCAGTGCGCCGCGATCTTCGCCAGCACCAGCAGCGCCAGCGGATGCGGCGACAGCAGCAGCTGGTCGAGGCTGCCATCGGCGTGCTCCTGCGCGAACAGCCGCGACAGCGACAGCATCGACGCCAGCAGCGCCGTGACCCACAGGATCCCGGGCGCCAGCGCGCGCAGCTGCTGCGGCTCGGGACCGATCGCCAGCGGGAACAGGCTCGCCGCGATGACAAAGAACACCACGCTGCCGAACAGGCTGGCGCGCCGGCGCCAGGACAGCGACACGTCGTGCGCGACGATGGCGGCCAGGGTGCGGGTCATGCCATCGCCTCCAGCCGCAGCACCGTGCCGCCGGCGCGCAGCAGCTGGTGGGTGGCGATCACGGCCATGCCGCCCGCTGCCAGGTGCGCGTCGAGCTGCGCGTCGAAGCGCGCGCAGGCGTCGGCATCCAGCGCTGCCACCGGTTCGTCGAGCAGCCACAGCGCGCGCCGCGCCAGCGACAGGCGCGCCAGCGCCACGCGCCGCCGCTGCCCTTGCGACAGCGCGCGCACCGGCGTGTGCGCGACACGCTCCAGCGCCTGCGCGGCCAGGGCACTCGCGACCGTGCCGGCCGCGTCGGTGCCGGCCATGCGCGCGGCAAAGCGCAGGTTTTCAGCCGGGCTCAGGTCCGGGTCGATGCCATTGGCATGGCCGACATAGGCCAGCGCCTGCAGGTAGGCAGGATCGCCGGCGCGCAGCGGCCGGCCGTGCCAGTGCAGCGTGCCTTGGTCCGGCACGGCGAGGCCGCACAGCACGCGCAGCAGGCTGGTCTTGCCGCTGCCATTGGCGCCCAGTACCTGCAGCAGGCAGCCGGGCGACAGCGCCAGGTCGATGCCGCGCAGCACCGGGCGGCCGGCGCGCGACAGCCCGAGCCCTTCACCGCTCAGCGCGGGAGGGATCGAACCGGGCCGGGCGGCGGGTGGCAGCACGCGTCATTTCTCCTCGGCCTTGGATACGTCCGGCAGGTGGTGCGCGATCCCCTTGTGGCAGTCGATGCAGGTCTTTTCCTTGTTGGCCAGGTAGGTCGAGTGCATGGCTTGCGCGCGCGGGCTCTGCCGCGTGAAATCCATCGACTGGTAGTCATGGCAGTTGCGGCATTCCAGCGAATCGTTGGCCTTGAAGCGGGCCCATTCGTGCTGCGCCAGCGTGAGACGGTGCGCCTGGAACTTCTCGCGCGTGTCGACGGTGCCGAAGATCTTGGCCCAGACCTCCTTGGACGCCTGCATCTTGCGCGCCATCTTGTCGGTCCAGTTGTGCGGCACGTGGCAGTCCGAGCATTTGGCGCGCACGCCGCTGCGGTTGGTGAAGTGGATGGTGCCCTGCAGCTCCTGGTAGACGTTATCGCGCATCTCGTGGCAGCCGGTGCAGAACTGCTCGGTGTTGGTCAGTTCCAGCGCGGTATTGAACGCGCCCCAGAACACCAGGCCGGCAATAAAGCCGCCCAGCGTCAGGAAGCCCAGGCTGAAATACGCGCTGGGCCGGTTGATGGTCCGCCAGTAGCGCTTGAGCAGGTCGAGCATGGCGCGCATCCGCAATGAGGTTGAGGTCGGGGCCGGGCGCTGCTATCTGGTTGCTCCCTTATTTGGCCGCTCCCTTGGTGTCGGCTGCTCCTTTGGCGCCGAGCTTGCGCTTGAGCATCTGCTCGACATCGATGAAGCTATTGCCCACCAGCGGCTTGGCGTCCGCCTGCGGCACGTGGCACTGCGTGCAGAAATAGCGGCGTGGCGACACCTCGGCCAGCACGTTGTTGTCGCGGTCCATGTAGTGCGTGATGCTGACCGGGATCGCCTGGGTTTCTTCGGTGCGGGTGCGCGCGTGGCAGAACATGCAGCGGTTGAAGTCCTTGTCGAGCTGGTAGCCGTCGATCTTGTGCGGGATCGTCGGCGGCTGCATGGTGTAGTTGCGGTTGCGGCGGATGTCCTTGTTCTCGGTCGGGTACAGGATCGGCGCCTTGCTTTCGTTGGCGATGGGGGTGGGCCCGCGCATGGCATCGACCACCCCCTGCTGCTGTTGCTGCTGCGCGCGCGCCGGCAGCGGCAACGCCGCCAGCACCGCCAGCAGCAGCGTGAGCAAGGCCAGCAGTGGCAGCCAGGATCGACTCGGTTTCATGGCGTCTCCCTGTGGTATCGGCCGCGCTAGACCTTGACGATCTTGACCGCGCACTTCTTGAAGTCGGTCTGCAGCGAGATCGGACAGGTCGCATCCAGCGTTACCTTGTTGATCAGCTGGCTGGCGTCGAACCACGGCACGAACACCAGCCCGCGCGGCGGCGCGTCGCGCCCGCGGGTCTCCAGGCGCGAGCGCATGCGCCCGCGCCGCGACACCACTTCCACTTCCACGCCGCGGCGCAGGCCCATGGCCTTGGCGTCCTCGGGATGCATGAACACCACCGCGTTGGGGAAGGCGCGATACAGCTCGGGCACGCGGCGCGTCATCGAGCCGGAATGCCAGTGCTCCAGCACGCGCCCCGTGACCAGCCAGTACGGATACTCCTGATCGGGCGATTCGGCGGGCGGCTCGTAGGGCAGGGCGAAGATCACCGCCTTGCCGTCGGGGTTGCCATAGAACTGGTAGCCGGTGCCGGCCTTCACGTAGGGATCGCTGCCTTCGCGGTAGCGCCAGCGCGTTTCCTTGCCGTTGACCACCGGCCAGCGCAGGCCGCGCGCCTCATGGTAGGCGTCGAACGGCGCCAGGTCGTGGCCATGGCCGCGGCCAAAGGTGGCGTATTCCTCGAACAGCCCCTTCTGCACGTAGAAGCCGAAGGCCTTGGCCTCGGCGTTGTGGTACTCGGTGCTGACTTCCTTGAGCGGGAACTTGTCGACCTGCCCGTTGCGGTAGAGCACGTCGAACAGGGTCTTGCCACGGTATTCCGGCTTCTTAGCGATCAGGTCGGCGGGCCAGACGTCCTCGACCTTGAAGCGCTTGGAAAACTCCATCAGCTGCCACAGGTCGGAGCGCGCCTCGCCCGGCGCATCGACCAGCTGGTGCCAGAACTGCGTGCGGCGTTCGGCATTGCCGTAGGCGCCTTCCTTCTCGACCCACATCGCGCTGGGCAGGATCAGGTCCGCCGCCAGCGCGGTGACGGTGGGATAGGCGTCAGACACCACGATGAAGTTGGCGGGATTGCGGTAGCCCGGCAAGCCCTCTTCCATCAGGTTTGCCGCCGCCTGCATGTTGTTGTTGACCTGCACCCAGTACGCATTGAGCTTGCCGTCCTTGAGCATGCGGTTCTGCAGCACGGCGTGGTAGCCCGGCTTGTCGGGAATGGTGCCCGCCGGCAGCTTCCAGATGCGCTCGGCTTCTTCGCGGTGCTTGGGATTGGTCACCACCATGTCCGCCGGCAGCCGGTGCGAGAAGGTGCCCACCTCGCGCGCGGTGCCGCACGCGGACGGCTGTCCGGTCAGCGAGAACGGGCTGTTGCCCGGCGTGGCGATCTTGCCGGTCAGCAGGTGCAGGTTGTAGACCATGTTGTTGGCCCAGCTGCCGCGCGTATGCTGGTTGAAGCCCATGGTCCACAGCGACATCACCTTGATGTTGGGATCGGCATAGAGCTCGGCCAGCTGGTCGAGCTTGGCCTTGGGCACGCCCGACAGCTTGCTGACGGTATCGGCGTCGTACTTGGCCACGAAGCGCGCGAAGTCGTCGAACGTGATCGGGCGCGAGGCGCCGGGATCGGCCGCGTTCTTGGCCGCCTTCTGCAGCGGATGCTCGGGACGCAGCCCATAGCCGATGTTGGTCACGCCTTCCTTGAACACCGTGTGCTTGTTGACGAAGTCCTTGTTGACCTTGTTGTTCTTGATGATGTAGTGGGCGATGTAGTTCATCATCGCCAGGTCGGTCTGAGGCTTGAAGATGACCGGGATGTCGGCCAGGTCGAACGAACGGTGGGTGAAGGTCGACAGTACCGCCACGCGGGTCTTGGGATGGCTCAGGCGCCGGTCGGTGATGCGGGTCCACAGGATGGGATGCATCTCGGCCATGTTCGAGCCCCACAGCACGAAGGCATCGGCCGCCTCGAAATCGTCATAGCAGCCCATCGGCTCGTCCATGCCGAAGGTGCGCATGAAGCCCTGCACCGCAGATGCCATGCAGTGGCGTGCATTGGGATCGATATTGTTGGAGCGGAAGCCGGCCTTGTACAGCTTGGACGCAGCATAGCCTTCCCATACGGTCCACTGGCCCGAGCCGAACATGCCCACCGCGGTCGGGCCTTTCTCTTTCAGCACGCGCTTGAACTGGCGCTCCATCTCGTCGAAGGCGCGTTCCCAAGTGACCGGCGCGAATTCGCCGTTCTTGTCGTACTGGCCGTTCTTCATGCGCAGCAGCGGCCTGGTCAGCCGGTCCTGGCCGTACATGATCTTCGACAGGAAATAGCCCTTGACGCAGTTCAGCCCCTTGTTGACCTCGGCCTGCGGGTCGCCGTTCGTGGCAACCACCTTGTTGTCCTTGACCGCCACCGTGACCCCGCAGCCGGTGCCGCAGAAGCGGCACGGCGCCTTGGACCATTTCAGCTTTGTCACCTCGCTGTCCGTGACAAAGTTGGCGGCTCCGGCCGGCAGCGTGACGCCGGCCACCGATGCCGTTGCGGCGACGGCGGTCTGCCTGATGAAATCGCGGCGGGAGATGTTCATCTGGCGCCCTCCTCGTAGATGGTCTCGCTCATGGCATCGGCGTCTTCGTTGTGCTGGTAGACAAGCGCGGCCGACAGCACGCCGGGGAGCTGGTGGAGGTAGGTGAGGTGCGCGGCAATGGCGCGCGAAGTGGGCGCTTCGATGGTGACCACGAGCTTGCCGGCATCGCTGGCGGCGTGGACCTCTGCGCCGGTGAGGGATTCGATGGCGCTGCGCACTTGCGCCACGCTGGCCGGATGCGCATGCACGACGATACCGGCAATATGCCACTCGTCGCTGGCTGGCAGCGGCTGGATGGGGATCGCACATCTGGCTGCGGGCATGCGGAAGCTCCGGTTCAATGCCGTTTCAGTCTGTGCTGCAGCTTGTTCTTATCTAACATCAATGGCGCCAAAGGCGCGCCACGCGTTCAGTGCGTTGGGGGGCCGCTGACCAGCTGGGTCATCCAGACAATGAACCCATAGCCTGCCACGACGATGACGGAAAGCACCGGCACCATCACGGCGGTCAGGAACAGGAAGCTGCGCAGTTCTTCTTTCTTGCGCTGCGGATCGTGGACTTCCCCGGTTTCCATCATGACTTGAAGTAATCGGTGAAAGTGGTCAGGCAATGCACCTGATGCGTAACACCATTAAAGGAAGCGCGGTCGAAGGTGTCAAGACTGCACTCGTGCGGCGTTCTGGCGGCTTTTGCAAGATTTGGTGCGATGGCTCACGCAAGCAGCCCGCGCGCCCGCGCCAGCGCGACGGCCTCGGTGCGGCTCTGCGCGCCCAGCTTGGCATGGATGCGGCGCAGATGCGACTTGACCGTCAGTTCCGAGACAAACAGTTTCTGCGCGATAACCCGATTGCGGTATCCGGCCGACAGCATATGCAGGACTTCGAGTTCGCGCGCGGTCAGCGGATCGGCCGATCCAGCCCTGGCCGTGGGCGATTCAACCGCGGGCGGGCTTGCCTGCGTGCCGGCATCACGGCCTTGCTGCAGCCGTGCCAGCAGCCCGGCCACGAACGGCGCCGCCACACCCAGCGCCGCAGCCTGCGGCAGGTGCGTGGCAGCCCAGCCGCATAGCAGCGCGGCCACGCGCTCGCCTTCGTCCAGGAAGCTGCGCACAAAGCCTTCATGGCTCGCCAGCCGCAATGCCTCGGTGATATCCTGCAGTGCCGCATCGCGCTGGCCCAGGCCGTCGAGCGCGGCGGCGCGCAGCAGGCGCAGGCGGATCAGGCGCCAGTAGCGCTGGTGTGCCAGCGCGGTGGCGATGGCAGGTTCGAGCAGGTCGCGAGCGTGGGCGAATTCGCCTTGCGCGATGGCGAGGCGGCAACGCGCCACGCTCGGCCGCTCGATATCGTTGGCGTGGCCGGCGGCGTCGCCGGCTTCCCAGGCGCCGTACAGCTGCGCGGCGCGCACGGCTTGGGCGGCGGCTTCGAGCCGGCCTTCCAGCGTGGCGACGCGCGCGCGCTCCAGCCACGCCGAGCACACCGCGCGCGCGGCACCGGCCTGCTGGCCGAGCTGCTCGAGTTCGGCAAGGCGCTGCAGCCACTGGCCGCGGTCGCCGCGCAACAGCGCCACGCGGGCGCTCAGCACGTGGCAGGCGATCAGTGCGTCGGGCGGGCCATTGCCCTTGCTGTAGGGCAGCGCGCCGGCGAGAAGCCGCTCGGCATGGTCGATGGCATCGTGCTCGTACAGTGCCTGCGCCCAGCAGATGTCGCTGGAAGGCTTGCCGCCGGTGACTTCGCCGGGCGTCGCGCTCCAGCCGCCCCAGCTGCCGCCGGAGGCCGCGCGCAAGCGTGCCAGCGCATTGCCGAGCCGGCCCTGTACCAGATCGATCACGCCTTCCAGGCTGTCGGTGATGCCGCGCATCGGCAGCGGGCGCGGCGCGCGCTGCATGGCGCGCGACAGCACGCTGCGGGCCTCGTCGTAGCGGTGCGTGCAGATCAGCGCATAGGCCAGCGAATTGGCGAGGATGCAGTACTGGAAGCTGTCGTCCGGCGCGAGCCGGTGCAGGTGGGCCGTGGCGGCGTCGCGGCAGGCCTGGACCCGGTCGGCCATGGCCAGCACCACGCAGTGCAGCGTCTGCGCCTCCACGGCCACGCTGGTGTCGGCAACCGCTGCCTGCGCCAGGAAGGGCTCGACCGCGGCCATGGCCTCGCCGTGGCGGCGGTTGAGCAGCAGCGCCCAGGCGCGCGTCAGCGCAAGCGTGGGCAACCGGCCCAGCGCCGCCGGTGCAACCTGGTCGAACCAGCGCAGCAGCAGCCGCACGCGGCCGGTGGCCAGCAGCGCGCCCGATTCGCTGGCGATTGCGGCCAGCGCTTCGTCGTGGCGGCCTGCCTGCAGCAGGTGGTCAACAGCCGGTACCGGGTAGCCGTTGGCCAGGTACCAGCGCGCGGCGGCAAGATGCAGCTGCGGCGCGCGGCCCGGTGCCTGCGCGGCCAGCCGGTGCTGCAGGAAGCTGGCGAAGAGGCGGTGGTAGCGGAACCAGTTGCGCTCGGCGTCGAGCGGGAACAGCAGCAGGTTGGCGCGCTCGAGGTGGTCGAGCATCTGGCGCGCGTCGTCGCGGCCGGTGAGGGCATCGCACAGCGGTGCGCTGAGCTGGCCGAGCACGCTGGTGTCTAGCAGGAAGGCGCGGCAGGCGTCGGACTGCCGCGCGAGGATGTCTTCGGCAAGGAACTCGCCCAGTTCCAGGTGTGTGCCGGAGAACGACGCGACAAAGGCCGCGTGGTCGCTGCGCTGCTGCAGCGACAGCGCCGCGAGGTAGATCGCCGTGGCCCAGCCCTCGGTGCCGCGGTGCAGCGTGGCGATGTCGGGGTCGCGCAGCGGCAGGGCGCAGCGGCCGCGCAGCAGCTCGGAGGTCTCCTGCAGAGAAAAGCGCAGCGCCGCCGGCGCGATCTCCAGCAGCTGGCCGCGCGCGCGCAGGCGCCCCAGGCCCAGTTCCGGCGTGGCCCTGGACCCGGCCACCAGCGTGCCGCACTGTGGCAGAGCCGCGATCAGCTGCTGCAGGAAGTCGAGCGCTGGTGCGCCATGCAGCGTTTCGAGATCGTCCAGCACGATCGCGAACGGCTGTGACGCGCTGCCCACCCGCTCGAGCAGGGCGTGCGCCAGCCGCGGGCCGCTGTCACCTGTCTCGGCCGACGCCCCACGTTTGCCGCGCAATGGCGCCAGGCCCGCTTCCAGGTGCACCAGCAGGCGCTCCAGGTCGTTGTCGCCGGCGTCCAGGCGCAGCCAGGCGACCGCATGGTGCTGCGCCAGGCAATGCGCGGCGTATTGCTGCATCAGCGTGGTCTTGCCGAAGCCGGCGGCGGCGCGCAGCACGATCACGCGTGCCGCGCGCGCTTCGGCCATCTGCGCCACCAGGTGCGGGCGGTGCAACATGGCCGCATGCGCCACCGGCGGGGCGAGCTTGGAGGCAAGGACGGCGGGCCGGGGCCGGACGGCCCCGGCGGTGGCGTGAAGGGCAGGCGGGTGCAAGACGTTCCTGGGGCGCCATGGCGCGGGCGGGGCTTGAGTGCGGCCGATTCTTCCACGTGCCTCAGGGTTGCGTCCTAGTTCGTTTGGACGATTTTGGCGGCCGGTGGGATTTTGCTCCTTTCGATGGACGACACCGCCGCGTGCCGCGCCTAAAGTGGCCCGCACGCGCCGCTGGGCGCGCAGCAGGGAGCCATACCGGCACCTGCCCGGAACGGCACGCAGAGGCCGGCCGGCAGCGTGGCGCAGTACAGGCCGGCACGGGCGCTGCCCGGATGCCACCGGCCCCATGACAGGAAACCAAGGAGACAAGCAATGCAGCAAGGCAGGCGCAGGGTACTGCGGCAACTGGGTCTTGGCGCCGCGGGCGCGGCCCTGGCGGGCACCGGCTGGACGGCACGAGCGCAAGGCGCGGCCTATCCGGCACGCACGGTGCGCATCGTGATGCCGTACGCGGCGGGCGGCACCGGCGACGTGGTCGCGCGCGCCATCGCCGACGGCCTGGCCAAGGCCTGGGGCAAGGCCGTGGTGGTCGACAACCGGCCCGGCGCCGGCGGCATGATCGGTGCCGACATGGTGGCCAAGGCCGAGCCCGACGGCTATACGCTGCTGTTCGCGCTGACCGGGCTGGTGCAGGCGCCCAGCCTCTATACCAAGGCGACCTTCAACCCGGTGCGGGACTTTGCGCCGATCTCCGAACTGGCAACGTCGCACCTCGCGCTGGTGGTGCAGCCCGACGTGCCCGCCGCCAGCATCAGGCAGCTGGTCGACTACATTCGCAAGCTCGGCAAGCCGCTGCCGTACGGTTCGTACGGGCTGGGCTCGAGCGGACACCTTTACATGGAGATCTTCGGCCGCAACGCGGGCGTGCCGCTGACCCACGTGCCGTACAAGGGCGAGGGCCCGATGCTCAATGACCTGCTCGGCGGCCAGCTGCCTGCCGCCATGGTGGCCGCGGTGTCGGCGCGCCAGCATGCGCGTACCGGCAAGCTCAAGGTGATCGCCGTTGCCGGGCAGGCACGCTCGCCGCTGCTGCCCGACGTGCCGACGTTCCAGGAGGGCGGCGTGCCGGGATTGGAGCGGCAGGGATGGATCGGCCTGTTCGCGCCAACGGGAACGCCACGCGCCATCGTCGACAAGGTGTCGGTCGACGTCAATCGCGTGCTGACCAACGCCGACCTGCGCACGCGCATGGTTGACCTCGGCATCTTGCTGAAGGGTTCATCGCCGGCGGCGTTCACCGACGTAGTGAAGCAGGAGCAGGCCTATTGGGCCGAGGCGATCCGCGCCTCGGATATCCGGCTCGATTGAACGAAAGCACGGGCGGCCGCGCCGCCCGTGTGCCACGCCTACTGGTAAGTCACTACCATCATGTAGCCGTCCGGCCTGCCGCGCCGCCCGCCGAGCAGGCTGCGGAACACCGGCTCCACGCGCATCGTCGCCGTGGCGACACGCGCGTGCGCGCCGGCGCGCACCGGCGGCATCGGCACTGGTGCCGAGACCGTCCGTCCCGTAGCATCGACGCAGCGCGCGTGCACTTGTACCGCCGTGGGCGTGAAGCCGCATGACGGATTGACGATGGCCCCGCGAAACGTGATCGTGCCCGTTTGCGCCACCGCGATGCCGGCCAGGGCCAGCGCCAGGACTCCACCCACTATCAGCTGCCCGGTGATGCCGGGAACTGCCCCGCTTCGTTTCATTGATCTCATGTCATCACTCCGCTGTCGGTGTGGTGCGGATGCAAGCCCCGAGCGATGCGGTGCTGCCACTGCGCGAACGGTAGGGGCAGAACATGCGCCACTTGATGATAGTGGCCGCAATAGTGATTTCTTGGGACTTGGAACAATGCTGTGACCATTGCTCCGGCAAGCGGGGCGCAGGGCGCCCTGCAACAGCATCAGCCAGCCTGGCCAGTGCCTTCCCGCAGGATCAGGCGCGAGCGCGCGAAACCGGCGTGCGTGCGCAGCGCCTGCATCAGCTGGTCCGACGGCACGCGGTCGAGATCGGTCACCACATAACCGGTGGTGCCGCGCGTCTGCAGGTGCTGGCCGGTGATGTTGACCCCTTCCTGCGCCAGCAGCGTATTGAGCGCGGCCAGCGCACCCGGCGCGTTGCCATGCACGTTGAGCAACCGCGCCGGTGCCTGCAGGGGACCTGGATCGACCTCGGGAAAGTTCACCGCGCCGATGGTGCCGCCGGTCGCCAGGAAGTGCGCCAGCTTGGCCGCGACCTCGGCGCCGATATTCTCCTGCGCCTCTTCGGTGCTGCCGCCGACGTGCGGGGTCAGCAGCACGTTGGACAGGTTCTGCAGTTCGCTGACGAACGGATCGTTGTTGGTCTTGGGCTCTTGCGGGAACACGTCGATGGCGGCGCCGCCCAGGCGCTTTTCGCGCAGCGCCGCGGCCAGCGCGCCAATGTCGACCACGCTGCCGCGCGAGGCATTGATCAGGATCGCGCCAGGCTTGAACGCGGCCAGCACGCTCGCATCGATCATGTTCCTGGTGCGCGGCGTGGCCGGGACATGCAGCGTCACCACCTCGGCCTGCGACACCGCTTCTTCGAGCGAGCCCGCGGCACGCGCCGAGCCGTGCGACAGCCGCGCCAGCACGTCGTAGTAGACCACGCGCATGCCCATCGATTCAGCCAGCACGCCGACCTGCGAGCCGATATTGCCGTAGCCGACGATGGCGATGGTCTTGCCGCGCGCCTCGAAGGCGCCGCTGGCCCCCTTGGCCCACTTGCCGGCATGCGCGAGCGTGTTTTTCTCGGGGATCCGGCGCAGCAGCATCACCGCTTCGGACACGACCAGTTCGGCCACCGAGCGCGTGTTGGAAAAGGGCGCGTTGAATACCGGAATGCCCGCATGCGTGGCGGCCTCCAGGTCGACCTGCGAGGTGCCGATGCAAAAGCAGCCGATCGACAGCAGCCCCGGGGCGCTGCGGATATCGTCGCCGCGCAGGTGCGTGGCCGAGCGGATGCCGACTATGTCATGGCTGGCCAGTACTTCGCGCAATTCAGGACCGGCCAGTGCACCGGTCCGGCGTTCGACCTGCAAGCCGGCTTCGGCCAGCCGTGCGGTGGCGCTCTGGTGAATGTTCTCGAGCAGGATCGCAGTGGTCACGTTCGTTTTCCGCGTGGAGGGATGGGTCTACCCTCCATTCTGCGCGCAAAACGGCACGGGACCCCGGGAGTCCCTGCTGCCGGCAATGACACCGGCATGCCTGGGACAACGCGCCCGTGCGTTGCCCCGTGCCGGTTCAGCGCGAGCGGCGCGAGTCGCCGCCGAGCGGGTCGACGATGATCATGGTCTGGCGCAGCACTCCGCCGTCATCGAAGTAAGCGCTGAAATGCGCGCTCTGCAGGCCGTCCTTGTACATCCGCCACGACCACGCCTCGCGCTTCATCAGGGGATAGTACTGGATGGGTTCGCGGGGCAGGCCGAAATGCTCCTGCATGTCTTTCTTGGTCCAGACATTGACCTGGGCACGATAGACCTCCATTTCGGTCAGCATCTGGCGGTAGCTGGTGAGCCTGCCGCCGGCATCGAAATCGGCGGCGTAGACCTCATGGCCGAAGGGCTGGCGCGACCACAGCCAGCGCGTGGTGCCGTCAGCCAGGCGGAAAGTCTCGGTGGGTGGCCCGAAGGTCTGGCGCACGGCACTTTCCGGGCTGCCGATCAACTTCTGTCCGGTCTGTACGGGCTGCAGCGTGGCGCAGCCCCCGAGCGTGCCGGCCAGCCATGCGGCCGCGCACAGGCGGCCGGCGAGCCGAAGTTGCATGCGAAGCTGCATGGCGTTCTCCTGCGGGCGTCATGCCCGCATCCGCCATTCTCTGACCAGTGCGATGCCCGGCGCAACAGGTGCCCGACGTGCCGGGGCGCCGGGCGCCGCCGGGACGATCAGCAGCGGCCCTTCTTGGCCTGGCCCGGCGGACAGAAGGATTCGTTGCCGTACGGGTCGACGCGGCAATTGCCCTTCTTGGCCTGGCCCGGGGGGCAGCCGGGACCCCCGCCGCCATACGTGTCATACGGGGCAACCACGCAGCCGCCGAGCAGGGCGCTACACGCAACGAGCAATGCCAGGACGGATTTCATCGATTTCTCCTTGTTGTGGGGGATCCGAATGCGCAGCAGGATAGTGCGTCGGCCTGTCGTCAATTGTAAGGAATAGTGAATAGACGAGCCGCGCCCGGCGCCGGGGATGGCGCCCGGATGCGTGCTGGAATATTCGAGCCGCGACGTTACGGCAGGTGCCGGCCGGGCAGCCGGGATGCCGGCGCGCCGGTGGGGCGGGCGGCCTGGCCCGCGGTGCCTTGCCGGCGTGCCGGGCCGGCCTTGGCCTGCCCGGTACCGCGAGGCGCCGTCAGCCGGCGGTCGCCGTCGATGCGCTCCGCCGGCGCGGAAAATGCCCCGATCCTGACGGGCTCGCCCATGCCGCCGGTAACGTGCTGCGCATGGGCGATGCCGGAAGCCGCGGCCAGCAGCGCGGCGGCAACAAGGGGGAGGGCAGGAAGTCGAGGCATGGAAGGTTCCGGTCGTCGGTGCCGTACGGCACGTGGCAGACGGATGTGTCGCGGCTTCGTGCGGGCGACGGGAGCATAGCCGAGCTTGCTAGCCGTGGGTGTAATAGATTGTTACTCGGTCGCCACCTAGCTATCATCAGTCATCATATAACATTGAGCAATTCGACGCCTTGGCGGATTCTGGCGGACTCAAAGTTTTAAACCGGCGGAATTTGCAACTTTATAGGCCAATATACGGCACATTGTTCCGACTGAAGTACCAAGTATACCGGGTAATCCCCAGCACAATCTTTGTCGTATCCTCATAAAATGTTGTACGACAACGTATTACGAATGCCAAGGGAGACCCAGATGCGCGAGAACCGGATCCGGAAGATGTGGGCGGCGGGCCAGGCCGTGGTGAATGGCTGGCTGTCCATCCCCAGCGCCTTTGCCGCCGAGACCATGGCCCACCAGGGCTGGGACTCGCTCACGATCGACCTGCAGCATGGCGCGCTTGACTACGCCGATGCACTGGCGCTGCTGACAGCGATCTCGACCACGGACACCGTGCCGGTCGTGCGCGTGCCGTGGAACGAGCCCGGCATCCTGATGAAGGTGCTCGATGCCGGCGCGTATGGCGTGATCTGCCCGATGGTCAATACCCGCGCCGACGCCGAGCGCCTGGTGGCCGCCACGCGCTATCCGCCGCTGGGCGCGCGCAGCTTCGGTCCGATCCGCGGGCTGCTGTACGGCGGCGCCGACTACGCCCAGCACGCCAACGACACCGTGGTGGTGCTGGCGATGATCGAGACCCGGCAAGGGCTGGAGAACCTGGACGAGATCCTGTCGGTCGACGGGCTCGACGGCGTCTATATCGGCCCGTCCGACCTGTCGCTCGCGCTGGGCTGCCGGCCGACCTTCGACGACGTCGACCCGCCCGTGGCACAGGCCATCGAGCACGTGGTTGCCCGAGCCAGGGCGCACGGGCGTCTCGCGGGCGTCCATAACGGCGCGCCGGCGGCCGCGTTGCGCCGCATCGGGCAAGGCTTCGGCTTCGTCACGGTCAGTTCCGATGCGCGGCTGATGGCTGCAGGCGCGCAGCAGGTCATGGCCGAGATGCGCGCCGGACAGCCACGGCAGACCGCGGCCCCGGCGCCCGGCAGCAGCGGCTACTAGGCCCGCCTGGCCACAAACAACACCGAACCGTACCGAACGCAAGGAGAGCAAAACGTGAAACTCGGATTCATTGGCCTTGGCATCATGGGCAGCCCGATGGCGCAGAACCTGATCGCCGGCGGGCATGAAGTCAGGCTGTCGAGCCGCAGCGGTGCGCCGCGGGCGCTGGTCGACCTGGGCGGCATCGCCTGCGCGTCGGGCCGCGAAGTGGCGCAGGGCGCCGACATCATCTTCCTGATGGTGCCCGACACCCCGCACGTCGAAGCGGCGCTGTTCGGTGAAGACGGCGTGGCCGCCGGCCTGAGCGAGGGCAAGATCGTGGTCGACATGAGCTCGATCTCGCCGATCGCCACCAAGGGCTTCGCCAGCCGCATCAACGCGCTGGGCTGCCGGTACCTCGATGCGCCGGTGTCCGGCGGCGAGGTCGGCGCGCGCAACGGCACGCTTTCGATCATGGTGGGCGGGCCCGAAGCAACCTTCGCGACCGTGCGGCCCCTGTTCGAGCTGATGGGCAAGAACATCACGCTGGTCGGCGACAACGGCGCCGGCCAGACCGCCAAGGTCGCCAACCAGATCATCGTCGCGCTGAACATCGAGGCCGTGGCCGAGGCGCTGCTGTTCGCCGCCAAGGCCGGCGCCGACCCCGCGCGCGTGCGCCAGGCGCTGATGGGCGGCTTTGCCTCGTCCAAGGTGCTGG
Organism: Cupriavidus sp. IK-TO18; assembly: GCF_015549295.1. Classification (NCBI taxonomy): domain Bacteria; kingdom Pseudomonadati; phylum Pseudomonadota; class Betaproteobacteria; order Burkholderiales; family Burkholderiaceae; genus Cupriavidus; species Cupriavidus sp. IK-TO18. Next base: position 70,020 of record NZ_JADGMP010000035.1, read on the forward strand.
AGGTGCATGGCGAGCGCATGATCAAGCGCACCTTCGAGCCCGGCTTCCGCATCGGGCTGCACCAGAAAGACCTGAACCTCGCGCTGTCCAACGCGCGCGAAATGGGCGTGTCGCTGCCCAACACGGCGACCTGCCAGGAGCTGTTCAACGCATGCGTGAGCCACGGCGGTGCTGGCTGGGACCATTCCGCGCTGGTGCGCGCGCTGGAGCTGCTGGCCAACCACGAAATCGGATCCTGAACATGACTGCAACCACATCGTCCACCCAACCCGCCGACAGCATCGCCTGGATCCGGCTGTCTTCCAGCTACCTGCCGCTGGCCACGCCGATCAGCGACGCCAAGGTGCTGACCGGCCGGCAGAAGCCGATGACCGAGGTGGCGATCCTGTTTGCCGAGATCCGCACCGCCAACGGCCATGAGGGGCTGGGCTTCAGCTACAGCAAGCGCGCGGGCGGCCCCGGCCAATTCGCGCACGCGGCCGAGATCGCGCCGGCGCTGATCGGCGAAGACCCGAGCGATATCGCGCGCCTGTGGGACAAGCTGTGCTGGGCGGGCGCGTCGGTCGGCCGCAGCGGCCTGTCGACGCAGGCCATCGGCGCCTTCGACGTGGCGCTGTGGGACCTCAAGGCCCGCCGCGCCGGCCTGTCGCTGGCCAAGCTGCTGGGCGCGCATCGCGACGCGGTGCGCTGCTACAACACCTCGGGCGGCTTCCTGCATACGCCGCTGGACCAGCTGAAGGTCAATGCCGCGGCTTCGGTCGAGCGCGGCATCGGCGGCATCAAGCTCAAGGTGGGCCAGCCCGACGGCGCGCTCGACATCAAGCGCGTGGCCGCGGTGCGCGAGCACCTGGGCGACGCGGTGCCGATCATGGTCGACGCCAACCAGCAATGGGACCGCCCGACCGCGCAGCGCATGTGCCGCACCTTCGAGTCGTTCAACCTGGTGTGGATCGAAGAGCCGCTCGACGCCTACGATCACGAAGGCCACGCCGCGCTGGCGACGCAGTTCGACACCCCGATCGCCACCGGCGAAATGCTGACCAGCGCCGCCGAGCACTGGGACCTGATCCGCCACCGCGCCGCGGACTACCTGATGCCCGATGCGCCGCGCGTCGGTGGCATCACGCCTTTCCTCAAGGTGGCGGCACTGGCCGAGCATGCGGGGCTGATGCTCGCGCCGCATTTTGCGATGGAACTGCACGTGCACCTTGCCGCCGCGTATCCGCGCGAGCCGTGGGTCGAGCATTTCGACTGGCTCGAGCCACTCTTCAACGAGCGCCTGCAGATCCGCAACGGCCGCATCCAGGTGCCGACCGCGCCGGGATTGGGCCTGAGCCTGAGCGAGCAGGCAAGGGCCTGGACGCGCCAGCAGGCGGAATTCGGCCAGCAGCCGTAACCCCGAACAACCCATATACAAGACACACAGCAAACAGGAGACAACCCATGAAAAAGCTGATCGCATCCCTGCTGCTCGGCACAGCCATGGCCACCGCGCACGCCGCCTGGCCGGAAAAGCCCGTCACGCTGCTGGTGCCGTTCCCCGCGGGCGGCTCCAGCGACAACGTCGCCCGCATCCTGGGCGCCAAGATGCAGTCGCAGTTCGGCGGCAGCTTCGTGGTCGACAACAAGCCGGGCGCGGCCGGCATGATCGGCGCCGCCATGGTCAAGCGTGCGCCGGCCGACGGCTACACGGTGTTCGTGTCGTCGCTGGGCCCGTTCGTGATCGGGCCGCACCTGACCCGGAACGCCGGCTACGATCCTCTCAAGGACTTCGACTACATCAGCGTGGCGGTGCAGGCGCCCAATGTGCTGGCCGTTCCCGCTAACTCGCCGCACAAGAGCCTGCAGGACGTGATTGCCTACGAGAAGGCCCATCCCAGCAAGATGACCTTCGCCTCTGCCGGCAACGGCACCAGCGACCACCTGACCGCCGAGCTGTTCTGGCAGCAGACCGGCACCGCCGGCCTGCACGTGCCGTACAAGGGCGGCGCGCCCGCGCTGAACGATCTGCTGGGCGGGCAGGTTGATGCCACCTTCATGAACATCAACACCGCGATCCCGCATATCAAGGCGGGCAAGCTGCGCGCGCTGGCCATCACCAGCAGCAAGCGCTCGCCGATCCTGCCTGACGTGCCGACCATGGATGAAGCCGGGGTGAAGGGCGTGACGGTCTACTCGTGGCAGGCCGTGGCGGCGCCGAAGGGGCTGGCGCCGGAGATCAAGGCGAAGCTGCATTCGGCCGTGGTGGCGGCGCTCAACGATCCCGCGGTCAAGCCCAAGCTGCTCGACCTGGGCTTCGAGATCGTCGCCAATACGCCGGAGCAGTTCACGGCGTTCCAGGCGTCGGAGTATGCGCGCTGGAAGAAGGTGATCGAGGTGGGCAAGATCACGGCCGACTGAGCTGAGCTATCCCGGGGCGTGCTCAGCGCCGCGCCAGCCGCTTGAGCGCGCCCGGCTCCAGCAATTCGATCTGCCGGTACTGGCGCCGGATCCAGCCGGCGTCTTCCCATGCCTGCAGGTACTTGGCTACCGTCTGGCGCGAGCGGTTGACCATGTCGCCCAGGTCTTCGGCGCTGATCTGCACGACATGGTCGGTGCGGTCGGCCAGTTCCAGCAGCCGCGCCGCCATGCGCGCATCGACCGGCGCCTGCGCCGCGCTCTCGGCGTGGTCGAAGGCCACGCGCAGCCGCGCGCAGATCTGCTGCACGATCAGGTGCATCCCCTCCGGATGCTGCGCCAGGATCCGGTCGAATGCGCGCCGGTCCAGCACCAGCAACTCGGTATTGCCGACCGCGAAGGCGTCATGCGTGCGCGGCTTGCCGTCGAGCAGCGAGATCTCGCCGAACCAGCGTCCGCGCCCGATCACCGAATACACCGACTCGCGCCCGCCGCTGCTGACGCGGCTCATGCGCACGCGCCCCGACACCACCATGCAGAAGTAAGTCGGCGGATCGCCGCGCGCGAACACCATCTCGCCATCGGCAAAGCGCAGCCGGCGTGCGGCGCCGGCCACGGCGTCGAGCACGCGGGGCGGCGCATTGCGCAGCCAGCCGCTGGCCAGCACGCTGCGCGGCAGCGCCCGCACGGGTTCGATGCGCTTCACTTTGCTGGCCACCTGCTTTCTCATTGCCGTTCCGGTTGAGCCGAGATTGTCCAATACTTAACAGACTTTGGCACGGTGCGCCGCGACAATGCCTGCGTCCAGTCACACACCTCACCCCCGGGAGACCATGCAGATGGCGCAGATCCAGCTCGTCGATTCAGTAAGAGACCGCGTTTCCGACGCGGAATGGCAAATGCGCGTCGACCTTGCCGCGGCCTACCGGCTGGTGGCCCACTTCGGCTGGGACGACCTGATCTTCACGCATATCTCGGCGCGCGTGCCCGATGCGCCGGACCAGTTCCTGATCAATCCGTACGGCATGATGTTCGACGAGATCACGGCGTCGAGCCTGGTCAAGGTCGACCACGAGGGCCAGCCCGTGCTGGAGACGCCGTACGACGTCAACCCGGCCGGCTTCATCATCCACAGCGCCGTTCACGAAGCACGCCCCGAGGTCGGCTGCGTGATGCACACGCATACCTCGCACGGCGTCGCCGTCTCGGCGCAGCAGGCGGGCCTGCTGCCGATCTCGTAGCAATCGATGTTCGCGCTGACCGGGCTGGCCTACCACGACTATGAAGGCGTGGCGCTGCGCGAGGACGAGAAGGCGCGGCTGGTGGCCGACCTCGGCCGCTGCAAGCAGATGATCCTGCGCAACCACGGACTGCTGACGTGCGGGCGCACCGTGTCCGATGCCTTCCTGACCATGTACACGCTGGAGTCGGCCTGCCGCATCCAGATCCTGGCGCAGAGCGGCGGCACGCCGCTGACCATGGTGCCCGAAGCCGCCAGCGCCAACATGGGCCAGCAGGCGCGCCAGGCGACCAAGGGCAAGGGCTCTAACCTGGCCTGGCCCGGCTTGCTGCGCCGCCTGGATCGCATCAACCCCGACTATCGCAACTGAGCCGGCAACTGAGCCGCAACTGAGCCACACCTGACCATGGCCATTCTTGTTCACCTGCCGTCGTTCATGGCGGTCCCCATCACGGCCTTGCTGCGCGAGCAAGCGCCGGACATCACCATCTGGAACGGCCGCGAAGCCGCCGTGCCGGAAGAGGTCGAGGCCATCATCGCCTGGGGCCTGAAGCCGGGCGTGCTGCCCGCCTACCCGAAGCTGCGGCTGGTCTGCGCCGCCACCGCCGGCGTCGACAAGCTGCTGGCCGCGCCGGACCTGCCGCAGGACATGCCGGTCACGCGCATCGTCGATCCCGGCCAGCAGACCGGCATCGCCCACTTCGTGCTGGCCATGGCGCTGCGCCATACCCGCGAACTGGGGGTGTATGCCGAGCAGCGGGGCCGCGGCGAATGGAAACGCCATCGCGGGCGCGCGCTGTCGCGCTGCCGCGTGGGCGTGCTTGGGCTGGGCGAGATCGGCAGCGAGGTGGCGCGCATGTTCGCGGCCATCGGCTTCCCGGTGGCGGGCTGGAGCCGCAGCCCCAAGCACCTGCCCGGCGTGGCGGACTTTACCGGCGACGACGGGCTGGACGCCATGCTGGCGCAGACCGATATCCTGGTCTGCACGCTGCCACTGACGCCGCAGACCAACGGCATGCTCGACCGCAAGACGCTGTCGCGGCTGCCGCAGGGCGCTTACTTCATCAACGTGGGGCGCGGCGAGCATGTGGTCGAAGCCGACCTGCTCGCGCTGATCGACGAAGGCCACCTTGCCGGCGCGGCGCTGGATGTGTTCGCCAAGGAGCCGCCGGCGGCCGACGACCCGATCTGGACCCACCCGCGCATCGAGGCGACGCCGCATATCGCCGCCGATCCGTCGTACGAGCTGGTCGCGCAGCAGTGCATCGAAAACCTGCGCCGCGCGCGCGACGGGCGGCCGCTGCTGAACCAGGTCGACCGGCGGGCCGGCTACTGAACGGAGCGCCCGCGTTGCATTACAGCGGCGCGGGCTGCGGCGCTGCCGGCGCTGCAGGTGCAGCCGCAGCGGCCGGCTTGCTGCCGGCACCGCTGTAGGAGAAGTACTTTGCCTTGGCGTTGCGGGCCCAGTAGGCCACGGTGAAGTGCTTGCCGTCACGGCCGTACAGCAGTTCCAGGCTGCCATTGGCCGCGGCCCATTCCGCATAGCCGTTCTCCGCCGAGGCTTCGGTCTTGCGCAGCGACGCGTAGCGCGCATCGAGCTTGCCCCGCACGTCTTCCAGCGCCGCACGGTCGAAGGTCATCGTGATCAGCGCCACCGTATCCTGCGCGTCGCAGTTCAGCGTCACGCGTGTCAGGCCGGCGAGGTGGAAGCGCTCCAGGCGCTTGAGCTCCACCGTATCGCCGCCGGCCCATTCGGACTTGCCGGTGCGGGCATGGTTTTCCGCCGGGGCGAGCCGTGCGCATTTCGACTTGCCAAGCTCCAGGCCCAGTGGTGCCGCGGTATTGGAGGCGGCAGCGGTGGTGGTGACGGTAGTCGTGGGGGCGGTGGCCGCTGCCTGCGGGGCGGCATGCGCGGCCAATGCTGCAAACGCGGCCATCAGGGCGGCGCAGTGGGGGAAAGCCTTCTTCATCTTCAGGGTGCTGGACGGATTCACGTGGCGGGATCGATAGGTCACCGCGGATTCTACGGCTTTCCCGAGCGCGCCTGTAGGCCGGCGGCCTGCAATTAATAGCGCTGTGCGCCCGCCGGCTCGGGCCGCGACAGGCGATGGCGGTGACGGGTATCGATGTGAGGCCCTGGGCAAGCCGCCAGGGCAATCTTCACGCAGCCGCCTACCGCCGCTGCGCCAGCCAGATCCCCGCCCCGATCGCCGCCAGCCCCACCCCGTGATACCAGCGCGGCCAGTCGCCCAGCAGCAGCGTGGACAGCAGCGCCGCGAACACCGGTGTCAGCGTGATGAAAAACACCGGCAGTTGCGCGCCAGCCCGGGCAATGGCGCGGTCCCAGGCGAAGTAGGCGAGCAGCGAAGGAATCGTCGCCACGTAGAGCAGGATCGCGGCGACCTTGCCGTTCCAGGGCAGGGGCTGGTCCTGGGCCATCAGTTCCCATGCCGTCACCGGCGCGCTCGCCAGTACGCCGGCGACGATCTGGGAAAACAGCAGGACCGGCAGCGGTACGTCGGGCCGTTGCTTGCGCAGCAGCCAGGTATAGGCGCTCCAGGCAATGGTGGCGGCCAGCATGTAGAGGTCGCCGGGCACGAGGTCGAGCTGGGCCAACCGTGCCGGCTCGCCGCGCACCAGCACGAAGGACACGCCGACCAGGCACAGCAGCGCGCCCGCCACTTGCAGTGGCTTGACCCGCTCGCGGAAGCACAGGGCGCCAATCACGATCAGGAACAGCGGAGTGGACGCACCGATCAGCGTCACGTTGATCGGCGTCGACGTGGTCAGTGCCAGGTACTGCAGCGCGTTATAGCTGCCGATGGACAGCACGCCCATGGCCATGATGACGCCGGCGTGCCGGCGCAGCGCCGCGCGATGCTCCAGCACACCGCGCCAGGCGAATGGCGCGAGCAGCAGGCCGGCCAGCACCCAGCGTACGGAATTCAGCGTGATCGGCGGCACCGAGCCCGCTGCAAGGCGGCCGACGATGGCGTTGCCCGCCCAGCTCAGCGGCGGGAAAGTCAGCAGGAACAGGGTGGTCCAGTCGATGCGTCCGGAGCCGGCGCGGCTTGCTTGCATGGCGAAGGCGGTGTTGGCGAATCGCGCATTATCCGCCAACACCGGCATGGTCCGCAGCGGCGGGACCGCAAATCAGGCGTTGGTCTTGCGCCCCACGCTGCGGATCAGCTGCGTGACCCGCGTCATGTACTGGTCGAACGCCTGGTTCGCCTGCGCCTGGCTGTCGGTGGGCTTGGCGACGGTGCGACCTTCCGCCTCCAGCTTGCCCAGGATATCCGGCTTGACCAGCGCTTCGCCGATCGCCTTGCGCAGCACCGTGACGCGGTCCGCCGGCGTGCCGGCCTTGACGAAATAGCCGCCGCCGATGGTGTATTCGAAGTCGGGGATCTGCTTGCTTTGCGAAATCAGCGGGACGTGCTTCAGCGCCGGCGGCAGCGCCCTGGAGAAGCTGGTCAGGATCCGCAGCCGGCCCTGCTGCTGCATCGCGTCGAAGCTCGACTGGTAGGGCAGGATGGCGAAGTCGACTTCGCCGCCCGCCAGGCCCTGCAGCGCCGGCGCGCCGCCCTTGTACGGCACGTGTAGCAGCGGTGCGCCGAGCCTGGCGGCCAGCGCGTCGCCCATCAGGTGATAGATCGAGTCGATGCCGACGGTCGCATAGGTCAGCGGCTTGGCCTTGCTCTGCTTCGCCAGGTCGAGGAACTTGTCCAGGCTGTCGGCGGCCAGGCCGTTCCTGGCCATCAGCACGATATTGGCATCGCTGATCGGCGCGACCAGCATGAAGTCCTGCGGCTTGTAGCGCGCGGCCGGGTTCAGCAGCGGGGCCAGGAACACTTCATTGATCGAACCGTGGAAGAAGGTGTAGCCATCGGCCGGTGCGGCCAGTACCCTGTTGGCGCCGATCAGGCCGGTGCCGCCGCCGTAGTTCTCGACCACGACCTGCTGTTTGACGCTCTTGCCGATCGATTCGCCGAAGATCCGGGCCGAGGTATCGCTGGCCCCGCCGGCCGGATACGGCACCACCAGCGCCAGCGGCCGGGCGGGAAAGCTTTCAGCGGCAAGCGCGGGTAGTGTGCCCAGTGCCGAGCTGCCGGCGGCACAGCCGGCCAGTTGCAGGAAGCGGCGGCGGTTCAGTGAATGCATGAAGACTCCCGAAAATAGCGATGCTCAAACCAGGTAGCCCTGCGCCAGGTGCGCCCAGAATGCGGCGCCCACGGGCAGGGCCTTGTCATTGAAGTCGTACAGGGGGTTGTGAACCATGCAGCCGCCGTCCTCGCCCAGGCCGTTGCCGAGCCTGATATAGGCGCCGGGCCGCTGTTCCAGCATGTAGGCGAAGTCTTCGCTGCCCATGACCGGCGGGCGCTCGACCACGTTGTCAGCGCCCACCAGCCGGATGGCGGCCTCGCGCGCGTATTCAGTCTGCGCGGCATGGTTGACCAGCACCGGGTACTTGCGTTCGTAGACCACATCGGACTGGAGCTGGTAGCTTTGCGCCTGGGTCGTGACGAATTCGCGGATGCGCGTTTCCACCAGCGTGCGTACCTTGGGATCGAGCGTGCGCACGCCGATCTTGATCGTCGCGCTTTCCGGCACGACGTTGTAGGTGCTGCCGGCCTGGATCGAGCCCACCGTGATGACCGCCGACTTCAGCGCATCGATCTCGCGGCTGACAATCGACTGCAGGCCCAGCACGATGCTGGCCGCGCATTGCATCGGGTCGATGCCGTGGTGCGGCATGGCGCCATGCGCGCCGCGGCCGCGCAGCGTGACCGTGGCGCGGTCGAACGATGCCATCGCCGGGCCGGCGATCACGCCGATCTGGCCGACCGGCATTCCCGGCGAGTTATGCAGCGCGTAGACCTCGTCGCACGGGAAGCGCTCGAACAGGCCATCCTCCAGCATGCGCAGCGCGCCGCCTTCGTTTTCCTCGGCCGGCTGGAAGATCAGGTTCAGCGTGCCGTTGAAATCGACCGACTCGGCCAGGTATTTCGCCGCGCACAGCAGGATCGCCGTATGCCCGTCATGGCCGCACGCGTGCATCTTGCCGGCGATGGTGCTGGCGTAGGCCAGGCCGGTCTGCTCCTGGATCGGCAGTGCGTCCATGTCGGCGCGGATGCCGATGGCCTTGCTGCCGTCGCCCTTGCGCAGGGTGCCGACCACCCCGGTCGTGCCCAGGCCCCGATGCACCGTGTAGCCCCACGCCGCCAGTTGTTCAGCGACCAGGTCGCTGGTGCGTCGCTCCTCGAAGGCGAGTTCGGGATGGGCGTGGATCTGGTGGCGGATCCGGACAAACTCGGGCGCGATGGCCTGGACAGCCTGCCGCAGGCTGGCGGTGGGGGACTGGGTCATGGTTGTCGGCGTACGTGGTCTTTGGCCTATTCTCTCCGCCCTTGGCCGCGGCATCCATGACAATGCTGTGGCAGAAACGTTGTATAAATAGCAACAATCCAAAAACGGCCCGGCATGACCGGGCATGACCACGCAAAGGGGAGCAAAGATGGATGACGTGCTGGACCGCAAGCGGGCGATGTGCCTGCTGCAGATCATTGAAACCGGCACGGTGCGCGGCGCGGCCGAGGTCCTCGAGCTGGACCCCTCGGTGGTAAGCCGCGCCGTGGCCAAGCTGGAGCAGGACACCGGCCTGACGCTGCTGGAGCGGCGCGGGCGCGGCGTGGTCGCCACCGACGCGGGGCGCCTGCTGGCGCTGTTCGCGCGGCGCCAGCAGGATCTGAACGATACCTTCCTGGCCGAGGTCAACAACCTGAAGAACGCCCAGCGCGGCCATGTCGAGCTGGTATTCGGCGAGGGCTTCGTGGACCTCGTGCTGGAGCCGGTGCTGCAAGGCTTCCTGAGCAAGCACCCGGACGTCACCTGCAGCATCCAGGTGGCTGGCACCGACGAAACCGTCCGCCATATTCTGGAAGACCTGGCGCATATCGGCTTCGCCTTCCAACCGCCCGACGACGTGCGGCTGCGCTCGCACTATTCGCGGCTGTCGCCGATCCGCGTGCATGTGCGCAAGGACCATCCGCTCGCGCGGCGCCGGCGCGCGCTGACCCTGGCGGACCTGGCCGCGCACCAGGGCGCGGCGCTGGCGGAATCGTTTGGCGTGCGCAAGCACGTGCAGGCGGCCGAGCTGGACGAGCACATCACGCTGAAGCCGATGCTGGTGACCAACTCATTCAAGGTGCTTTGGGAGTTTGCCGCGATGGGGCTCGGCTACATCCTGACGCCGCGCTCGGTGCCGCTGAAGGGCGCGCAGTTCAGGCAACTGGTGTCGCTGCCGCTGGCCAACCCGATTTTGAACAATAGCCGCATCCATATCATCACGCGGGCGGGCAGGCATCTTTCGCCGGTGGCCGGCAGCATGCTGCGGCACGTGATGAAGGCGTTCCCGCAGATCTGAAGGGGCAGGGCAGGCATCGTTGCATCGGATGCAACGGATAGCCTGCCCTCTTGTCATGCACTGATGTGCGACGGCGCATGCCGCGCCCTCACGCGTGCGCACCGTCCAGGTAGGGATCGATCGAGCGCGCCGGATCGGCGGACGGACCGGTGCGATCCAGGCCAGCAAGGGTGCGTGCGCCGTCGCTGTACGGATCGACGATGCGTGCCCCATCGGCAAACGCGCTGCGAGCGTCTTGCACGCCGCGTGCGCCATCGGTGAACGGGCTGCGAGCGTCCTGCACGCTGCGCGCGCCATCGGCAAACGGGCTGCGTGCATCCTGGACGGCGCGTGCGCCTTCGCTGAACGGGTCGCGTGCGCCCGGTGCGGCTTGTGCGCCGGCGGCGGCAGCGGCCAGGGCGATGGCGAAGATGATGCGTTGGGTGAATTGGGTAGCCATGATCGGTTTCCTTTATGTCAGTGGATCTGCCTGGGTTTGCGTATCTGCGCGGCCGGGGCTTTGTCTTTGCCGCCGGCCACGAGAAGCATTAAAGAAGACCGGTGTATCTGCCCTGTAGCGGGTCAAAGGCGATTCTGTCAGGACTCGTATCGATGCTGGCGGCGGATACAAAGCGGTACAAACACGTGCCCGGAATGCCGTTTGCGGGCGGCATTCAGCCGCGTCCACGCCACGCGAGAGTCCGCCGGAAGTGCGCTGCGCGCGGCTTCGAATGGCTGGCAGTCCTGAATTCAGTCGAGAGCGGCGGACCGCCGCGCGCCATCCCGTGATCCGGGGCACAATGGCGTGGCATCAAAACTGAATGTGCCACCTTTCCTGCCACTCAAGGACGCCGATCATGCATCACGTAGCGCTCGCCCTGTACCCTGGTTTCCAGGCGATGAACCTGGCAGTGACAACGGTGCTGGAGTTCACCAACCGGACCCTCGGCACCCCGCTGTACCAGGTCCATCTGCTCTCGGAGCAGGGCGGACCGGTGATGTGCTCCGGAGGCTTCGCCGTCAGCACCGAGCCATTCGGCAGGCGCCGCTTCGATACCGTGCTGGTGGTCGGCGACAACGACATCACGCCCACGCCGCCGGCGCTGGTCAGGTTCCTGCAGCGTGCGGCGCGTACCTCGCGGCGCATCGGCGCCACCTGCACCGGTGCCTTCAACCTGGCGGAGGCCGGGCTGCTGGATGGCCGCCGTGCCACCACGCACTGGTACTACGCGGAACAGCTGCGGCGGAGCTTTCCCAACGTGGGCGTGGAAGAGGACCGGATCTTCATCATCGACGGCCCGGTGTGGACGTCGGCCGGCATGTCGGCCTGCATCGACCTGGCGCTGGCGCTGGTGGAGAAAGACGCCGGCGGCGCGGTCGCGCGCGACGTGGCGAAAAAGCTGGTTGTGTACCACCGCCGTGCCGGCGGGCAATCGCAATTCTCGGCATTGCTCGACCTCGAGCCGCGCTCCGACCGCATCCGTGCCGCACTGGACTTTGCGCGGCAGAACCTGCAAAGCGAACTCTCAGTGGAGCAACTGGCGGAGGCGGCGCACCTGAGCCCGCGGCAGTTCGCGCGCGCTTTCCGGGACGAGACCGGCCAGACGCCGGCGAAGGCGGTCGAGCACCTGCGCGTCGAGGCAGCAAGGCTGATGATGGAGAGCGGGCGCCATGCCATCGATGTGGTGGCGCGGGATACCGGATTCAACGACCGCGAGCGCATGCGGCGAGCCTTCCTGCGGGCCTATGGCCAGCCGCCGCAGGCGATCCGGCGCCTGGCGCGCGGCGTCGAGCCGCAGGCGGCATAGCGCTCGGGCCAGTCAGGCCGGGCGCGTTGACAACTGCGGCCACGGGTGGCTCATGAGCCCGCGCCGCATCCGTCACGCCGGTTGAAACGATTTTGTAATAAGCGCCTCACGCCATTGCACTGGCCCCTGGCGCGCTGGCGGCGCGTCCCCCACGCCGGGGCAGCATACTGCCCGCGCAACGTGAAATAGTGCTTGCGCAGCTACGGCACGCTTGTTGCTGGACAAGGGCAGGTGAGCCATCCGGCCCGTCACCTCGTCCACGTCCCTACGGACATCACCAAGGAGCCGCCATGAATATCGTCTGGCTAGTTGGCGCGGTTGTCATCATCCTCGCGGTGCTCAGCTTCTTCGGCCTGCGCTGATCCAGAGCTGACAATCGCATGGCGCTGCCGCGGTTAGTTTCACCGCGTGCGCAGCGCCAACGTCTTCATTTCTTTTTCTTCCTTTTGTCCAGATGGGCGCGTACCGGGCGCGTTCCCTTACAGCTCCGGCGTCCCCAGCGCCCGGCTGATGCGCAGTGCCGCAAGCGTGCTGATCACGCCAGACAGCAGGTACAGGCTGACCGCCACCAGCCCGAACAGCGACGACAGCCCCAGCGCCACCAGCGGCGCAAACGCCGCGCCGAACAACCAGCCGAAATCCGTGGTCAGAGCGGCCCCCGTGTAGCGGAAGCGGGGTTCGAAGTTGGAAGTCACCACGCCCGCCGCCTGCCCGTACGACAGCCCCAGCAGGCCGAATCCGACCAGGATGAAAATATTCTGGCCAGTGGCGCCGCCACCCAGCAGCCACGGCGTGACCAGGCTGAAAACACCGATCAGCACCGCCATCGTCGCCAGCGTCGTGCGGCGGCCGATGCGGTCCGCCAGCCAGCCCGAGATCAGCGTGCCGATAAACGCGATAAAGCCGCCCGCGATCTGCACCGCCAGCACCGCGGAAATCGTCTGCTCCTGGTGCAGCACCGCCCACGACAGCGGGAACACCGTGACCAGGTGGAACAGGGCATAGCTGGCCAGCGCCGCGAACGCGCCCAGGAAGATGTTGAAGCCCTGGGCATTGACCATCTGCAGCGTGCTGATCGGCTCCAGTTCGTCTTCTTCCAGCAAACGCGTGTATTCGTGCGTGACCACCAGCCGCAGCCGCGCGAACAGCGCCACCACATTGATGGCGAAGGCCACGTAGAACGGATAGCGCCAGCCCCATTCGATAAACTCCTGCGGGGTCAGGCTGGTATGCAGGAACAGGAACAGCGCGCCGGCGATGATAAAGCCGGAGGGCGCGCCAAGCTGGCCCACCATTGCATACCAGCCGCGCTTGTCTTCCGGCGCGTTCAGCGCCAGCAGCGACGGCAGGCCGTCCCATGAACCGCCGAAGGCGATGCCCTGCAGGAAGCGGAACAGTGCCAGCAGGTAGATCGACGCGGCCCCGATCGATGCGTACGACGGCAGGAACGCAATGCCCACCGTGGCGGTGCCAAGCAGGAACAGCGATGCGGTCAGCTTGATGCCGCGCCCCCAGCGCCGCTGGATGCGCATGAACAGGGCCGTGCCGAACGGCCGCCCGATGAACGCGAAGGAAAAGATCGTGAAGCTGTACAGCAGCCCGGCCAGCTCGCTCGCGAACGGAAAGTAGACCGCCGGGAAGACAAGCACGGAAGCAATGCCGTAGACGAAGAAATCGAAGTACTCCGACGCCCGCCCGATCACCACGCCAGTGGCGATTTCGGCAGGTGCCACATCATGGTGGCCGGGGGCCGGAGGTGCAGTCGGCGACGCTCGGTGCTGGTGGGTCAGGCTGGCCATCGTCAGTCTCCTCTCGACAGGAGTGCTTCGATACTGCACTTAAACTCGCACAGTCACAAGAATAGCGCCTAAACTGCCATAGAAAATCGAAAGGTGGATTCATCGGTGCATGCCGATATTCCTCAGACGCCACTTCTGTGACTATGGGCCACTTCGACACTGCAGTCCCGCATTCCCGTGTACCGAGAAGACTACTGCAAGGATGTGGCGCGGTAGTCATCATGGCGTGCTTGTCCGGCTGTGATGCAGTGCTGCTTTCGCCATCCGGCGACATGGCCGTGCGGCAGCGCGACCTGATCATCATCGCCACCTGCCTGATGCTGCTGATCATCGTGCCGGTGATCATCCTCACGCTGGCATTCGCGTGGCGCTACCGTGAAAGCGCGACCGACGCGCCCTACAACCCGGACTGGGACCATTCCACGGTATTGGAACTGGCGATCTGGGCCGCGCCGCTGCTGATCATCATCGCGCTCGGCGCGGTGACCTGGGTCAGCACCCACCAGCTCGATCCCTACCGACCGCTCACGCGCATCGACGCCAACCGGCCCGTGACCGCAGACGTCAAGCCGCTGCCGGTGCAGGTGGTGGCGATGGACTGGAAATGGCTGTTCCTGTATCCGGAGCAGGGCATCGCCACGGTCAACGAGGTCGCGGCACCGGTGGACCGGCCCATTGCCTTCCACATCACCGCCACCTCGGTGATGAATGCATTCTTCGTGCCGTCGCTGGCCGGCATGGTCTACGCCATGCCCGGCATGGAAACCAAGCTGCACGCCGTGATCAACAAGCCCGGCGAATACGAGGGCATGTCGGCCAACTACAGCGGCGAGGGTTTCACCAACATGCGCTTCAAGTTCCACGGGCTGTCGAACGAAGATTTCGACCGCTGGATCCAGCAGGTCAAGTCCTCGGGCCAGGGCTTGTCGACAGATGCCTACCTGCAGCTCGCGCAGCCCAGCGAGCGCGTGCCGGTGCAGCGCTACGCCAGCGTGGCGCCCGGCCTCTATGACCTGATCCTGAACCGCTGCGTGAGCGGCGGCCGGTGCTTGGCCGACACCATGGCACTCGACCGCAGCCGCGGCAAGTTCGACCCGTCACGCGAGATCTGCACCGCGAGCAACACCCAGGCGGTTGCGCCTGCGTTCGCGGACGGCACTGCACGCAACGAGGGCCGGCTGCTGCTGCAGTAAGGCGCGGATCCCCTTTTCTCCCAGCGGTACTGGCCAGCTACCATCGGCCACGGTTGGTTACTTCAGGCCCCAGGTGACAAACATGCCCGAGCGCTCGGAACTCGCCAATTTGATCTTCGGACGGCTGACGTGGGAAGCCATCCCGCTGCATGAGCCCATCCTGATCGGCACCTTTGCTGTGGTGGTGCTGGGCGGGCTGGTGCTGGTCGGCGCGGTGACCAAGTACGGCCTGTGGGGCTATCTCTGGCGCGAGTGGTTCACCAGCATCGACCACAAGAAGATCGGGATCATGTACGTGATCCTGGGCATCATCATGCTGCTGCGGGGGTTTGCCGACGCGGTCATGATGCGCATCCAGCAGGCCATCGCCTTCGGCGACAACGCGGGCTACCTGCCGCCGCACCACTACGACCAGATCTTTACCGCGCACGGCGTGATCATGATCTTCTTCGTGGCCATGCCGCTGGTCACGGGGCTGATGAATTTTGTCATGCCGCTGCAGATCGGCGCGCGCGACGTCGCGTTTCCGTTCCTCAACAACTTCAGCTTCTGGATGACCACGGGCGGCGCCATCCTGGTGATGATGTCGCTGTTCCTCGGCGAGTTCGCGCGCACCGGCTGGCTGGCGTATCCGCCGCTGTCCGGCATCATCCACAGTCCGGATGTCGGCGTCGACTACTACATATGGTCGTTGCAGGTGGCCGGGGTCGGGACATTGCTATCCGGCATCAACCTGCTGGTGACTATCGTCAAGATGCGCGCGCCAGGCATGACGCTGATGCGCATGCCGATCTTCACCTGGACCGCGCTGTGCACCAACGTGCTGATCATCGCCGCTTTCCCGGTGCTGACCGCCGCGCTGGCGCTGCTGTCGCTCGACCGCTACGTCGGCACCAACTTCTTCACCGCCGACCAGGGCGGCAGCGCGATGCTGTACGTCAACCTGATCTGGATCTGGGGCCACCCCGAGGTCTACATCCTGGTGCTGCCGGTGTTCGGCATCTTCTCCGAAGTGGTCGCCACGTTCTGCCGCAAGCGCCTGTTCGGCTATGCGTCGATGGTCTACGCCACGGTGGTGATCACGGTGCTGTCCTACCTGGTGTGGCTGCACCACTTCTTTACCATGGGGTCGGGCGCGAGCGTCAATTCGTTCTTCGGGATCACGACGATGATCATCTCGATCCCGACCGGCGCCAAGATCTTCAACTGGCTGTTCACGATGTACCACGGCAAGATCCGCTTCGAGGCGCCGATGCTGTGGACCATCGGCTTCATGGTCACCTTTGTCATTGGCGGCATGACCGGGGTCTTGCTGGCGGTGCCGCCGGCGGACTTCTCGCTGCACAACAGCCTGTTCCTGATCGCCCACTTTCACAACGTGATCATCGGCGGCGTGGTGTTCGGGCTGATGGCCGGCATCCACTACTGGTTCCCCAAGGCATTCGGCTATCGCCTGGTCTCGTCCTGGGGCAAGGCCTCGTTCTGGTTCTGGCTGACCGGCTTCTACTTTGCCTTCATGCCGCTGTACTGGCTGGGGCTGCTTGGCGTGACGCGCCGGATGAACCGTTTCGACGATCCGTCGCTGCAGATCTGGTTCCAGGTCGCCGCCTTCGGCGCCGCGCTGGTTGCCATCGGCATCGCCTGCTTCATCATCCAGCTGGTGGTCAGCTTCCTGCGCCGCGAGGAGCTGCGCGACCTGACCGGCGACCCGTGGAACGGCCGCACGCTGGAGTGGTCCACCTCGTCGCCGCCGCCGCAATACAACTTTGCCTTCACGCCGGTGGTGCACGATACCGATGCCTGGTGGCACATGAAGCAGAACGGCTACCAGCGGCCGCTGCAGGGCTTCAATCCCATCCACATGCCGAAGAACACCGCGGCCGGCATCGTGCTGGCGGGGCTGTCCACGCTGTGCGGCTTCGCGCTGATCTGGCACATCTGGTGGCTGGTGGTGGCGTCGTTCGCGGCGATCATCATCGGCGCGATCATCCATACCTTCAACTACAAGCGCGACTACTACATTCCGGCCGAGCAGGTGGTCGGGACCGAATCGGCGCGCACACAACTGATGGCTGGCCATGGCTGAGACCACCTATCCCCAGTACGTGAGCGGCACCTCCGCGGCGGATGACATGCCGCCGGGGGGCTTCACCTTCCACCTGACCGAAGAGCACCACCCGCAGAACGGCACGCTGCTCGGGTTCTGGCTCTACCTGATGAGCGACTGCCTGGTCTTTGCGTGCCTGTTCGCGGGGTATGGCGTGCTGGGCCGCGAATACGCGGGCGGGCCGACCGGGGCCGAGCTGTTCGAGCTGCCGCTGGTGGCGCTGAACACCACCTTCCTGCTGTTGTCGTCGATCACCTATGGCTTTGCCATGCTGCAGGTGCAGCAGAACCGGATCGCCGGCACGCAGATCTGGCTGGCGATCACCGGCGTCTTCGGCGCGGCCTTCCTGGCGGTCGAGCTGTATGAGTTCGCGCACCTGATCCACCAGGGCGCCGGCCCGCAGCGCAGTGCGTTCCTGACCTCGTTCTTCGCGCTGGTCGGCACGCACGGGCTGCACGTGACCTTCGGCATCATCTGGCTGGTCGTGCTGATGACGCAGGTGGCGCGGCACGGGCTGATCACCGCCAACAAGCGCAGGCTGATGTGCCTGTCGATGTTCTGGCACTTCCTGGACGTCGTGTGGATCGGCGTCTTTACCTTCGTCTACCTGATGGGGGCCCTGCCATGAGCGCGCATGACGAGACGCTGGACGGCCACGGGCATGGCCACGAGCACGAGGAAGACGTGGGGCCGCACGCCACGCTGGGCGGCTACCTGACCGGCTTCGTGCTGTCGGTTTTCCTGACCGCGATACCGTTCTGGCTGGTGATGGGCGGGGTGTTCGAAAAATCCCGCACCACGGCCATCGTCATCCTGTTGATCGGTGCGGTGCAGATCGTGGTCCACATGATCTACTTCCTGCACATGAACGCCAAATCGGAAGGCGGATGGAACATGCTGTCGCTGATGTTCACGCTGACGCTGGTGGTGATCACGCTGACCGGGTCACTGTGGGTGATGTTCCACCTGAACAGCAACATGATGCCCAAGATGCATCACGAGCGCACCGTGGAGCCCGGTGCGACCATCGTGCCGCCCAAGACCCCGTAGCCCCGTAGTCCCGCTTGCAAACTAATGGGCCGCTGCCTTCTGTGCGCGGCCTTGCGTACGCGGCTTCGCCGCGTGGGCTCCCGCTGCCCCGACCAGCAGCCAGCAGCACAGCTGCACCGAACGCTCCATCAGCCGGCGGCGCCCGGCGCTGTCGGCTTCGATGTAGTCGACGCACTGGTGGAACAGGTGGGGCACGACATAGGCGCAGAATTCATCGACGAGCGGTCGCGAGAGCTGCGGACAGAGTTCGAGCCGCTCGATGTCGTCGGCCATCTCGGCGGCGATGTCGTGCAGCACCGCGCGGATTGCCGCACGTAGCGCCGGCTGCGGACCGGTGATGCCGCAGACGCCAACCACGAACGCATCGGGGTGACGCCGGGCATACAGGAACAGCGCCTCGCACGCGCGGCTGGCCACCTCGTTGGGGTTGTCGCGCGCCGCGGCCCAGCGCACCGAGCGCAGCATCGGGCGCAACTCGGCGCTGGCCTCGGCCACTGCAGTCAGCGCCAGGTCTTCCATGTCGTGGAAATGCCGGTAGAAGGTATTGGGGTTGAGGTCGGCTTCGCGCGCGATTTCGCGCAGCTTCAGGGCCGCGAAGCTGCGCTTGGCGGCGGCCAGCTTCAGCGCGGCGTCGATCAGGCGGCGTTTGCCGTCGGCAATGGCTTCCATGCGGATTAGTAGTGATGCTCGGTTTTTGGTCGACACGCTGCGTTGACACGGTGTCTACGCTTGTCTACCCTTCGCCGGGTGTAGACAGTTGTCTACATTAGACGAAGCGGCGGCAGATGGCAATCGCCCCGCCGGCCCCCGGACCTCACTACAAATAGCGCAGATCGCCCCCGAGTCATGCCGCAGCCTACCGTGTCACCGGGCACCGAAGCCCTTGCCCAGCCAGCGCATCCCGCCGCCCCGACCGCGCCCGAGCCGATCCCGCGCGATCCCGGCTGGCCCCTGGTCGGCAACCTGCTGCAGATCAAGCCGGGCACGGTGGGGCAGCACCTGCTGGCGCGCAGCCGCCACCATGACGGCATCTTCGAACTGGACTTCGCCGGACGGTGCGTGCCGTTCGTGACGTCGGTCGCGCTGGCGGCCGAGGTGTGCGATGCGGCGCGTTTCCGCAAATACATCGGCCCGCCGCTGTCCTACCTGCGCGGCATGGCCGGCGACGGCCTGTTCACCGCGCACACCGACGAGGCCAACTGGGGCAAGGCGCACCGCATCCTGATGCCGGCGTTCAGCCAGCGCGCGATGAAGGGGTATTTCGAGGTGATGCTGCGCGTGGCCAACCGGCTGGTCGACAAATGGGACCGGCAGGGTCCCGACGCTGATATCGCCGTGGCCGACGACATGACGCGGCTGACGCTCGACACCATCGCGCTGTCCGGCTTCGGCTATGACTTCGACTCGTTCGCCAGTGCGCAGCTGCACCCGTTTATCGAGGCCATGGTCGGCGCGCTGGGAGAGGCGATGTCCAGGCTCACGCGCCTTGGCCTGCAGGACCGCTTCATGCACGCGGTGCACCGCAAGTTCGACGAAGACACGCGCTTCATGCGCGAACTGGTCGACGACGTGATCAGGCGCCGCCGCGCCGCCGACGAAGGCGGGCGGCAGGGCACCGCCATGGACCTGCTCGGGCTGATGCTCGAAGCACGCGATCCCGACACCGACCAGCGCCTGGACGACGAGAACATCCGCAACCAGGTCATCACCTTCCTGATCGCCGGCCATGAGACCACCAGCGGGCTGCTGACTTTCGCGCTGTACGAGCTGCTGCGCAATCCCGGCGTGATGGCGCAGGCGTATGCCGAGGTGGATGCGGTATTGCCCGGCGACGCTGCGCCGGTGTATGCCGACCTGGCGCGGTTGCCGGTGCTCGACCGCGTGCTCAAGGAAACGCTGCGCCTGTGGCCCACCGCGCCCGCCTTCGCCGTCGCGCCGTACGCGGACACGCTGCTCGGCGGCCGCTACCTGATCCGCAAGGACCGCCGCGTGTCCGTCGTGCTGACCGCGCTGCACCGCGACCCCAGGGTCTGGGCCGATCCCGAACGCTTCGACATCGACCGCTTCCTGCCCGATAACGAAGCCAGGCTGCCGCGCCACGCCTACATGCCGTTCGGCAATGGCGAGCGCGCCTGCATCGGCCGCCAGTTCGCGCTGACCGAGGCCAAGCTGGCGCTGGCGCTGATGCTGCGCAATTTCCAGTTCACCGATGCGCACGACTACCAGTTCCGCATCAAGGAAACGCTGACGATCAAGCCTGACGGCTTCACCGTGCGCGCGCGACGGCGCCGGCCGCACGAGCGCATCGTCGGGATGCCGGTCGCCGGGGCAGAGCAGGCGCCGCCGGCTGGCGCGGAAGTGCGGGGCGCGGGACGGGCGCTTGCGGTGCTGTGCGGATCCAGCCTGGGCACCGCGCGCGAACTGGCCGAGCAGGTCCACGCCGGCGCGCTTGCAGCGGGCTTCGACGCCACCTTGCGCGACCTCGACGAGATTGCCGATGCGTTGCCGGCCAGCGGCCTGGCCGTCATCGTTGCCGCCACCTACAACGGCCGTGCGCCGGACTCGGCGCGCCGCTTCGAGGACCTGCTCAACAGCGGCGCAGCCAGCGACTACCGCGCACCGGACCTGCGCGTTGCGGTGCTGGGCTGCGGCAATTCGCAATGGCCTACGTACCAGGCCTTCCCGCGCCGGGTATTCGAATTCTTCGCCAGCGCCGGCGCCACGCCACTGCTGCCGCGTGGCGAGGCCGATGGCAACGGCGACTTCGATCAGGCCGCGGAACGCTGGCTGGCGTTGCTGTGGCAGGCGCTGCAGGGCGGCGACGCCGCCAGCGCCTTGCCGCAAGTGCCAGCAGTGCAGGTACAGCTGCGCGGCGTGGCTGAGATCCGCGCGACGACGCTGCCGCCCAATGCGCAGGGCTTCACTGTGCTATCGAACACCGAACTGGTGAACGATCCCGACGGCCTGTGGGACTTCGCGCGCGAGGCGCCGCGGACATCCACGCGCGACATCCGGCTGCGCTTGCCGGAAGGCGTGCGCTACCACACCGGCGACCACCTGGCCGTCTATCCGCAGAACCAGCCTGAAACTGTCACGGCGATTTGCGAGCGGATCGATGTCGACCCGGACGCCATCGTCACCTTGTCCGCCGCGCCAGGGGCGGCGCGCGGGCTGCCGGTTGGCGAGGCGCTCTCCGCGCGGCAGCTGCTGACGCATTTCGTGGAGCTGCAGGACGTGGTGTCGCGCCAGACGCTGCGCAGCCTCGCCCAGGCAACGCCTTGCCCGTTCACGCGGCAGTCGCTGCAGCAGCTTGCCTCGGACGATGAAGCGGCTGGCTATGCCGCACAGGTGGTGCAGCGCAGGCTGGGCCTGGGCGACATCCTCGACCGGTTCCCTGCGATCGGACTGGACTTGGCCGGCCTGCTCGCCTGCACGGTGCCGATGCGGCCACGGTTCTACTCCATCGCGTCGTCGCCGCTGGTCTCGCCGGATGTGGCCACCATCACCGTCGGCACGGTCTGCGCGCCGGCGCTGTCTGGCCGTGGCCTGTTCCGTGGCGTCGCGTCCACCTGGTTGCAGGGCCTGGCGCCGGGCGCGGTGGTAGCGGGCGCGATCCGCACGCCCCATCCGCCGTTCGCACCCGAAGCGCCGGACGTACCGATGATCCTGGTCGGGCCCGGGACGGGCATCGCGCCGTTCCGTGGCTTCCTGGAGGAACGCGCGGCGCAGCAGGCCGCGGGGGAGGCGGTGAGGCCGGTGCAGCTGTACTACGGCTGCCGGCACCCTGCGCACGACTGGCTGTACCGTGACGACGTCGCGCGCTGGCAAGAGCAGGGCGTGGCCGAAGTCCATGCGGCGTATTCGGTCGTCGATGGCGCACCGTGCTTCGTGCAGGATTTGCTCTGGCAGCGGCAGGCGGACGTCTGGGCGCAGCTGAACGCAGGCGCTGTGTTCTATGTTTGCGGCGACGGCCGGCACATGGCGCCGGCGGTCAGGCAAACGCTGATCCGGATCGCCGCGGAGCAGGGCGGGATGACGGAAGCGGCGGCTTCGGACTGGCTCGCGGCGCTGGTTGCGGCGGGGCGTTATCGGCAGGACGTGTTCAACTGACCAGCGTACGTACCCGCCCCCGGGCGAAAGCCGTCAGATCACAGGGACATGCAACTGGCCATCGGTGCCAAGCACACGGCCATCCGGCGTCGCCGGCAGATGGGTGAGCTCGAACGCCAGGATCTGCGGCGGCGTGCGATAGATGCCGCCGTGAATCGAAGACATGGCGCTGGTGTCGAGGGTGCGGTAACCGGCAAGGTCGCGGATGATCAGGGTACTCATGGCAGTTCTCCCAAGGATTGGCGAGCGGGGCGCTCTGACCGGGAATCGCAATCATCGTGCCTGTCGGGGGTTGGCGCAGCTTTCAACATGCCAGCGGCTCGGGGGTGATGCTGACGGCGCGCGCATCCCATGCGGTGTTGGGTGGCGCCGTACACTGGTGCGATCAGGGATGGGCGGAGTACCAACACCGGCGTGTTCGCTCCCCGTCTCCGGCACGGCCAGCAAGCGGGCGCCCTGGCCGGCACTGAGTCCCTGGATGGAAGGGTTAGAATCCTCGCGCAGGCCTACAGACCTCAGGAGAACTCATGTTTGACCACGTCAAGTTCGGCGTCAGCGACTATGCAGCGAGCAAGGCGTTCTTCCTCAAGGCACTAGAACCGCTCGGTGTTGCTGTGGTCTCGGAGGGGGTGCCAACGTATGGTGTCGAGCTTAGCTCGAAGCGCAAGGCCTCATTGTGCCTGTTCCAGACCGAGGAGAAGCCCGCGCATCTTCACCTGGCATTCACGGCCGAGAATCGCCAGCAGGTCGATGCTTTCTATCGCGCGGCGCTGGAGGCGGGCGGCAAGGACAATGGAGCGCCTGGTCTGCGCCCGCACTACCACGCGAACTACTATGCAGCGTTTGTCATTGGCCCGGACGGGCACAACATCGAAGTGGTTTGCCAGGAGCCCGGAGCGCTGACGTAGCTTATCCCGCAGAGCCCGCGGGATGAGCAGGACTGCGATGGGTGAGAAGCCCGCTTCCGCTCTGTCGAAACTTCTGCCCGATCACCCGCGCATCCGCAACAGGTCGCCGTAGGAGACCAGCTTGCGTTTCTCATTGGAAAGCGTCTTTCGCTTGTTCGTCGGGCGGGCTGGCTGGCCGCGCTCGAACTTGGCGGCGGCACGCGCGTCCTCGCGCGCGAACGCCTGCGCGGTCCTGGTTTCCGCCTTCAGGCGTTCGGCTTCCAGCCGCGCGGCTGCGCGCTCTTCGCGGGCAATATCCTGCACGGCCGACATGATTTCGGCTCTCAGCAGTTCGCGCCTCTTCCTTGCGGCGGCGCGGGCAGCCTGCAATTGCTCTTTCCTCTGGCGCAGCCAGTCCCTCCGGTTGACCGGCGCGGGCCTGGCCTCTGGCGGCACGCTCAGGCGCAAGGCCCTGCTGGTTGAAACCTTCTCGGCCAGCGTGCGTTGCGTTTCCCGCTTCGCATCACTCACGCTGCATCACTCTCCCGGCACCAAACAAATGCGCCCCATACATCACCAGTCGAAGTCCGTGAAATCATGCTGCCAACCTTACCATAGGACTCCATCCCGGGCCTGATGGCTGCCAGAAGCCAGTCCGTGCCGGGACAGTCACAGGCTGCATAAATGCAGTACAGGACCAGTTCACGACACGGCCTATCCCGATCTATTGGGCTGTCTGGCGCAACGGCCGGAATGCCGACCTGACCTCCGCACTGAACAACTCCGGCTCTTCCCAGGCCGCAAAGTGACCGCCCCTGGCGACCTGGTTGTAATAGACCAGGTTGGGATACGCCCGCGCCAGCCAGGCCTTCGGTGGCCGGTAGACCTCGCCGGGAAAGACTGTCACTGCCGCCGGAACGGTAACGGGGCCGGTCCTTGCCGGTGTGTTGCTCGTTTCCCAGTAGATCCGGGCGCTGGATTCGCCGGTGTTCGTCAGCCAGTAGAGCGAGATATTGTCGAGGATCGCGTCACGGCCCAGCGCCCGTTCGGGATCGCCGCGCGTGTAGACCCAGTCGGCCAGCTTGTCATAGATCCAGGCCGCCAGCCCCACCGGCGAATCGGCCAGGCCAATGCCGATGGTCTGCGGACGCGTCTGCATCAGGGCGGCGTAGCCGAATCCCTTGTTCAGGAAATCCCTGGCCTCGTCGAACACCTGCTTTTCCCCGGCGCTCAGGTTAGAGGGTGCGGGCTCGCCGGTCTTCAGCGCCATGGCGAGCGCGGGCGGCAGCGTCGTGCCGCGTTCGATTCGGTTGACGTGGATGCCGAGCAGCCCTTCGGGCGCGGCGCGGCCAAGTGCGTCGGAGATGATCGCGCCCCAGTCGCCGCCTTGCGACAAGTAACGCGCATAGCCAAGCCGCTTCATCAGCACGTCCCACGCGCGGGCGATGCGGTCCGCATTCCAGCCGGTGTCATTGGGCTTCTGTGAAAAGCCGAAGCCCGGCAGCGATGGGATCACGAGATGGAACGCATCGGCCGCGCTGCCGCCGTAAGCGGTCGGATCCGTCAACGGGCGGATGCTGTCGAGCAGTTCGAACACGGAGCCGGGCCAGCCGTGCGTCATGACCAGAGGCAGCGCGTTCTCATGGCGCGAGCGAACATGGATGAAGTGGATGTCCACACCGTCTATGTTCGTCACGAACTGGGGCCAGGCATTCAGCCTTGCCTCGGCCTTGCGCCAGTCATGCCCCGTGGCCCAGTAGCGCACGAGCGGCCGCAGCTTGTCGACTTGCACGCCCTGGGACCGGTCCGCGACGGTTTCCGGATCGGACCACCGCGTCGCCATCAGGCGGCGGCGCAGATCGTCCAGCGCCGGCTGCGGAATGCGTGCGCGGAACGGGCGGATCGCATCCGACGCCACGGCGCGCGCTGGCGCGGGCTGCGCGGCGAAAGCCAGGCGTGACGAAAACAGCGAGAGCGCCGCACTTGCCACGCCGCCCAGCAATAGGGACCGGCGCGACAGGTCGGTGGCGTTATTCGACGATTTGGCGTTCATGGAATGCTCTTTCATTGCGCGTTCGTCGGGCGGGACGGCTTGGCGGGTACCAGCAGCGCTCGATATCGGTATGGGGCTGCGTGTTCAGCATGGGCAGGCTGCCGCCGGCAATTGGCAGGGCGGAAAAGTCGGGACATGTTCATGAGGCAGGTTTGGAACAGGATGGTCCAGAGTGAGAGTTGGTTTGCCACGCGGAGTCGAGCGTCGCCGGGGTGGCCGTACCGGCGGCGCGATGCAGGCGGACTGGATCGGACTGCTGACGTGTGCCGCCTGCTGATGCGATTCAACGAAATGCGGCGCGAACGTCTGCCTCGGTTCGACGGGGATCCTGCAGATGCGGGTAGTGCCCGATGCCTGGCAGAACGGTGAATTCCGCATGCGCCTTCTGCGCGAATTCGATGCCCATTTCTTTCCGGATATAGAGGTCCTTCTCGCCCCAGACCACCTTGACCGGTGTCTTGAGCCGGTGCAGGTTCGCCTCCAGGTACGCCTGGTCCCGCGTGAAGTGCGAGTAGTAGTAATAGAAGGCGTCGGCAGACGTCATCGCGCCGTGGCTCCATCCGCGCGCCATGTCGTCCTGGAGCTCTGGCGGGATGTCGAACTGCTCGTGTGCCGGCAGGCCGCGCCGGTAGGCGTTCCTGAGGACATCGTCGCGGTTCTTGTTCAGCTGGACGCGAGCCAGTTCGGCCGACGGCTGCGATTTCAGGCTTTGCAGGCTTTCGTACATGTACTGCGGCCTGTCGAACGGGGCGAAGTCGCCGACGATGATCGCTCTTGCAATGTCCGGCGCCTCGAGCGCGAGCAGCAATGCCGGCAGCGCGCCGATATCGGTGGCGTAGATGACCAGCTGCGACGTGTCGATGCCAGCCTTGCGGATGTATGCCTGCAGGACACGGGCATAGTCCCGGGGCGCATAGGAGAACCTGTCGGCAGTTGGACGCGATGAGAGCCCGTAGCCAGGCCAGTCGATGGCATGCACTTCGAATTCGTCGCCCAGCGACTGGGCGATGTCCTTCCATGCGTACAGCGTTTCCGGGAATCCATGCAGGAACAGGACGGTTCCCTTGGCGCCGGGCTGGTGCACGACCATCCGTCTCAGCGAAATGTCCGCGTCAATTTCGATCCATCCGATTTCGGGCTGTGGTGCAGGCATCCTGGCGCCGGGGGCGGCATGGGCGATGGCCGACGCCATGGCAGCGCCAAGGATGAACACGAAGGCAAGCAGCCGCTGCAGCAGGGGTCTGGGCATGTCAGTAGTTCGTGGAAACGGCATGCGGCATCAATGGACCCAGCGCTCGACCTGCGCTTGCAGGCGCGGCCCGACCAGCAGGATCGCGGGGATCACGATCACATAGCCGATGCCCCACGAGCGCAGCCAGGTCAGCGCAAAGCCTTCCGAGAATCCCATGTTGAGGGCAAGCAGGGCGAACGAGATGATCCCCGTCGTCACGACACCCATCGACAGCGCGAAGGCGACTTTCCGTTTCAGTTGCACGTTCATGGCTACTTCCTTTCCGTAAAAAATACCGATTGGTATATTTTTGCTCAAAAAAATCAGGTGAGATCGATGACGGTCTTCTTCACCGCCGACATGACGGCCAGGTTGTAGGCCGGGTTGTCGGTGAGCCGGGAGATCATGATCGCGCCTTCGATCAATGCGATCAGCGTGATGGCAGTCTCCTCGGGGTTGACGTCCTTCCGGAACTCGCTGGAGGCAATGCCCGCCTTGATGACCGAGACGAGATTCGCCTTCCAGCCCCGGAACGCTTCCATGGCTTTGTCGCGCAGGGCAGGGTGGGTGTCGTCGGCTTCAATCGCAGTGTTGAGCAGCGGGCATCCTCCCTTCGGGAAGCACGCAGGAAGATTCCCCAACACGCCAGTCAGGGCAAGCAGCTTTTCCTTGCTGGTGCTTTTGGTGGCCATCTGGTCCCGAACCGCGGCTTGCGCCTGCTTCCAATTGTGGTCGAATGCCGCCAGCGCTACCTCTTCCTTGTTGGCAAAGTTGCCATAGACACTGCCCTTGGTCAGGCCGGTGGCCGCGGTCATGTCTGCCAGCGATGTTCCGGCATAGCCCTTCGTGTTGAAAATGGGCGCTGTCTTCTCGACGATCAGCTGGCGGGTGCGTTCGGCTTTGTTCATGCAGGCCAGAATATACCAATCGGTATTTTTGTCAAGGACAGGCGCCAATGTGAAGGCGGGTACATGCCGCATGAGGCTTTGCCGACACACGCGCAGTTCAGTCTCATTTCCCGCTCCCTTCCTCCTTCGCCGTTTCAGTGGATCGTTCGCAAAAGCGCAAGCCCGGCGCGCGGGTTCGCTTTGCGTCACCGGCGAAAAAAGATCTTGCGCATTTAAACTACGACTCATATGATCGTAGTTAAGGGTCGTCGCTTCTCGCACCGGCCCTGTTACATGAAACCGAGGTTTGATTCAGGAGCTTGAGGATGTCGAAACGTATTCTTGTCATTGGCGCCGGCTTTGCCGGCATGTGGAGCGCACTGGCTTCGGCCCGTCTGCTTGACCAGGTCGGGCGCACCGACGTGGAAATCGCGCTGGTCGCACCGGAACCCGAACTGCACGTCCGCCCGCGTCTCTATGAGCAGAACCCGAACGGGATGAAGGCGCCGCTGCAGGAGATCTTCAAGGCCGTGGGCGTGCGGTTTATCCGGGGCAAGGTGGAACACATCGACGTCGCGAGCCGCGAAGTGAGCATTGCGGCCGCCGGTGGGGATGGCTCGTGCCAGCGCGTCGGCTATGACCGCCTGGTGCTCGCTGCGGGAAGCCGGTTGTTCCGTCCGCAGATTCCCGGCCTGGACCAGCATGCGTTCAATGTCGACCAGATCGCCGACGCCGCGGAGCTCGAATCGCATCTGCATGGGCTGGCCAGCCGCCCGGAGCGCGCCGGTCGCAATACCGTGGTGATCGCGGGTGCCGGCTTCACCGGCATCGAGACTGCCGCGGAAATGCCGGCCCGCCTGCGTGAAGTCCTGGGCGAGGACGCTGCCGTGAACGTGATCATGGTGGAGCGCAATGCCGAGGTCGGACCTGACCTGGGCGCGGGGCCGCGGCCGGTGATCACGCAGGCGCTGACCGAACTGGGCGTGACCTGGAAGCTCGGCTCCGGCGTCGCGGCCGTCGATGCGACCGGCGTCACCCTCGAGAACGGCGAGCGCATCGAGGCGGATACGGTGATCTGGACCGCCGGCGCCCGCGCCAGCGAGCTCACCGCGCAGATTCCGGCCGAGCGCGATGGCCTTGGCCGGCTGCACGTCGACCGCGATCTCAGGGTAAAGGGTGTCGAGTCGGTGTTCGCCACCGGCGATTGCGCCTACGCCGCGACCGATGACGAAGGCAACTTTGCAGCAATGTCCTGCCAGCATGCGATGAACCTCGGCCGTTCGGCAGGGCATAACGTGGCGGCGGACCTCGTGGGTGAGACGCTGATCCCGTATAGCCAGCCGAAGTATGTGACCTGCCTGGACCTGGGGCCGTGGGGTGCTGTCTACACGGAAGGCTGGAACCGGCAAGTCAAGCTGACCGGAGGCGTCGCCAAGGCGCTGAAGACGCGGATCAATTCCGAGTGGATCTACCCGCCGAGCGCGGACCGCGCCGAAGCGCTGGCGCTGGCTGACCCGCGCCGGATCGTTGTCGCCTGACGGGGCGCAGGAAGAGAAGAGGGCGATCCGGTGGGTCGCCCTCTTTGCATTGGTTCAGCCCTTGTTCGACCGGCTGGACTGAGCGGTGACACCGGCCAGGACAGCCGCGTGTGGCGCCGGGCGCATAGCGGAACGCCGATCCGGCGGGCGCCGTCCGGCCTATACTTCGCCGTGGATGATGTAATACGTATCCAAGCCGTTACCTCGCGCAAAGGTCGGCCTGTGCCCGACTTGCAGCGGGGAACCACGAAACGACGCGGGCTATCGCCCCGTCATCTCCTCGGGAGGGGAATGTGGAACAACTGCTGGTTGACGCGGTAATCTTCCTCGCCGCGGCGCTGATCGCCGTGCCGCTGTCGGTGCGCTTCGGCTTTGGCTCCGTGCTGGGCTACCTGGTTGCGGGCGCGGTGATCGGCCCCTGGGGGCTGAGGCTGGTCACGGACGTCAACTCGATCCTGGACGTGTCCGAGCTGGGCATCGTGCTGATGATGTTCATCATCGGCATTGAAATGGACTTCGAGAAGCTGTGGGCAATGCGCCGCTCCATCTTCGGCTACGGCGGGATCCAGGTTGCGCTGTGCGCGGCGCTGCTGGCGGTAATCTTCATTGTCTTCGGCGTGCAGTGGCGCGTGGGCGTGGCGGCCGGCTTCGCGCTGTCGCTGTCTTCCACGGCGATGGTGATCGCGATCCTGGAGCAGAACCGGCTGATGGAGGCGCCGGTCGGGCAATCCAGCTTCGGCATCCTGCTGTTCCAGGACATCGCCGCGATCCCGATGATCGCGCTGTTACCACTGCTTGCGCCGGTTGCGGCGGGCGACGGCATGTCGGGCGGGTGGGTTTCGGCGGCAAAGGCGCTGGCCATGATCGCGGCGGTCGTCCTCGTTGGGCGCTTCGTGCTCAAGTACGTGTTGCGCATGATCCAGCGCAGCGGCACCCGCGAGATCTTTACCATCTTTGCGTTGGCGTGGGTCATCGGCATCGCGCTGCTGATGCATGTGGTCCACCTGTCGATGTCGCTTGGCGCCTTCCTGGCCGGCCTGTTGCTGGCCGGGTCCGAATGCCGCCACGAGATCGAATCGGACATGGCCCCGTTCAAGGGCATCCTGCTCGGCCTGTTCTTTATCGCAGTCGGCATGTCGATCGATTTCTCGGTGCTGGCCAACAGGCCCCTCCTGGTGGCGGTGCTGGTAGTCGCGCTGGTAGTGGGCAAGTTCCTCGCGCTGATGTACCTGGCGAACCAGATCGGCATGCCGCGCCAGCATCGCGTCTACTTCGCCATCCTGCTGTCGCAGGGCGGTGAGTTCGCCTTTGTCGTGATGGGCGCCGCGCAGGCGGCGAACCTGATCGATGCCGAGCAGCTCTCCGTCGTCACGGTCGTCGTGGCGCTGTCGATGGCGACGACACCGCTGCTGTTGCTCGCCCACCGCAAGCTGCCGCGCACTCGCGCGGCACCGCGGCAGGCCGAAGCGGATGGCCAGTAGCCTGCCGGGCTTGCCTGCGCCGCAAGCCAACCGATCGCGCCATGGAGGTGCCATGCGATGACTGTCCTCAACTGGCTGCGCCGTCGCGGCAAGCATTCTGACGGAGCGCGCGATGCGGAGCGCGCCGCGCTGGCGGAGCGCGTGACCCGGCTCTGTCCTTACGTGCGGCTGGTCGGCGGCTATCGCAAGCGGCTTGCCCCGGCGCTGGCCATCGCAGACCGGTACGTGCGCGATGTCGTGGCGGGTTTGCCGCCGGCTTCGCCAGCAAGCGAAGCCACCTGGAACAGCGATCCGTACATCCATGCCTTCTTTGCCACGGCCCAGGACGTCATGCCGGTATTCAGCCGGTCATCGGACCTGCGCGACTATTTCAGCGGCTCGGCGTCCGCCACCGAGGCCTATTGCGTGCTCGGGATGGAAAAGCAGGAACGCCGCACGCTGGGCGTGGCGCTGGAAGGCGATGTGATGCGCACGGAGGTGCCCCAGACCACGGTCAGCTTCGTCGATCACCGGGTCAGGATCTGCGCAGCGACCGAAGCGGCGCTGCGCGAGGAAATCGCCTGCCGCATGCTGGACCAGTTCGCGCTGCAGGCACTGGCCGAGGTCGCCGGCGGCACGACCCGCCGCGACCGCATCGAGCGCGAACAGGCGTTGCTGACCACGCGGCTGCACCTGCTGGAGAAGCAGGGCGTCGGCATGCGCAGCGTGCTTGGCGAAAGCGCCGACACGCAAGCCGACGAGTCGGAGCGGCTGCGCGAGCAGGTGGCACAGAACGAGGCCGCGCTCGCCGCCCTTAGTGAAACTGAAGCGCCTGACGCACCGGGCGGCCGGGCCGGCATGCCGGACAGGCAGCTGCAGGCGCTGGTCGACGTGCTGACGCATGCCGAAGCCAGCTTCGTGGTGGAGCGGGAGGCGGTGCGGCTGAGCCCCATGAACATCGTCGTGCCGCCGGGCAGTGCCGGGCCCGGCGCGGACCTCCAGTTGATGACCGCGCGGGTTCCGGGGAATCCGCCGCTGGTTCGCACTTTCTCGCTGGTGTGCGTGGCCCGCGCCGGGATGCTGTCGCCGATGCAGCTGCTCGATGAGGCTGCGCGCATGCTGTGACGCTAAAATCGCCTCGATCATGGTTTCATCACAGAAGGCCTAAGCGTGGCACTCCAGCAGGGTTTCATCCTTACCCGGCATTGGCGCGATACCCCGGCCGGCACCGAGGTCGAGGTCTGGCTGGCCACCGACGAGGGGCCGCGCCGGCTGCGCCTGCCGTATCAGCCGTCGATCGCATTCATCCCCGAGGCACAGCGCGAACGTGCCGAGGCGCTGCTACGCCGCGAGCGCGAGGTCGAGTTGCGCCCGCTGAAGCTGCAGGACTTTCGGGGCAGGACGGTCATGGGCCTGTATTGCCAGCAGCACCGGCAACTGATCCAGCTCGGCCGTTCGCTGCGCGACGCCGGCATCGACGTTTATGAAGCCGATATCCGCCCGCCCGAGCGCTACCTGATGGAGCGCTTCATCACGGCGCCGGTTTGGTTCGAGGGCGAACCGGACAGCGACGGCGTGCTGTGCAGCGCCCAGCTGAAACCCGCGGCGGACTACCGGCCCACGCTGCGGCTGGTGTCGCTCGATATCGAAACCAATGCATTTGGCGAGCTTTATTCGATTGCGCTCGAAGGCTGCGGCCAGCGCGAGGTCTACATGCTGGGCGCTGCGCCGCAGGAGCCGGCCGCTGCCGATTTCTCCCTTGAATACTGCGCGACACGGCCAGAGTTGCTGGAGAAGCTGAACCAGTGGCTGGCCCGGCACGACCCCGACGCGATCATCGGCTGGAACCTGGTCCAGTTCGACCTGCGCGTGCTGGTCGAGCATGCGCGGCGGTTCCAGCTACCGCTGCGCCTCGGCCGCGGCGGCGCGGAGATGGAATGGCGCGAGCACAACGCGCAGCAGCACTATTTCGCCAGCCCGCCGGGCCGGCTGATCATCGATGGCATCGAGGCGCTGCGGTCGGCCACGTGGAGCTTCCCGTCGTTCAGCCTGGAATCGGTGGCGCAGGCCCTGCTCGGCGAGGGTAAGGCGATCGACAATCCGTACGACCGCATGGATGCCATCGACCGCATGTTCGAGCAGGACAAGCCGGCGCTGGCGCGCTATAACCTGCGCGATTGCGAGCTGGTGACGCGCATCTTCGAAAAGACGGAGCTGTTGTCGTTCCTGCTGGAGCGCGCCACGGTCACGGGGCTGGCGGCGGACCGCAGTGGCGGTTCGGTGGCGGCCTTCACGCATCTCTACATGCCGCTGATGCACCGCCAGGGCTATGTCGCGCCCAACCTCGGCGAGCTGGCGCCGGAGGCAAGCCCCGGCGGCTTCGTCATGGATTCGCGCCCCGGACTCTATGAATCGGTGCTGGTGCTGGACTACAAGAGCCTCTATCCGTCGATCATCCGCACCTTTCTGATCGATCCCATCGGCCTGGTCGAGGGACTGGCGCATCCGGACGATGCCGACTCGGTGCCCGGCTTTCGCGGCGCCCGCTTCTCGCGCACGAAGCACTGCCTGCCGGCGATCGTCGCGCGGGTCTGGCAGGGACGCGAGGCGGCCAAGCGCGACCGCAACAAGCCGCTGGCGCAGGCGCTCAAGATCATCATGAATGCGTTCTACGGCGTGCTGGGGTCAAGCGGGTGCCGTTTCTTCGATCCGCGACTGGCCTCGTCGATCACCATGCGCGGGCACGAGATCATGCGGCAGACGCGCGCGCTGGTCGAGGCACGCGGCTACGAGGTGATCTATGGCGACACCGATTCCACGTTCGTGTGGCTGCGCCGCGCGCGCACCGAAGCCGATGCGCAGCAGATCGGCCGCAGCCTGGTGGCCTACGTCAACGACTGGTGGCGCGACCACCTGTGGCAGACCTATGGCCTGGAAAGCGCGCTTGAACTGCAGTTCGAGACCCACTTCCGCCGCTTCCTGATGCCGACCATCCGCGGCACCGACCTTGGCAGCAAGAAGCGCTACGCCGGCCAGGTGGAGCGGCCAGACGGCACGGTCGAGATGGTGTTCAAGGGGCTCGAGACGGTGCGCACCGACTGGTCGCCGCTCGCGCAGCAGTTCCAGCAGACGCTTTATGAAAAGGTCTTCAACCGCGAGCCGTACCAGGACTATGTGCGCGACATCGTGCGCCGCACGCTGGCGGGGGAGCTCGACGCGCAGCTGGTCTATCGCAAGCGGCTGCGGCGCAAGCTGGAGGAGTACCAGCGCAACGTGCCGCCGCACGTGCGGGCCGCCCGCATCGCCGATGATTACAACCAGCGCCACGGGCGCCCGCGCCAGTACCAGCAGGGCGGCTGGATCAGCTATGTGATGACCATGGCAGGGCCGGAGCCGCTCGAGTGCCGTTCGGCCCCGATTGACTACGACCACTACGTCGGCAAGCAGCTGCAGCCGATTGCCGACGCGATCCTGCCGTTCCTGGACGATGATTTCGAGCGGCTGCTGACGGGGCAGATGACGTTGTTTGCGCAGTAGGGCAGCGTTGCCGCCCCGGGCACGTCAGTCGCGGATACTGTTTATCGCGGCCATCAGGTCATCAGGATGGACCATCAGTTCGCGCACTTGCCACAGCGTGGGATACTGGTTGAGCACGCTGTGCCAGCGGGGCGATTCCAATAGCTGGTGCCAGACCGGCTCAAGTACGGCCATATCCGCGGTATCCGCGGTATCCGAGGTTTGCGCCGTTTGCGCGAGCGCCAGCGCGCTGGCGAATTCAAGGCTGGCGTGCGCCGACAGCAGCTGCATCCGGCTGGCGGCGCCGAGCAGGCGCGGTCCGGCTTCGGCTGGCGCATCGCAGCAATACAGCACCGTGCCGGCAACGCCGGCCGCGTCGGCGCGCAGCGCGCTCAGCGAGGCACCATGGAGGCGTACCGTTCCTTGCCGCGTCTCGAACGCATAGACCGCGTCCTTGTCGGCATGCGCCAGCAAGCGCAAGCCGCGCAGCAGCTTGGGCAGGTCGGTAGTGGCGGCATCGACGGAGGCCTTGGCCTCCGCGAGCAGGCAGATCTCCCAAACCGGTATTTCCTCGATCGGCGGCAGCTGCCTGAGCAGGACCGCATCCCATTCGGTCTTGGCGCGTTCATGCTCGGCGGGGATCGAAGCCGGTACGCGCATCGAGGTCACGACGCGGTATGACGCGCTCGCTCGCTCGGCCTCATTGAGTTGCCGCGCCAGTGCCTCCAGTGCCTGTGCGGTCTGTGCTTCGGTGGCAGCGCCACGCTGGCGGGCGGCGACGCCTTGCGCACTGGCGCCGGCGCTGCCGGAGCGGGGGCCATGCCGTTCCCACAGCAGCTGGTACTGGCGCACCTGGTCATCGGACGCCAGCGCATCAAGACGCTGCAAGCGCTTCAGCGCGGGACTGTCGAGCAGCCTGGCGAGGCCCGGGGCCCCGTTCGCGATCTCCGGCAGATCGGCCAGGCTGCGCACGGCATCGTGCAGCGCGGACCACGATGACGCGGCGGCGCAGGCGTGGAGCCGGGCCAATGCCTCGCGCCACGGACCTGGCACGAGGCGTTGCTGCCGGCCCGGATGGGCGATCGCATTGACGGCGGCCCGGATTTCGCGGCGGTCCTGGTCGGCGCCGGCGGACAGCGAGGCGTACTCGCGCACGTGCGGCGCCCGGTGCCGCATGACCATGGCCAGGAACACCGGGTCGCCCGCATCCGCGCACAGCGCTTCGCGGATCAGTTGCGCGAGCGCGTCGATGAAGCGTTCCTTCAGTGCCGCGGCGGGTGCTTCGCCTCGTGCCACGGTGGCGCGCGCCTGTTCGATCGCGAGCGCGAGCGTGGTGGCCGGGCTGGGTGACTGCAGTCCGGAAATTGCAGCGGCACTGGCCGGCAGGCGGTAGCGGCGCGCGACGGTGCGAAGCGTTGCATCGAGTAGGGAAGGTGCGGGCAACGGTGGCATGGCAGAGGACGGCACAGGGGTAATCAAGGGCGACGCACGCGGACCTGGTCAAGTCTCGGCAATCCACAACGGTTTGTCCATCGCCGGGACGGCTCACTGTACGTTAGATCCGGTTTTTCGGCATACGGCGCGTTGCCGGCAATCCGGCCGCGAGCGCCGCTGGCCGCATGGGCGTCGCGGCGTTTCCACAGCCCGGCTCGTGTGCTTCCTTATTCGCCTTGCGCCGTAATAGAATCGGGCCTTCACAAAATACCGTGCGGGGTACCGACAGGCTTGACGCGCCCTGTCGTCAAGGTCCCGGCATGACAACGATTCCCGGCGACAGCGTGGCCGGGCAGGGCGGGTCGATTCACCGTATGCACGCATTCACGTATGACGCCGTCCTGGCGAATGACGAAGCGGAATGGGCCCGCGACGACGAGGCGGATCGCGCGCCGCCATCCCCCGCCGGGCGGCACGGTTGGGCCTTGCTGGAAGCGTCGGAAGGACTGGCCCTGCATGTCAGCGCGACCGGCCAGATCCTGCACGCCACCCGTGCGTCGGGGGCGCTGCTGGGCGTTCCGTACGAGTACCTGGCCCGTGCGGCCATGCGCGACATTCTTCCCCTGGGAGAATACGAACGCACCGCCGCGCTGTGGCAGGCCTGCCTGCTGGATGGCCAGGCCCGCCGGACCACCGTCCGGTTCACGGATGCCTCGGCGGGAAGCCGCTATTTCGATATGCGGATCCGCCGCGACACCGACGAGGCGGGGCAGGCGTCGCTGCTGCTGTTCGGGACCGATGTCACGGCGTGGACGCAGAAGCTGCAGCAGCTGACGGAACAGTCGCAGATCGATCCGTTGACCGGGATCGGCAACCGCGACCTCATTCGCGGCCGGATTGAACAGTACCTGGCCGGGCAGCATCCGGCGGGACACCGGCTCGCTGTCGCGCTGATGGACCTGGACGGGTTCAAGAAGATCAACGATTCCCTCGGGCATGGCGCCGGCGATGCCTTGCTGAAGGAAATGGCGGCCCGTTTGCGCGGCGTGCTGCGCGGGACGGACACCGTGGCGCGGCTGGGCGGCGATGAATTCGTCCTGCTGCTGGAAGACATCGCAACCGACGAGGCCGCCGCAGACATCCTGGACCAGGTCATGCGGATTTGCCGGCAGCCCTTCCAGCTATCGGCGCGCCAGATCCGCGTCACCACCAGCATCGGGCTGGCCTTCGCCACCGGCGGCGAGGATTCCGACGCCGAGTTGCTGCGACGCGCCGACCGGGCCATGTACGAGGCGAAGGCGCTGGGCGGCAATCGCTGTTTCCGCTATTCGCCGGAGTTCGACGAGAAGCTGAACGAGCAGTTCCGCATCGAGCAAGACCTGTTCGAGGCCGTGCATCACGGCGAATTGTCGCTGCAGTACCAGCCCATCGTCAGCCTCGACGGCAGCAACCTGTGCGCGGTCGAGGCGCTGATGCGATGGGAGCGGGCCGGCCGCGCCGTGTCTCCCGAGGTTTTCGTGCCGGTCGCGGAAAACAACGGCCTGATCCATCATCTCGGCGCCTGGGTGCTGCGTTGCGCCTGCGCCCAGCTTGCCATGTGGGATGCGAAGGGTGCGCAGGTCGGCTACGTGTCGGTCAACGTGTCGCCGGTACAGTTCAGCCATCCCGGCTTCGCCGACCAGGTGCGCAGCGCGATCCGCGATACCGGTGTCAGCGCCGGCCGGCTGGTGCTGGAAATTACCGAAGGCGCGCTGATGATCGATCCCGAAGCGGCGGGCAGCGTGCTGACCGAATTGCGGGCGCTGGGCATCCGCTTTGCCGTGGACGATTTCGGCACCGGCTACTCCAGCCTGTCGTATCTGCGCCGGTTTCCGTTGTCGGCACTGAAGATCGACCGCAGCTTCGTCGCCGACATGGCCGACTCGCCGCACGCGCAGACCATCGTCTATGCGGTGCTCTCGCTGGCGCGCGAGCTTGGGCTGGCGGCAATCGCCGAAGGCGTCGAGACGGCATGCCAGCGCGAGTTGCTGGCCGCGCAGGGCTGCGAGATGGCGCAAGGCTGGCACTATGGGCGCGCGATGAGTCCCGCCGACCTCGAGGCGGCTTTCGCCGCGGGCAGGTGGCGCCTGGACGCCCCGACCTTGCTGCCGCGGTGAGGCATGGCCATGGATAAGCAGGCATTCCTCGACCAGCTATGGGCCAGGCTCGCCGAGCAGGGCGATTTCCCGACGCTGCAGTATTGCATCGATCATGTCTTCAGTTCGCTCGATGCGGAGCGGAACGTCGGCGAAATGGCCAGCAGCATCCTGTCGGACTTCAGCCTGTCGCAGAAGATCATCCGGCTGTCCAATTCCGCCATGTACCGGTCGTTCGGCGGCGAGGTCACCACCGTTTCGCGCGCGATCATGGTGCTGGGGGTGGATACGGTCATCCACCTGACGCTGGGCGTGCGCGTGCTCGACTTTTTCCAGACCATGCCGGAAAACCGGCCACGGGCCGCGCAAGCGCTCAAGCAGGCCATGGTGGCGGCGGAATTCACCCGGACACTGGCCGAAGCGCGCGGCATCGCCGACGGGGAAGAGGCCGTGGTCTGCACGCTGATGCACCATGTGAGCCGGCTGCTGCTGGTCCTGTATGTGCCGGAGGCGTGGGACCGCATTGCCGCCGTGTGCGAGGCCGGCGAGCAGATCGGCGAGGACGATGCCTGCCGCGAAGTCCTGGGCGTGTCGCTGGGCGAGATCGCCCGGGCGGCTGCCGTCAAATGGCGCCTACCCCCGCTGATCGCCGGCGCCATGAGCGCGCCCCCGTTACCGGAAGGCGCCATGCCGGAGACGCATGCCGGCTGGCTGGGCGCCGTTGCCCGGCTGTCGTCGCAGGCGGCCGCTTCGATCCTGGCGGGGCAGGATGATCCATTGGCCGAAAGCCCTGTTCGGGCCAACAGTTCCCTACGCGCCGACAGTCCGCTGCAGGCCGCCAATCCGTTGTTGGCCGCGGCGCAACGGCTCGGCCTGGAGCCGGCGCATCTCGGGCAGGCGCTGGCACAGGCCAGGGCGCTGACGACCTCGATGGCAGCCACGGACGCCGCCAGCCAGGCCGGCGACGACGCCGGCCAGCAAGGCAGCAAGCCCGCCGATGCGCTGGCCAGGCTGCAGCGCGCCGTCGCGGAAGTCCGGCAGGAGGGCGGGGCGATGTCCATTGCCGAGCTGGCGCCCTTTGCGCTGGAGTCGGCAATGCGCGCGCTGAACTTCTCGCGCTGCTTCCTGATGCTGCTCAACCCATCGGCCAGGCGCTTCGGCGCGCGGCTCGGCTTTGGCGAGGGCATGCGCGAGAAGCTCGACCAGCTGTCCTTCGAAGAGGGCTTCGTTCCGGACGTGTTCCACTTCGCCACGCTGGCGGACCGGCCTTTGCTGATCGAGGACACCTTTGACAGGGAGGCCGCGCACCGCGTGCCGCGCTGGTATCGCGAAGCCATGCCCGATGCCCGCGCGCTGCTGCTGATCCCGGTGCGGGTGCGCAATCGCTGCGTGGCCCTGATCTGCGGCGACTGGGGCGACGCGCGCTTCACCGGTGCGCTGAGCGCGGAGGAGGCCGACGCGATCGTCCAGCTGGCGGCGGAGATTTCGGCCGGCTTCCTGCGGTCGGCGCCGGCGCGATAGGCGGGCAGGGCAGGCGCGGCTGGCGGCGCCGCGCTCACGCGGGAAATGGCATGGAACAGCCCGTTCCAGGCGGCGTCGCCCCACGGCGTGCCATAGACGGAATGCAGCCGCCACGCCAGCCAGGCGGCCAGGCCGCGGCGCCGGGTCCAGTGCCCTTGCCCTACGAAAACTTGCGGATCAGGTGTTGCAAGCGATCGCAGGCGGCCGGGACCTGGTGTTCAATCGCTGTCGCGACACCAAGAAGCAGGCCAGACCGCTGCGTGGAGGCAGAGCAGTACCAGCCCGATAACGGTGCGGGCGCCAGCCCGTAGGCATAGGCTTCCCGGGCGATCCTCTTGTCGTCGGCGCCGTCCGGCAGCCTCACCACTACGGCAAGGCCTGCCGGATAGGCCTGGAATCCCCTGGCACTGAGCGCCGCCAGAAGCGCATCGCTGCGGGCTGCGTAAATGCGTTTCATACGACGCAGATGCCGCATATAGTGCCCATCGCGCATAAACTCGGCCGTCGCCATCTGCACCGCCGGCCCGGGCGCGGAAGCAAGGCAGGCGACGACTTCATCGAAGCGCGATACCAGGCCGGGCGGCACGACGACGAAGCCGAGCCGCAGCGTCGGGCTGAGCGTCTTGCTGAAAGACCCGATATGGATGACCCGTCCCGCCCGATCCTGCGATGCCAGTGCGGGAGCCGCCCGGCGCCTGAGCTGGAGTTCGCCAAGGTAGTCGTCCTCGATGATCCAGGCACCCGCGCGGCTTGCCCATTCGAGCAGTTGCACGCGACGACCGAGCGACAGTGTCGGGCCCAGAGGCGCCTGTTGCCCTGCGGTGACCAGGGCCACCGCGGCATCCGGTGCATGCTCTTCGCCATAGCTGACGTCGATGCCATCTTCGTCCACAGGAACGGGAACGGTCGTGAGCCGGGAAAGTGACATGGCCCTGCGACTGGGCATAAATCCGGGGTTCTCGACCCAGGCTTTTCGGCCCTCGGCCTGAATCACCCGCAGCGTTACACCGAGCGCCCCCGAAAAGCCTGTGGTAATGAAGATCTGCGAGAGCTGACATTCAATACCTCGCGACAAGGCCAGGTGTGCGGCGATTTCTCGCCGGAGTTCATGCTCGCCGCGCGGATCCGGGTAGGCCGCCGGCGCCTCCACCTCGTCACGTGCCGCACGCGATCGCAGCCGCGCGAACAAGGTGGCAGGGAAGCAATCCGATGCCGGCACGCCCATCTGAAAGACCGCGGGACCGGGCAGGAAGTGCTGGTACAGCTCCGAGCGCAGATCCGACTCGACCGAGCGCGCCTGTTCCGCGACAGGCCTTGCGACCGCGGTATGGTCGGAAACCCTGGTCCCGCCGGCGCGCGACGAGACCACCAGTTGCGCATCGGTCAGCCGCTCGTACGCTGTCTTGACGGTGCCTCGAGCCACTCCAAGCTGGGCAGCGAGGTCCATCCACGAAGGCAATCTGGCGCCCGGAACGAGTACGCCACTCTCGATGGCAGCGGTGATACCCAGCCGTATCTGTTCCGCCAGTGAAGTCCTGGACGCACGGTCCAGCTTCAGCGCCAGGATCTTCGTCATCGCTTCTGGTGCATTCAGAAATTGCGTTTTTGGTTCTTTTTTGTGAACCAGGTGGAGCGCATGATTCTAGCCTCCAAGGAGCCAAACATGAAACTGCAACGCTTTCTTCTCTCGCTGGTGGCGGCTACGGGCATGGCCTTTACCGGGGTCGCTTCGGCCCACGGCGCGGGCGACACGGTCAAGCCCAACTTCTCGAAAGAGATTCCCAATATCCCAGGCAAGTCGCTCATTGCCGTGGAGGTTTTCTATCCGCCCGGTGGCGCTTCGCTGCCGCATAGCCATGCCAAATCGTCGTTCATCTATGCATACGTCGTTTCGGGCAGCATCGCGAGCAAGGTGAATGACGAACCGGAACGTGTGTACAAGGCGGGGGAGAGCTTCTTCGAGGAGCCTGGCTCCCGCCATCCGGTGAGCCGCAACGCGAGCAAGACAAAGCCGGCAAAGCTGCTGGCCGTGTTCGTGGTCGACTCGGCCGACAAGGAACTGACGATCAACGACAACTAGGAGTTTGAAATGAGACTGGATTACACCAAAGCATCGCCGGGCGGTGTCAAGGCATTTGGCGGCGTGTACGGCTATGTCATGCAATCGGGCCTTGAAGACGTGCTCGTCGAACTGGTCTATCTGCGCGTGAGCCAGATCAACGGGTGCGCTTATTGCCTCGACATGCATACCCGTGACCTGATCAAGAAGGGCATCACCCCTGCAAAGCTCGCGCTCGTGCAAGCCTGGCATGAAGCAGGGCCGTTGTTCAGCGACCGCGAGAAGGCCGCACTCGCATGGGCTGAGTCGGTCACGCTGGTGGCGGACACACATGTGCCCGAGGAGGACTTCAAGGCCGCGGCCGCGGTGTTCAGCGAGAAAGAACTCGCTGACCTCACGATGGCGATCAGCCTGATGAATGCCTATAACCGGCTTGCCATCAGCTTTCGCCGCGCACCGGATTCCGCGCTGGCTGCGCAAGACTGAGGCCTGTCGTCCCTCTGTATCGAGCGGAGCCGGTTGAGAGAAAACGCGCCTGTTCTGGCGCGTTTTTCCTGATTGCGGCCAGTAGTTCCTTCGGCGACTTCTTGGTCAGCAGCAACAGCCCCGGCACACAAGAATTTCGCTTTTCTTGACCGCCTCCTCGTTCCTGGGGTGAATCCGAAATGACTTGCACGGCATTCCGGTCTGGCTCGGCTTCCATCCGCCCGCCGGTACGACCCACTGCACCCCCACTACAACACGGCTTACCGCTCCCACAAAAAGATTCACTTCACTTCCCACCTTCCGTCATAGAAGATTCCCCAGCATCTCCATCTCCGGCCTGAAGCCGCATGCGGCCGGGCGATTGTCCAGTCAATTGGGAGTTCACCATGGCACGCATACCGGCCCTGACCCTGCTTGTCATCGCGCTGGCGGCCTGCAGCAGTACGCCGCCCGCGCCGCCACCCGCAACGCCCGCGTCATCGGCCGCATCCGCCGCGGGACCGGCCGGTAACGTGCAGGCACAGGCGCAACCCCAGCCGAACGCAGTCGACCCTGCAGCGATCCAGGCGCTCAACGACATGGGCAAGTACCTGCAATCCCTGCGCCAGTTCGAGGTCTTTATCGACCTGTCTGGTGAACGGGTGCTGCAGGACGGCCAGAAACTGCAGCACACCGCCATGGCGGACCTGGATGTGCAGCGGCCGGACCGGCTGCGCGCGCTGATGCGCAGCGCGCGCTCGCAGCGCGACCTGATCTATGACGGCAAGCAGGTCACGCTGTATTCGCCCGCGCAGAAGTCGTACTCGCAGGTCAACTTCAGCGACAACCTGGGCGTGCTGGCGCAGCGGCTGCGCGAACGCTTCGGCGTGGAGATTCCGTCGGCCGACCTGTTCCTGTGGGGCACGCCCGCGGCGCCGCTGGACAACATGGAATCGGCGATGAACGCCGGCCAGGACATCATCGGCGGCGAGTTGTGCGACCACTATGCCTTCCGCCAGGGGCAGCTCGACTGGCAGATATGGATCGCCAGCGGCAACCGTCCGCTGCCGCGCAAGCTCGTCATCACCAACCGGGCCGACGAGGCCAGGCCGCAATCGGTCACGCTGTACAAGTGGAACCTCAATCCGAAGTTCGGCAATTCGGCGTTCGCCTTCACGCCGCCCAAGGACGCCAGGAAGGCGGAGTTCGTTCCACTGAAGGCCACCCGGTAACGGGACCATGGACAAAAGGAGCATTGCCATGACCTACACATTCGCAAAGCCGCTCGCAGTGTGCTCGGCCGCGCTCGTGCTGGTGGCCTCCGGCTGGACACCGGTGGCCGAGGCCGCCCGCGGTGGCGGCGGGCATGGCGGCGGTGGCGGACCTGCCGCGGGCGGTGGACACGCTGCCGGCGGCCAGCGCGCCGCTGCCGGCGGCGCCAACCGCGAAGCGCGACAGGTGAACAACCAGCGTGCCGACGCGCGCACCAACAACGTCCGCAACACCAGCGTCAACAACGTCAACGCCAACCGCAACGTCAACGTCAATACGAGCCGTAACGTCAACGTGAACGTCGACAGTCATGGCGGCTGCTGCGGCTGGGACAACGATTACCACCCGGTGGCGACGGCCGCTGCGGTCACGGCCACTGTCGCCGTGACGTCGGCGGTGGTGGGTTCCA
Organism: Cupriavidus sp. IK-TO18; assembly: GCF_015549295.1. NCBI lineage: Bacteria > Pseudomonadati > Pseudomonadota > Betaproteobacteria > Burkholderiales > Burkholderiaceae > Cupriavidus > Cupriavidus sp. IK-TO18. Next base: position 112,994 of record NZ_JADGMP010000035.1, read on the forward strand.
TGGTGCGCTCGGTCCCGCCGAGCTGCGTGCCGGTCAACTACGGCGGCATGGTCTACCAGCAGTGCGGCAGTACCTGGTACATGCCGCAGGGCGCGCAGTACGTCGTGGTCAATCCGCCGTACTGACGACAGGCCTGGGCGCGCCGGCGGGCTACCTCGCCGGCCCGGCAGGCTTACCCATGGCGCCGCTGCAAGTCATGGAATGACACCAGCTCGCCGGCCATCGCACTGGCAGCCACGGTGGGCGGGCTGGCCAGCCACACCTGCCCGGGACCCGAGCGCCCGGGGAAATTCCGGTTGATCGAACTCACTGTCACTTGCCCGGCCCGTTCCGACGAACCCGGGCCGCAGTTGGCGCACGCCCCGCACGATGGCTGCAGGATGCGCGCGCCGACCGCATGGAACGTTTCCATGTAGCCCTGGCGGATGCAGTAGTCCCGGACGTCGGTGGTGCCGAACTGCAGGTAGAGCGTGACATGCGGCGGCAGCCGCAGGCCGCGCTGCACCGCCCAGTGCAGCACCTCGTGGTACAGGTCGAAGTCCTCGCGCTTGCCGGCAGTGCAGGAGCCGCCGTAGGCGATATCCACGCGCACGCGCCGGTCCAGCGCGGCCAGCGGCAAGCCGTTGCCGGGGTCGCCGGGGCGGGCCACCATCGGGCCGAGCGTGCTGCAGTCCAGTTCGATGGTGGCCGCGAAGGCGGCATCGTCATCGCTGCGCATCCACGGCTCGATCACGAAATCGATGCCCCGGCGCTCCCTGAGGAAGCGCACCGTCTGCGCATCCGGCGCGACGATGCCGGTGAAGCCGCCCAACTCGGCGCACATATTGGTCAGCGTGGCGCGTTCGTCGATGGACATCGCGCGCACGACGGGACCGGTGAACTCGAACACCTTGCCGACCCCGGCGCCTGCCTTGATCCCGGCCTGCGCCAGCAGGTGCAGCACCACATCCTTGGCCGTGACGCCAGGCGCAAGTGCCCCGTGGAGCGCGACGCGGATGCCCTCGGGCATGGTCATGCGCACCGCACCCGTCATGAACGCATTGGCCATGTCGGTCGTGCCGACGCCGAAGGCCACGCAGCCCAGCGCGCCGCTATGGGGGGTGTGCGAGTCGGTGCCCACCACGACCTGTCCCGGCAGTGCATAGCGCTCGGCCATCATCGCGTGCGAGATGCCCGCGGCGTGGCTGCCGTCGTCGGTGCGGGACGCTTCCTCTGTGAGCGTGCGGTGGCAACGCAGCTGGTAGGCGTCGACGAACTCCCGCTGTGCCGCGCACATCCGGGCAATGTTGTCGACCAGCCCGCCACGCACATGCGCGGGGCTTTCATTGACGTAGGAGGTATGGTCCTCGAATACCACGATGCGCTCGGGATCCTCAAGCCGCAGCGGCCTGCCAAACGTGGCGTGCAGCATGTGGGCGCACATGCCGGTGTAGTACTCGTGGATAAAGCGCCAGTCCGCGCGCACGAAGATGCCGTCGCCCGGTTGCGGGCCCGCCAGGGATATCGGCGTCACGGGCGTCGCCAGCAGGTGGCGGTGGACGATCTTCTCAAAGAGGGTTTGCGGTGCCGCGGGCGGCGTCGCGGCGGCCGGTTCGACCTTGCCCAGGTATTGCTGGCCGAACTTCAGCAGCCCGCCGCTCAGCAGGATGGCGGCGGCCAGCGCGTCGCGCCCGGCCACCAGCGCTTGCGCGGCGATCGGCTCGCCGGCCTGCAGGCGCGCTAGCAGGCCGAAGTCGGTCGAGGTGAACAGGCCGATGTTGTCGGCGTTCTGTCGGTAGATGCGCTCGAAGCTGCGCGCGATCACCAGCCGGATGCCGGCGAGCTTCTCTGCCGCCGGGCTATGCTCGCGCGACGATCCCTTGCCGTAGCGGTTGCCCGCGACCGTCACCGAGAAGCCGCCCTCGCGGATCGCGCCGGGCGCGACCGGGCAGGTGCCGCCGACCTTGTAGCCGGTATAGGGGTAGCGGCCGAGCTTGTCGTCATAGTGCGTCAGGATCGGCACCGGCGTGATCTCGTCGGTGGACACGTCGTCGCGCAGGGGCCCGGCTTGCTCAGGCGTGAAGGCCTCGCCTTGCAGCTGGCGCGCCATGGCATCCGCCGAGTCGGCGAGGAACAGGATGCGGCCTGCGAAATCTTGGGCGCTCATGCGGGTCTCCAGTGGCATATTGGCGGCACTTTACTGGCTGCATCGCGCCGGCACGAAGCGCTGATCCGGCATGTCTGCTATCTGCGGGTGGCATATCAGGGTTAACCCATGTGTTCGGCGTGGTGCATGCGGCAGGCCCGTGCGCAGGCGTTAGTATTCGGCGACACGCGGCTCGCCGCCGGCATCCTGAAGACCATGCACCGCATCGACCCCGTCAATATCCAGCTGTTCCTGGCCGCGGCACGCGAAGGCTCGATCAAGCGCGCGGCGGAGACCGAACACATTGCGCAGTCGGCGCTGAGCCGGCGCATCGCCGAACTGGAGCGCAGCCTTGGGGTGGTGCTGTTCGTGCGTTCGCCCGCCGGCGTGGTGCTGACCGATGCTGGCGCCCGCGCGCTCGAACTGGGCCGCAAGCTCAATGAGGACATCGCCAGCTTCGCGCGCGAAGTGCAGGATCTCGGCGACCAGGTGGCCGGCGTGGTGCGCGTGTCGGCCAGTCCGTCGGCCATCATCGGCTTCCTGCCGGAGCGGCTGCATGCGTTCAAGGCGGCGCATCCGCTGGTCGAGATCGCGCTGTACGAACGTTCCACTGCCGAATCGATCCGCGCCTGCCTCGATGACCGCGTCGACATCGGCATCGGCGTCGCGGCCAAGACGCCTGCTGGGCTGGAGTCGTGGCCGTTCGCCAGCGATCCGCTCAATGTTGTGCTGCCGTCGTCGCACCGGCTGGCGCGGCGCAAGCGCATCCGCTATGCCGAAGTGCTGGAGCATCCGCTGGTGGTGGTGCAGCCCGGCGGCGCGCTCGACCAGGAGCTGCGCGAACAGGCGGCGAACCTGCGCCTGCCGTTCAACCAGAGCGTGACGGTGTCAAGCTTCGAAGCCGCATGCCGCATGGTCGAGGCCGGCCTGGGCATCGCCGTGCTGCCGGCCAGTGCCGGCGCTGCCTATGCCGGCACGCGCGGCTTTGTGCGCGTGCCGCTGGACGAGCCATGGCGCGAGCGGCAGCTGCTGATCTACGCGCCCTACAAGCAGCCGCGGCTGCGCGCGATCGCGGCCATGATCCGCGCGCTCCAGCCAGGCACCACGGAGGCTATGCCGGGCTGAGATAGCCGGTCCAGCGGATTAGCACTCTGCCGCGCAGCGACGCAGCCCTACACTCCGACCCAAGGCCACCGCCCACGGTGCGATTTCAATAAACGGAGACAAGGAATGCGGACAACGCTGTTTCGGCGGGCGTGCCATGCGCTTGCGGGTATCACCACACTGGCCATGCTGGGCGGCCTGCCTGGCGCGGTCAACGCCCAGGAAACCAGGCTGGTCAGGCTGATCGTGCCAACCCAGCCGGGATCGCAGGCCGACGCCGTGGCGCGTGCGCTGAGCCAGCCGCTGGGCAAGCACCTGGGCCAGTCGGTGGTGATCGAGAATATTGCCGGTGCCGGCGGCGTGCCGGGTACGCAGCAGATCGTCAGGGCGCCGAAAGACGGCTCGACGCTGGGCCTGATCTCGTCGAACCACGTGATCAACCCGTTTATCTACAAGAACCTGCCCTATGACTCGCTCAAGGACATCACGCCGATCACGGTGATCGGCACGCTGCCGCTGGTGCTGGTCGTCAATCCTGCCGTCAACGCGCAAACCACCCGCGAACTGGTCGCGCTGCTCAAGTCGAAGCCGGGCGAGCTCAACTATGGCTCGTCGGGCAACGGCACGGTGCTGCATCTGGCCGGGCAACTGTTTGCCAGCGAAGCGAAGGTCGATATCCGGCATGTACCTTACAAGGGCGCGGGTAACTACACTACGGACCTTGTCGGCGGCCAGGTGCAGGTCGGCTTCCTGACGGTGCAGGCGGTGCTGCCGCTGCTGAAGGCCGGCAAGCTGAAGGCCATCGCCGTGTCGACCGCCCAGCGCGTGCCGGCTCTGCCGGACGTGCCGACGCTGGCGGAGTCGGGCCTGCCGCGCTACAGCTTCGATGCCTGGCTGGCGATCGTGGGCCCGGCGGGCCTGTCGAAGGCGAACGTGTCGGCGTTGCAGTCGAAGATCCAGGCCACGCTGCAGGAGCGCGACGTGCAGGAGCATTTGGCGGGGCAGGGCGTGGTCGTGGCGGCCACCGGTGCCGACGCGGCCGTGCCGTTCTTTCGCAGCGAGCTGGACAAGCATGCGAGGATCGTCAGGCAGGCGGGCGCGACGCTGAACTAAGGCAACGTGCCTGACACCGGGGGCCCGCCGCTTGCGGCGGGTCCTTTTCCTTTTGCACTCCCTACAGCGCGGCGCAGTCTTCCGGATCCGCGACAGCCGCACGCGGCACCGGCTTGGTTGTGCTTGCCACGGGCTTCGGTGCCGGTTGCCCAGGGCCGGGAGCCAGGGCCTGTCCCAGACGCGCACCGCGTTGCAGCGCCACATGGACGGCTTCGCCCTTGCTGCGGACGCCGAGCGCCTTGTAAAGGGCGTTGCAATGGCACTTGACCGTCGCCACTGAAACGTTCAGCTGCCGGCTGATGGTCTTGGCGGGATAGCCGCGTGCGAGCAGTACGAGGATTTCGTACTGGCGCGGCGTGAGGCCGAGCGCGTGGGCCTCGCCGGGCGAACGGACGTCGGCCACCGTGTCGTCGTTTGCAGTAAAGGCGCCTTTGGCGCGGCGCTCCGCGTTTCGTCCGGCGCTGCCTTGGCGCATGCCATCGTGCGATGCCGGCGCAGTATCCGGTGCCATATCCGGTTCCAGCGCCGCCCGCCGGCTGAACGGCCTCAGGCTGACCTGGTAGCCGCTGCCGACCAGCCGGATCGCTGCTTCCAGCACATCGGGCTGCACCGATTTCGGCAGGCAACCCACGACGCCCGCCGTGACCTTGTCATCGACCCAGTTCCGGGGCGCGATGTCGCAAAGTACCAGCAGCCGCGCCGCGGGCCACATCCTGCCGACCTGGCACAGCAGCTGCCATGCAGCCTCCGGATCGTCCGGCAGCCCCAGCACGACCAATGTGATGCCTTCGCCGGCAGCGCAGTGCCCCGCGAGTTCAGCCGGGTCGGCGGTAACGAGTTCGCCGACGGCGTCGACGTTTTCCAGTGTCCTGCGCAACGCCACCCGCAGCAAAGCGTGGGATTCAATCAACAGCACCTTCATTGCACATGTCTCTCTTGCGCGCGGACGCGGCGCCGCGGCCGCGGCAGGGAGCGGCATGCGGCATCGTACGTCCGGCGGCCGTGATTTATGCGGCGGCTCGCGTTGCGACTGGCGACATGGTGGCGTGGCTCAGCCTGGATTGCGCAAGCTCGACCGCTTGCTGGAAGCGGGCCTGCGCTAGCTGGGCAAGCCCGGCCTGCGTTTCGGACGCGATTTCATACAGCTGCCGCGTGTAGGCGCAGGCCTTGTCTGCGGCAACGGGCGTCAGGCCGTTCTGCATGTCGAGGACCTTGCGCAGGTCCCTGCTGGCCAGCAGCGCCTGCATCCGCTGCTGGCTTTCGTCGAAGGCTGCCTGCGCGGTCTGCAGGTTCAGCTCGGCGATCCGCTGGAAGCCGGCAAACAGGATGCTGGAGTAGGCGAAGCAGTCAGCGAAGCCGCTGCCGTGACTGGCAGGGAACTGATCGGGCGCGAAATCGGGCATGCAATGGTTTCCTTGGATCCGCCGGGGCATGGTGCCCGACGACAGGTTTGCGGGTGAACGCACGACCGGAGGAGTGCGTCGGAGGAGACGCCCGGCGTGCTGCGTTGCATCATTCGCGCCCAATTTTAGAGTAAGCACTCTAAACAATGTGATCCGCAGGCCTAGGGGGATTCCCCGATGGCTTCAGCGTTTCTGTACGATTTTGTTTTTTTCGTTTTCGTTTGGCATTTCGGCCGGCGCGTTCCGGAACACAGCCGCAATGCGCGACGAATGACGGAGGAGATCGGCATAGCGGCAAGTAGAATCGCTGCGACTCCATCCCCTCGACATGCCATGCGGATTCCCCCGGTAAAGGCCATCATCGCTTTCGAAAGCGTCGCCAGGACCAAGAGCGTCAGCCGCGCCGCTGATGAACTCGGCCTGACCGCTTCCGCCGTCAGCCACCAGCTCAGCAACCTGGAAGAGATCCTGGGCCAGCCGCTGTTCTTCCGGCAAGGGCGCGGGCTGGCGCTGACGTCGGTGGGCGAGCAGTACCTGCGCGATATCACCGGCGTGCTGGCCGATCTCAACCGCGCTACCGAACGCGCCTCGAGCCCGGCCAATATCGAGATCCTGCGCGTCCATTCGAGCCCGAGCTTCGGCCTGATGTGGCTGCTGCCACGGCTAGAATCGTTCCAGGCCGACAATGGCGATATCCAGCTCAACCTGTCGTGCTCGTATGAAGACGTATCGTTCACCAGCGGCTATTACGATGTCGATATCCGCCATGGCTACGCGCACTGGCGCGACCTGCAGGTGAAGACGCTGCGGCGCGAGACGATCGCGCCGCTGGCTTCTCCTGCCTATCTCGAAAAGCATCCGATCCGTACGCCCGAGGATCTGCTGGCGCAGCGGCTGATCTATTCCGAAACGCCGCTGGTGCAGTGGCAACAGTGGTTCGCGCGGTTCGGCGTGCGGGCTTCGCACAAGACCTTCGACTTCAGCTTCGACCGCTCCTACATGTCGCTGGAGACCGCCGCACTGGGCCTGGGCGTGGCGCTGGAAAGCACGCTGCTGGCATCGGTGCAGATCCGCAAGGGCGCACTGATGCCCGTGTTCGACGACAGCCACGCGCTGGAGGTGGGCAGCCACCACGTGGTCTGCCCGGCGCAGAACGCCGGCTTGCCGCGTGTGGCGCGCTTCCTGGCCTGGCTCGACCGCCAGTTGCCGGCGCCGCGCTGAACGCGCGATGCCACATGCGCGGCCGATGAAGTGAACGAGACGGCGCGCTTCGAGGCGACCGTCTGCCGATGTTTGAAAATTTCTCAGCAATAGCTGAGGCAGACCGCGTTGATCGTCAGGCCGCCAGCGACAAAACTCGACACATCCCAAGTCCAATTGCAAGGAGACAAAGATGCTGGTCGAGAACAACGTAGTCATCATCACCGGCGCCGCCTCGCCGCGCGGCATCGGCAGGGCCACCGCCAGGGCCTTCGCCGCGCAGGGTGCCACCGTGGTGATCCTGGACCTGCGCCTCGAAGACGCGCAGGCTGCCGCCGGTGAGCTGGGTGACCGCCACCTGGGCCTGGCCTGCGACGTGACCGACAAGGCCGCCTGCGAACGCGCGGCGCAGACCGTGCTGCAGCGCTACGGTCGCATCGACGCGCTCGTCAATAACGCCGGCATCACCCAGCCGGTGCGCACGCTCGATATCCAGGCGACCGACTACGACGCCGTGCTTGACGTGAACCTGCGCGGCACGCTGTACATGTCGCAGGCGGTGCTGCCGCAGATGCGCGAGCAGAAGCGCGGCAGCATCGTGTGCATGTCGTCAGTGTCGGCGCAGCGTGGCGGCGGCATCTTCGGCGGGCCGCACTACAGCGCCGCCAAGGCCGGCGTGCTGGGCCTGGCGCGCGCCATGGCGCGCGAGTTCGGGCCCGACAGCATCCGCGTCAATTCGATCACGCCGGGCCTGATCCAGACCGACATCACCGGCGACAAGCTCACTCCCGAGATGCGCGCCGACATCATCAAGGGCATCCCGCTGGGCCGGCTGGGCAACGCGGCCGACGTGGCCAACGCCTGCGTGTTCCTGGCGAGCGACATGTCCGCCTACCTGACCGGCATCACGCTGGACGTCAACGGCGGCATGCTGATCCACTAAATTCAAGTGAAGCCGCCCGACAGAGGCGCAGCCTTCAACAGCCGGGGCACCGCAGCGCGGCGCCACCAGGCAGGAGACAACCGATGAAGACCAAATACGCGGCTTCGCCCATCGGCGGCGAAGCGACGCTGCACGCCGATTCCGCCACCTTCGAGACCCGCACCTACGCCAAGGTGGTGAAGCGGCTGATCCCGTTCCTGATGCTCTGCTATCTGGGCGCCTACCTGGACCGGGTCAATGTCGGCTTTGCCAAGCTGCAGATGCTGAGCGACCTGCAGTTCAGCGAAACCATCTACGGCCTCGGCGCCGGCATCTTCTTCCTCGGCTACTTCCTCTTCGAAGTGCCGAGCAACGTGATCCTGCACCGGGTCGGCGCCAAGCGCTGGCTGGCGCGCATCATGCTGACCTGGGCGGTGATCTCGGCGTGCTTCGCCTTTGTCACCACGCCAACCCAGTTCTACGTGCTGCGCTTTCTGCTGGGCGTGGCGGAGGCCGGCTTCGCGCCGGGCGTGATCCTGTACATGACGTACTGGTTCCCCTCCGAGCGGCGTGCCAAGGCATTGTCGATGTTCTTCATGGCGATCCCGCTGGCCGGCATCGTGGGCGGGCCGCTGTCGGGCTGGATCATGCATGCCTTCCACGGCGTGGGCGACCTGGCCGGCTGGAAGTGGCTGTTCCTGATCGAAGCGCTGCCTTCGCTGTGCCTGGGCGTGGCCATCCTGTTCTACCTCGACAACGGCATCGACCACGCGCACTGGCTGACTGACGCCGAGAAGGCCCTGCTCAAGCGCAATATCGAGGGCGACAACGTGCACAAGATGGAACACATGTCGATCCGCTCGTTCATGGCGGACCGCCGCCTGTGGCTGATGGCAGCGATCTACTTCTGCGTGGTGCTGGGCCAGTACGGGCTGACCTTCTGGCTGCCGACCATCATCCGCAAGGCCGGCGTCGCCGATCCGCTGTGGGTGGGCATCTACACCGCGCTGCCGTATCTGTGCGCGATCGTGGCGCTGCCGCTGGTGGGCATGAGCGCCGACCGCCGCCGCGAGCGCCGCTTCCACCTGATCGTGCCGATGGTGGTCGCCGCCACCGGGTTTGCCACCTTGCCGCTGCTGGGCAGTGTCAGTGCATCGCTGGTATGCCTGTGCATCGCCGCCGCCGGCATCCTGGCCTCGTCGTCGCAGTTCTGGGCGTTGCCTACCGCGCTGCTGGGCGGCATGTCGGCCGCAGCGGGCATCGCCGCGGTCAACTGCGTGGCCAACCTGGCTGGCTTCTTCTCGCCCGCCATCGTGGGCTGGCTGAACGACCTGACCGGGAAGTCCACCGCCGGCCTGATGTTCATCTCGGGCACGGTTGTCTTCGGCGCGATGCTGGTGCTCCTGGTCCCCGCCAGGTCCGTGAACCGCTGACACCCCCTCTTTGCCGAATTTCTGAAACTCTGATCGAACCGATTGCTGGAGACACCATGCAACAAGCAACCACCGACAAGGCCGTGTCCTTGCGGGAACGCGCCTACCGCATCCGCCGCAACGCCTTGCTGATGGGCGAAGTCCAGGGCCAGGGCTATATCGGCCAGGCGCTCGATATCGCCGACGTGCTCGCCGTGGCCTACTTCGACGCCATGCGCTACCGCCCCGAAGATCCCGAATGGGAAGGGCGCGACCGCTTCCTGCTGTCCAACGGCCACTACGCCATCGCGCTGTACGCGGCGCTGCTGGAAGCCGGCATCCTGCCCGCCGAAGAGCTGGAGACCTATGGCAGCGACGACAGCCGCCTGCCGATGTCAGGCATGGCCAGCTACACGCCCGGCATGGAAATGTCCGGCGGCTCGCTGGGGCAGGGCCTGACCATCGCCGTGGGCCGCTGCCTCGGCCTCAGGCGCAAGGGCTCCGGCAACTTCATCTACACGCTGTTCTCCGACGGCGAGCTGGACGAGGGCGCGATCTGGGAGGGCATCCTGTCCGCCGCGCACTGGAAGCTGGATAACCTGATCGCGATCGTCGACGTCAACAACCAGCAGGCCGACGGCCCGTCCACGCAGGTCATGGCGTTCGAGCCGCTGGTGCCGAAGCTGGAAGCATTCGGCTGGTTCACGCAGCGCGTCGACGGCAACGACATCGACGCCGTGGCTGCCGCCTTCCGTGCGGCGCGCGAACATAGCGGCGCGCAGCCGCGCATGATCATCTGCGATACGCGCATGGGGTGCGGCGTGCCGTTCCTCGAGCAGCGCGAGAAGAACCACTTTATCCGCGTGGATGCCCACGAATGGCAACTCGCACTGCAGGCCCTGGAAGCCGGGAGACAAGCATGAGCAATACCATCGCCACCGCCAGCACCAACACCAACACCAAGCCTAAGCTGAAGACCTCGGCCATGATCGCCTCCATCGCCGGCGAAGGACAGGCCACCCGATCCGCGCCATTCGGCCACGCGCTGGTGGAACTGGGGCGCCAGAAGCAGGACGTGATCGGCATGACCGCCGACCTGGGCAAGTACACCGACCTGCATATCTTTGCGCAGGCGTTCCCCGAGCGCTACTACCAGATGGGCATGGCCGAACAGTTGCTGATGGGTGCCGCCGCCGGCTTCGCGCATGAAGGGGCACAGCCCTTCGTCACCACCTACGCGGTATTCGCCACGCGCCGCGCCTACGACTTCATGCACCAGACCATCGCCGAGGACAACCTCGACGTGAAGATCGTCTGTGCGCTGCCCGGGCTGACCACCGGCTACGGCCCCAGCCACCAGGCCGCCGAGGACCTGGCGCTGATGCGCGCCATGCCCAACATGACCGTGATCGACCCGTGCGACGCGATCGACATCGAGCAGATGGTGCCGGCCATTGCCGCGCACAACGGCCCGGTGTACGCGCGCCTGCTGCGCGGCAACGTGCCGGTGGTGCTGGACGAGTACGACTACAAGTTCGAGCTCGGCAAGGCAAAGCTGCTGCGCGATGGCGCCGAGGTGCTGGTGATCTCGTCGGGCATCATGACCATGCGAGCGCTGGAGGTGGCCAAGGCGCTGGAGAAGGACCGCATCGGCGTGGCGGTGCTGCACGTGCCGACCATCAAGCCGCTCGATACCGAAACCATCGTGCGCGAAGCGAAGCGGCAAGGGCGCCTGGTGGTGGTGGCCGAGAACCACACGGTGATCGGCGGCCTGGGCGAGGCGGTCGCGGCCACGCTGATGCAGGCGGGTACCATGGTGCCGTTCCGGCAGGTCGGGTTGCCCGACGCATTCCTCGATGCCGGCGCACTGCCCACGCTGCACGACCGCTATGGCATCTCGGCGGGCGTGATGGCGCAATCGATCCGCGACTGGATCGCCTGACGGCCGTCTTTCGCATCCCCCATGGTCATTTCCGCTGCCGCGGGAATGACCTTCAGACTCCAGCAACGGCGTGATGCAGCAACAGTGCCGACAGCACGAACATCGTCACGCCGATCAACCCGTCCAGCACGCGCCAGGCCAACGGCCGGGCGAACCACGGCGCCAGCCAGCGCGCCCCGAATCCCAGCAGCCCGAACCAGAACAGGCTGGCCGAACTCGCGCCCGCCACGAACCAGCCGCGCAGCGCCGCCGGCTGCTGCGCGCCGATGCTGCCGACCAGCAGCACCGTGTCGAGATAGACATGGGGATTGAGCAGCGTGAACGCAGCCGCCTGCGCCAGCGCGGCGCCGCGGCTGAGGCCCTCCTGTCCTGCCGCCGCCCGCAGCTGGTGCGACTGGCGCGCGCGCTGCAGGGCTCGCCATCCGTATAGCGCCAGGAACGCGGCGCCGGCCAGCGCCAGCGCGCGCGCCAGGCCGGGGTTCTCGCCCAGCGCCCGGGCCATGCCCATGACCCCCGCTGCGATCAGCAGGGCATCCGCGACGGCGCAGAACAGCACCACGCTGCCGACATGCTCGCGGCGCAGGCCCTGGCGCAGCACGAAGGCGTTCTGGGCGCCGATCGCGACGATCAGGCCCAGGCTGAGGGCCATACCCTGGAGCCAGACAGACAAGGAGAGGGAGGAAGTGGCGAGCGGCGTCATCATGGGGGCAGCTTGCCTGGCCGCGCAGATGAAGACAAACTATCTTTCCTTTATCTGGTTTAGGAAAATTTAAGGCGATGCTGGACTATTCGGCCCTCTCCGCACTGGCCGCCGTGATACGCGAAGGCAGCTTCGAGCGTGCCGCGCGCGCGCTTCATGTCACGCCGTCGGCCATTTCCCAGCGCGTCCGGCTGCTGGAGGAGCGGCTGGGTTGCGCGCTGGTGGTGCGCGACCAGCCTTGCCGCGCGACGGAGACGGGCCGCAGGCTGTGCCAGCACGTCGACCGCGTGCGGCTGCTCGAGCAGGATCTGCAGGGGGCGCTGCCGGCGCTGGCGCCGGAGGGCATCGCACGCGTCGCGCTGCCGATCGCGGTGAATGCCGACAGCCTTGCGACCTGGGCCGCGTCGGCCATTGCGGCCTTCGCCGCGGCCAGCCCCGTACTGATGGAAGTCGCCGTGGACGACCAGGATCACACCACCGAGTGGCTGCGCAGCGGCACCGTGCTGGCCGCCGTGACCGCGACGGCGCGCCCGGCGGCAGGCTGCAACAGCCAGCCGCTGGGGGCCATGCGCTACCTGGCGGCCGCCAGCCCGGCCTTCGTGCGGCAGCATTTTGCCGGCGGCGTGGGAGCCGGCACGCTGGCGAAGGCCCCCAGCCTGCTGTTCAACACCAAGGATGAACTGCAGGTGCGCTGGGCGCGGCGGCTGTGCCATCGGCATGTTGATGTGCCCAGGCACATGCTGCCTTCCTCGCAGGCCTTCGTGACTGCGGCGCTGGCCGGCATGGGCTGGGGGCTGCATCCGCAGTCGCTGATCGCGCAGCATCTCGGCGACGGCTCGCTGGTCGAGCTGGTGCCGGGCACGCCGCTGGACGTGCCGTTGCACTGGCAATACGCGCGCGCCGCGTCCGGCCTGCTCGACGGCCTGAGCCGCGAGGTGCTGGCGGCCGGCCGCGCCGCGTTGCTGGCGCCCTGACTTGGCAGCGGTAAGCCACCGGCGGCGTGCCGGGGTCAGTCGTGCAGGTGCTCGTCCACGAAACGCCGGAACAGCGCCATGCTCGGCGCCTCGGTCCGGCCCGCCAGCGTGAAGAAAGCGTAGCGGGGGCCGTCGTCGACCGCGGGCGTGGTCGCCAGTTCGCACAGCTTCCCCTCGGCGATTTCCGTCCGCACGGCCGCGACGATGCTGAACAGGATCGCGTCCGAGACCAGCACGGCCTCGACCAGGCTGCGCACGTTCTCGCAGCGCAGGCTCAGGCAATGCTCGGGATCGGCGCGCGGGCCGAAGCGCTTGACCAGCCCGCGCGCGACTTCCGGGCTCAGCGGTGCCGACGCCAGCGGATAGCGCATGACATCGTCGAAGGTCACGGCCTCGCCGGCGGCGGCCTGCAGCAGCAGCGGATGGCCCGCGCGGCAGATGAAGCGGCCCTGCAGCTGCGCCAGCAATTCGTGGCGCAGGTCGGTGGCCGGCGCCACGCTGGTGACCTCCACGATGACCGCGTCCAGCGTGCGCTGGCGCAGCTGGATCATCAGCGCGTCGGAAGTGCCGAGCGACACCGCCACCTGTATGCCGGGGTGGTGCATGGCCATGTGGCGCAGGAACGGCGTCATCAGCACCGCGCCGGGGCCAGCGCCCAGCCCGACGCGGATGGCGCCGAGGTGATGGCGGTGGAACAGTTCGACGCTGCGATGCAGCTCGGCTTCCTCGAACAGCATGCGCCGGGCCCGCTCGGCGATCAGTTCGCCCAGCGGGGTCAGCACATTGCGCCGGCCATGGCGGTCGATGAGCTTGCCGCCAAGCTCGTCCTCCAGCGCCTGGATGCTGCGGCTCAGCGCCGACTGGGTCAGGTGCAGCCGTTGCGCGGCGCGGCTGAACGATTCCACGTCCGCGACCATGAGCAGGTGCCGCAGGTGTTTGAGGTGCATCGATGCCTTGTGGATGAGTTTTATGAATAAATTTTAGACGAGTAATGCATTGGACACATAGCGGGCTGGCCGATACGATCCGTCGCACAACACCCACACGAAGCGACGCAAGGCGCCGAGGAGACTGCCATGACCCGAATCCGATTCCAGAACATTGCCCGCCGGCTGCTGCGCGGCGCGGTGGCCGGCCTGCTGTGCGTGGGCCTGGCGCCGGCCCACGCCTACCCCGACCGGCCCGTCACGCTGCTGGTGCCGTTCCCGGCGGGAGGGCTGTCGGACGTGGTCGCCCGCAACCTCAATGCGCCGCTGGGGCGGCAGTTCGGCCAGCCGGTCATCGTCGAGAACCTGGGCGGCGCCGGCGGCGCGATCGCCGCGCAGAAGGTCCTGCATGCGCCGGCCGACGGGCACCTGTTGCTGCAGGCCGGCCCCGGCGAACTGATCACGACGCCGCTGGCGAACGCGGCCATCAAGTACAAGAGCGAGGACTTCCGGCTGGTCCACATGGTCGGCGCGGTCGACCTGGCCATCCTGGCGCGCAAGGACCTGCCGGTGAAGGATGTCGATGAGCTCGCGGCCCATGCCGCGCAGGCAGCACGGGCGGGCAAGCCGCTGACGTATGCCAGCGTCGGCATCGGGTCGCTCTACCACCTGCTCGGGGCGCACCTGTCGCAGACCATCGGCGCGCCGATGACGCACGTGCCTTACAAGGGTGGCGCGCCCGTGATCCAGGACCTGGTGGGCGGCATCGTCGATATCTTTATCTCGCCGTTCGGCAAGCCCGACATCGAGCGCATGCGCACCGGCCAGGTCAGGATGCTGGCGGTGCTGTCGCCGACGCGGCTCGACGCGGTCAGGTCCGTGCCGAGCGTCAATGAAAGCAAGGCGCTGCGCGGCTTCAACTACTCGACCTGGGCCGGTGTCTTCGTGAAGAAGGACACCGCCGAGCCGGTCGTGCAGGCGCTGCACAAGGCGCTGGCGCAGACGCTGGCCGACCCGGCGGTGCGTGCCAGCCTGGATGCCGCGAACCTGCCCGCATCCCGTCCGGCATCGCTGGCGGAAAGCCAGAAGGCGTACCAGCAGAGCATCGACCAGTACCGCGGCATCGCGCGTGCCATCGGCCTGCAGCCGCAATGAAGGACGCCATGCATCCCCTCCTGGAAACGCTGCAAGACAGTGCGGAAGCCTTCGTCGCCATCCGCCGCGATATCCATCGCCATCCGGAACTCGGCTTCGAGGAACACCGCACCAGCGACATCGTGGCCAGCCTGCTCGCCGAATGGGGCTACGAGGTGGAACGCGGGCTCGGCACTACCGGCGTCGTTGGCCGGCTGCGGCGGGGCAGCGGCAGGCGCAGTCTCGGCATCCGCGCCGACATGGACGCGCTGCCGCTGGCCGAAGCCACCGGGCTGCCCTATGCCAGCTGCCATCCCGGCGTGATGCACGCCTGCGGACACGACGGGCATACCGCCATGCTGCTCTGCGCCGCCAGACATCTGGCGCGGCACGGCAGTTTCAGCGGCACGCTGAACCTGATCTTCCAGCCGGCGGAGGAAGGGCTGGGCGGGGCAAAGCGGATGATGGAAGCGGGGTTGTTCGACAAGTACCCGTGCGATGCCGTCTTCGCCATGCACAATGTCCCCGGCACGGCGCCGGGCCGGTTGCTGCTGCGCCAGGGCGCCGCGCAGGCCTCGGCCGACAGCGTGACCATCACGCTCGCCGGCATCGGCGGCCATGCGGCGTTCCCGCACAACGCGGCCGATCCGGTCGTGGCCGGCGCTTCGATCGTGATGGCGTTGCAGACCATCGTGGCGCGCAATGTCGACCCGCTGCAAACGGCGGTGGTCACGGTGGGCGCGTTCCAGGCCGGCACCGTCTCCAACATCATTCCCGCGCAGGCCGTGCTCCGCCTGAGCGTGCGCGCGCTGGACCGCCGCGTGCGCGACCAGCTCGAGCAGCGCATCCGCGCACTGGTCTCCGCGCAGGCGCAAAGCTATGGCGTGACGGCGCGGATCGACTACGCGCGCGGCTACCCGGTGCTGGTCAACACGCCGGCGGAAACGGCGCTTGCCGGCCAGGTTGCGCTGGAGCTGCTGGGGCCCGGCCACGTCGACTGCCAGGCGCCGCCGATCGCGGCGAGCGAGGACTTCGCCTTCATGCTGGATGAGGTGCCCGGCTGCTACCTGTGGATCGGCAACGGCGAGTGCATGGTGCACAACCCCGGCTACGACTTCAACGACGGCAATATACCGGTTGGCGCGGCGTATTGGGCGCTGCTATGCGAGCGCTTCCTGGTGGACCAGCCGTGGCCGGAGCACGTGGAGCACATGGAGAACGCGGCGAACGCGGCGAACGCCTAGGCCGGCCTGCCGCTCTGCTGCACCAGCCATTGCCGGAAGGTGCGCGCGACCGAGGTCTCCACCCGGTCGCGGTGCCATAGCGCGTAGTAGCCGCCGCCGAGCGTGGCGGTGGCCTCGCACGCGCGTACCAGCCGGCCGTCCTTCAGGCAGCCGTCGATCATGTGGCGCCAGCCCAGCACGATGCCGTGGCCTTCGATCGCCAGCTGCACCAGGATCGGGTAGGCGTTCGACACCACCGTATTCTGCACGCGCGCCTTGCCCAGCCCGTTCTGCGCCAGCCACGCCGGCCACGACATCCACTGGCGCTGCGCGTCTTCCAGCACCAGCAGCGTCTCGGCCGGCAGGTCGGCCACGGCCAGCCGCCGGCCGCGCAGGTAGCCGGGCGCGCATACCGGTATCACTTCCTCGTCGTAGAGCCGCTGCGCGGCCAGCCCTTGCGGCGGGCCTTCGCGCAGGTAGTACAGCGCCACGTCGAAACTGGTGTCGACCAGCGACGCCAGCCCGTCGCTGACGAACAACCGCACCTGCACGTCCGGATGCTCGGCGCGGAACTGCGCCAGCCGCGGCGCAACCCACAGCGTGGACACGCCCGACGACGCCGCCACCGTCAGCTCGGTGCTGCCCTTGCGCCGCATCACGCTTTCGGTGGCTTCGGCGCAGTCGACCAGCAGGCGCTGGATCTGCTCGGCGTATTGCTGGCCGCTGACGGTCAGGCTCAGCGCGCGCGGCCCGCGCTCGAACAGTTTCTTGCCGAGGAAGCGTTCCAGCTGCGCCACCTGCCGGCTGATCGCGCTCTGGGTCAGGTGCAGTTCCGCGGCCGCGCGGGTGAAGTTGCCGTGCCGCATGGCCGCCTCGAAGGCGACCAGGCAGGGAAGGGGAGGAAGCGGGGAGATGCGCATGGGGGCGGCCGGAGGTCGGGGAACCAGCCGCCCATCTTAAGGGAAAGCCGGAAGGCTCACCCCTGCCGCGCGTGGATGCGCCCGGCCTGCATGACCAGCGAGATATGCTCGCCCTGGCCGCACAGCAGGCCGATGTCCTGCAGCGGGTCGCCGTCGACCACCAGCAGGTCGGCCAGCGCGCCGGCCCTGACCGTGCCCAGCTCGTCCTCGCGCTGCAGCACCGCGGCGGCGATCGAGGTGGCCGAGCGGATGGTCTCGAGCGCGCCGAGCAGCTCGGCGCGGATGCGGAACTCGTCGGACTGGTAGTGGTGCATCTCGCCCAGCAGGTCGGAGCCGAAGGCCATCGGCACGCCAGCCTCGGCGTAGATCGCCAGCGAGTTGCGGCCGGCCTCGCGCACGGTCTCGATCTTGGCGACCGACTCCGGCGGCAGGCCCAGGCGCGCGCCGTCGCGGGCCAGCGCGTCGTAGGTGACCAGCGTCGGCACCACGAAGGCGCCGTGCTCGCGCATCACGCGCGCCGCCGCGGCATCGACCAGGTTGCCATGCTCGATGGTGCGCACGCCGCAGCGGATCGCCCGCGTGACGGCGCGGCCGGTGTAGGCGTGCGCCATCACGTAGGTCTGCGCGGCTTCGGCCTCGGCCACGATCGCGCGGATCTCGTCCTCGCTGTACTGGGTGTTGCCGATCGGGTCGGTCGGCGAAGCCACGCCGCCCGACGCCATGATCTTGATCTGCGTGGCGCCCTTCTGGATCTCTTCGCGTACGGCCAGGCGCACCGCGTCGACACCGTCGGCGACGCGCGCGATGGCGCCGGCACGGAAGGCGCACGAGCAGGGCTCGAGCACGTCGGCGCGCGGGCGGAAATCGCCATGCCCGCCGGTCTGCGACAGCGCCTTGCCGGACGGGAAGATACGCGGCCCGGGGATCAGCCCGGTGGCGACCGCCTGCGACAGGCCCCAGTCGGCGCCGCCGGCGTCGCGCACGGTGGTGAAGCCACGCTCCAGCATCGCCTTCATGACCGGCATGGCGCGGAAGGCCACCAGCACGTTGGGCTGCACCGCGTTCAGGCCCAGGTTGGCCAGCGACGCCAGCACGTGCACGTGGCAGTCGATCAGGCCGGGCATCACGGTCTTGCCGGCGACATCGATCTGCCGCGCATGCGGCGCCACGATGCCTTGCGCGGAGACTTCGACGATGCGCTCGCCTTCGATCAGCACATCGGCGCGCGGCAGCGCGGTGCCGCGGGCGGGATCCAGGACGTTGCCGCCCTTCAGCAGGATCTGGTTCATGGTCATTGCTTGCGGAGATAGGCCGGTTCGCGCACCAGCAGCGTGCCGGCGAAGCTGATGGCGGCGGCGATCATCACGTAGAACGCGGGCGCCATGGTGCTGCCCGTGGTGGCGATCAGCCAGGTGATGATGAAGGAGGCAAAGCCGCCGAAGATGGTGACCGCCAGGTTATAGGCGACCGACAGGCCGGTCGACAGCACCTTGGCCGGGAACAGTTCGGAGAAGGCCGCCAGGATCGGGCCGGTGTAGCCGGCGATCAGCACGCCAAAGACTAGCTGGAACACCAGCAGCGAGAACAGGCCCGGGACCTGGTTGATGTACACGTACATCGGCCAGGCCAGCACGAAGATCAGCGCGGCCGAGCCCGACAGCAGGATGCGGCGGCCGAAGCGGTCGGCCAGGCGGCCCACCAGCGGCGCGAACACCAGGATCGCCATGCCGCCGACCATGCCGGCCACGAAGCCGGACGACTGCGGCACCTTCAGCACCTTGACGGCGTAGGTCGGCATGTAGAACAGCAGCACGTAGGTGCACACCGTCCACAGGATCACCATCGAGAAGCTGGCGGCGGTCTGGCGCGGGTAGTCGCGCAGCACTTCCTTCAGCGGCGAATCGGTCTTGTCCTTGGTCTGCTGGAACGTGGGCGTCTCATCGAGGTGATGGCGGATGTAGTAGCCCACCGGGCCGATCAGCATGCCGATCAGGAAGGGCAGGCGCCAGCCCCAGCTGTTCAGCGCCTCGGGCGGCAGCGACGAGGTGACGAAGGTGCCGACCGCCGCGCCCAGCAGCACGGCCACGCCGATGCTGGCCTGGATCCAGCTGGAATAGTAGGCACGCTCGCGCTCGGGTGCGTACTCGGTCAGGAAGGCGGTGGCGCCGCCCATCTCGCCGCCGGCGGAGAAGCCCTGCAGCAGGCGCGCGAGCACGATCAGCATCGGCGCGAATGGGCCCACCTGATCGTAGGTCGGCGCGATGCCGATCAGTGTGGTGCCCACGGCCATCAGCAGGATGGTCAGCGACAGCGCCGCCTTGCGGCCGACGCGGTCGGCATAGATGCCGATGATGATGCCGCCCACCGGCCGCATGAAGAAGCCGACGCCGAAGGTGGCGACGGCCAGCAGCAGCGACGACAGTTCGTCGCCGGTGGGGAAGAACAGCCGGGCGATGATGACCGCGAAGAAGCTGTAGACGGTGAAATCGAACCATTCGAGACCGTTGCCGATCACGGTGGCAACGATGGCGCGGCGCCGCTGGCTGGCGCCGATCGGCGCGCTCACGCGGTCAAGGGTTGGGTTGGCTTGCATGTCACTCCACTCCAGGCGACAGATCGGGGGCTAGGGGCTACGGGGATGCCGGGGCGCATCGGTAGGCAAGCCGATGATAGGTGTCGGCCCGATGATAAAAAAAACGATATCTGCGCATGGAGGCATGCGCGCAGCGCATGGCGGGGCGGGCGAAGCGGGCGGGGGATCACGGCAAAGCCGCGCCGGGCCAAGGCTGGCGGGCAGCGGGGCGCAAAGCCTTGTGCCGCGCCGCCGGCAAGGGCAAGGCATCGGATATCAGGGTTTGCCCTGATGCCGGCAACAGGGCATGCGCTCCGCGCATGCCTCGGCCCGGGGCGCCGCATCAAACGCTGGCGCGATATCTGGAGCGCGGGGCACTCGGTGTCGGGTGTCGCGCAGGTGGAGTCGGTGGCAGAACTGGTGGCGCGCACGCGGCAGGAATTCGACGCGGCGCGCGCGGCGGCATGCCGGGCGCTGGCGCCGGAGGCTCCTGATTCAGCGCCTGACACAGCGCCCGGCGCGCAACGCCTGGCCTAAGCCGCGGCACTACATCACCCGGCCAAACCACCACAGCGACAGCAGCCCCGCCATCGCCGCCAGCAGCGCGCCCAGCGCGGTGAAGAACGCGGTGACCTCCACCTGGTCGCGCTTGTCGAAGGCCAGCTTGGCGTTGAGCGCGCTGTACACCTTCTTCAGCTGGGCCGTGTCTTCCAGCCGGAAGTACTCGGCGCCGGTTGCGTTGGCGACCTGCTTCAGGACCTTCTCGTCCAGCCTGACGCGGGACGACATGCCGTCGACCGACAGCACCACGCCCTCGGGGGTGCCGACGCCCACGGTATAGACGCGCACGCCGTAGTTGGCGGCCAGCTCCGCGGCCTGCAGTGCGCCCGGGCCGGCGTTGCTCTCGCCGTCGGAGAACACCACGATCGCGCCCGCGCCGTACGAGCCGGGCGAGACCGGCTCCGTGTCGCTGTCGGGGGACGAGGAGGCGCTGCCCGGGACCGCCGGCTTCTTCGGCTGCGGGCTGTCGTCGTTCATCAGGCGTTCGGCCTCGTTGGTGGCCTGCGGCAGCAGCTCAGTCAGCGCGATCAGCAGGCCATTGCCCAGCGCCGTGCCGCCCTGCGGCTTCAGGCGCTCGATGGCGGCAGCCACGTCGTCCTTGCTGCGGCTTGGGGCCTGCGCCACGGCCGCGGTGCCGGCCATCGCCACCACGCCGACGCTGACGCTCGCGGGCTGGTCTTCCAGCAAGACCCGGGCGGCCTGCTGCGCCGCGCGGATGCGGGTGGGCTTGATGTCCTTCGCGCGCATGCTTCCGGACAGGTCGATGACCAGGATCACGGTCTTGATGCGCGAGGGCAGCGTCAGCAGGGCCTGGGGCCGGGCGATGGCGACGATCAGCGCGGTCAGCGCCAGCAGCGTCAGGGCTGGTGCCACATGGCGGCGCCAGCCCGCGCCGCCGCGGACGGGCACGCCGACAGACTTCAGCGCGGGGTAGTGCACGGTCGCGCGCCGGCGGCGCGCATCCAGCCACAGGTAGCCGCCCGCCAGCACCAGCACGGTGGCGAGCCCCCACAGCATGCTCGGCCACAGGAAGCTGAAGACGGGCAGGCGGGTTATCGCTTCGGTCATGCCGCACCCCTGGCGGTTCCTTGCCGGTGGCGCCGCTGGCGCGTGAAACTCAGCAGCGCCAGGTCCAGCCGGGCGTAGGTCGACAGCGTCAGGCACTGCACGCCGGCCCGCGCGAAGGCATTGTGCAGCTCGGCCTCGCGCGCCTCGGCCGCGGCGGCGAAGCGCTTGCGGAAGGCCGGGTCATGCGTGTCGACGAAGATCTGCTCGGCGGTCTCGGCATCCTGCAGCACCACCAGGCCCAGGTCGGGCAGGGCCAGTTCGAGCGGATCGACCAGCCGCACCGCCACCACTTCATGGCGCCGCGCCAGCATGCCGAGCGACGCCTGCCAGCCGGTCGCGCTGATGAAGTCGGACACGACGAACACCACCGAGCGCCGCCTGGCAACCAGGCGTGCCTGCTCCAGCAGGTCGCGCAGTCGGGTCTCGCCAGGGCAGGCCGCCGGCGTGGCATGCATGCGGTCGAGCACGTGCAGCAGCTGGCGCCGGCCCGAGCGCGCGGGGATCACGGTCGCGGCCTTTTCGGTGGCGCCGCCATAGAGCACGGCGCCGACGCGGTTGCCGTAGCGCGTCAGCAGCAGCGCCATCACCGTGGTGAAGTCGGTGAGCAGGTCGCGCTTGCGCACCGCGCCCGAGCCGAACTCGACCGATCCGCTCAGGTCCAGCACGAACCACGCCGAGACGTCGCGGTCTTCCTGGAACTCGCGCACGTGCGGGGTCTGCAGCCGCGCGGTCACGTTCCAGTCGATATGGCGCACGTCGTCGCCGGGGCGGTATTCGCGCAGGTCGGCCAGGTCCAGCCCGAAGCCGCGGAACAGCGTGCGGTAGTCGCCCTGCAGCAGCCCGTCGAGGCGGCGCACCACGGTCCATTCGAGCCGTCGCAGCAGCGCCTCGGTCTGCTTGGACCCGACCGCGGCCACTGCCGCGTTGGCGGCAGCGGAGACCTGCGCCGCGGCCTCCGCCTCCCGGCGGCGCCTAGCGCTCAGCCGCCCGAACATGGGATTCCAGCGGCCGCTCGGGGACCGGCTGCGCCTGCAGGATGCGGCCGACCAGATGGTCGGCCGTGACGCCATCGGACATGGCCTCGTAAGACAGCGCCAGGCGGTGGCGCAGGACGTCGGGCACCAGGTCGGCAACGTCTTCCGGCAGCGCATAGTGCCGGCCGCGCAGGAAGGCCAGTGCGCGCGCACCCTCGATCAGGCCGATGGTGGCGCGCGGGCTGGCGCCGAAGGCAATATAGCGGTCCATGTCCTCCACGCCGTAGCTGCCGGGCTTGCGCGTGGCCGCCACCACGCGCACCGCGTACTGGATCAGCGCGGGATCGACATAGACCCTGCGGCACGCCTCCTGCAGCTCGGCCAGGTGCTCGGGCGTGGCGACCGCGCCCACGTTGATGCGCGGGCCGGTGACGCGGTTGACGATCACGACCTCTTCTTCCTCGCTCGGGTAGCCCACCAGCACCTTCATCATGAAGCGGTCGACCTGCGCCTCGGGCAGCGGATAGGTGCCCTCGGTCTCGATCGGGTTCTGCGTGGCCATCACCAGGAAGGGCGACGGCACGCGGTGGGTCTCGCCGGCGATGGTGACCTGCTTCTCCTGCATGACCTCGAGCAGCGCGCTCTGCACCTTGGCCGGCGCGCGGTTGATCTCGTCAGCCAGCAGCAGGTTGGCGAACACCGGGCCGCGCACGGTGGAGAACTCGCCGGTGCCCTGGTTATACATGCGCGTGCCGATCAGGTCGGCGGGCAGCAGGTCTGGCGTGAACTGGATGCGCTTGAACGTGCCGCTCATGGTCCGCGCCAGCGTGTTGACCGTCAGCGTCTTGGCCAGCCCCGGCACCCCTTCGACCAGCAGGTGCCCGCCGGCAAGCATCGCCACCAGCACACGTTCGAGAAAGTGGTCTTGGCCCACGACCACGCGCTTCACCTCGTACAGCAGGCGTTCCATCAAGTCTGCGCTGTCGGCAGCGTCCCTGGCTTGGTCGTTCATAGGCCCCCACGTTTCAGAAAGGAGAAGATCCGATGGCAACGCCGGCGCTCTCGATGGTGACGGCAAAGCCGATCCCGAGGAAAGTGCCGCTCTGGTTAGGGTTGAGGATGGCAGTGACGATGCCGACTACTTCCCCGTCCATGTTCACCAGCGGCCCGCCCGAGTTGCCCGGGTTGGCGGCCGCGTCGAACTGGATGAGCTTGTCCAGGCTCTGCTTGCGGTCGGGCGAGACGAAATGGCGGTCGAGCCCGGAGACCACGCCGGCCGACACCGACGGGCCGATGCCGAACGGGAAGCCGACCGCCACGACTTCGCTGCCGGGCGCCAGATCACGGCTGGAGCCGAGTGTCGCCGCCGGCAGGTCGTCGGGAATGGATTTGGGCCGGAGCACGGCGAGGTCTTTCTCGGGGATGGCCTGCACCACGGTGGCTTCGGCCATGTGGCCGTCGTGGAACCTGACCTCCAGCCGCTTGGCATCGGCGACGACGTGGTAGCTGGTCAGCACCATGCCGGTTTCGGTCACGACCACGCCCGAGCCGATGTGGCGCGCTTCGCGCTTGCCGCCGGCCGGGTCCTTGCCGTCGGGCGGTTCGCGTTTGGCCAGCTCGTCCTGTGGCGCAGGTTGCGAGGCTGGTGACGACTTGCGGCGTGTGGCAGGGGGATCACGCTTCGCCTTCGGCACGGAGGCCGCTTCCACGGGATCCTCCGCCGGCGTATAGCTGCGGATCTCGACCACCGATTCGCGCACCGCCTCTGCTGCCCTGGCGGTGCGCGACGGCAGGCTTTTGGTCCGCAGCGTGTGCAGCACCGCGGCGTCGATATCTGCCTGCTTGAGCACGCGGGGTGGCGGCTGCGACCACCAGGCGATGGCCGCGCCCGCCGCGATGACCACGACCACCGCCGCCGAGGCCAGCCCGTAGATCGTCACCCGTTTCATCGCTGCCCCCGAGGTCCCGTCCCGCCTTAAAAAATACAGTACCATCCTCTTAACCACGCGCCAAGGAGCAGGGCATGCAGTTTCTCTGGCCGCAGATGCTCTGGTTGCTGCTGGCGCTACCGGTGCTGGCAGCTGCCTACCTGTACCTGCTCGCGCGGCGCAAGAAATCCGCCCTGCTGTATGCCAGCCTTGCGCTGCCCCGCGCCGCGCTGGGCCGGCGCCAACGGCTGCGGCGTCACATCCCCCCAATGCTGTTCCTGGTCGCGCTGGGCGCGGCGCTGCTGGCGTGCGCGCGGCCCACCGCGACCGTCACCTTGCCGTCCGACACGATCACGCTGGTGCTGGCCATGGACATCTCGCGCAGCATGGAGGCCACCGATGTGCCGCCCACGCGCATCGCCGCGGCGCAGCAGGCCGCGCGTGACCTGGTCGTGGGACTTCCGGCCAGCGTGCGGCTCGGCATCGTGTCCTTTGCCGCCACCGCGACCGTGGTGCTGCCGCCGACCAGCAATCGCCAGGATATGCTCGACGCGCTCGATCGGGTCCAGCTGCAACGCGGCACCGCCACCGGCAGCGGGCTGATCCAGGCGCTGGCGGTGCTGTTTCCCGATGACGGCATCGACCTGGAGGCGATACTCTTCAGCGACAGCGCAACCCCGTTCGGCCGCCCGCCGTCGCTCGACGAGGCCGCCGCCGCGGAGGCCGCGCGCAAGCGCGGGCAGGAACGCCAGCCGATGCAGCCCGGCGCATACCGGCATGGCGCGGTGATCCTGCTCAGCGACGGCCGCCGCACCACCGGGCCGGACCCGATCGATGCCGCGCGCATGGCGGCCGAGCGCGGCGTGCGCGTCTATACCGTGGGCTTCGGCTCGCCCCAGGGCGGCGGCGTGCCGGAGTCGAGCCTGGCGTACTTCATGCAGCTCGACGAACCGGCGCTGCGCGCGGTGGCGACGCTGACTGGCGGCGAGTACTTCCAGGCAGGATCGGCCGCCGACCTGACCAGGGTCTATCGCCAGCTCAGCGCCCGTTTCGCGCTGGAGCGCCGGGAAACCGAGCTGAGTGCGCTGTTGTCGGCGGCAGCGGTGCTGCTGCTGGTGCTGGCATCCGGGCTGTCGCTGCTGTGGTTCCGGCGCTGACCGGCGCCGGCAGGCGCAGGCCGCGTCACGCGGTGACGGGCGTACCGGTCACTTCATAGCCTGCGGAATCAGCGGCGCTTCTCTGCACGAGCCGGTGTGGTGCGCTGGGGCAGTACAATGCCGGACGCTTGTTTTACCGGATCTGCCGGATCTGCCTTTCCCGCCACCCGACCGCATCGCCCATGTCCAATCTCATCGTCCACGGTGGCACGCCCCTGCGCGGCCGCATCATCCCTTCGGCCAACAAGAATGCAGTGCTGCCGGTGCTTTGCGCCACGCTGCTGACCGACCAGCCGCTGCGCCTGCACGGCGTGCCGGACATCACCGATGTCCGCAAGATCCTCGATATTTTCCGCATGCTGGGCAGCGATGTCCGTCTCGATGAAGCCACCGGTACGCTCGACCTGCACCACCGCGACACCACTTTCGACGCAGCCACGCACCGGCTCCCGGAAGAAATGCGCTCGTCTATCATGCTGGTGCCGCCGCTGCTGGCCCGCTTCGGCGTGGCGCGGCTGGAAGACAACGTCAAGGGCTGCACGCTGGGCGTGCGCGAGATCGACCCGCACGTCGACATCTTCCGCTCGTTCGGCGGCGCGGTAGAGCGCGCCAGCGGCTCGCTGCTGGTGCGCAGCGGCGAGCCGCTGAAGCCCACGCACCACTGGCTCGACTATGCCTCGGTGACCACCACCGAGAACTTCGTGCTGTGCGCGGCCGCTGCCGAAGGCGAATCGACGCTGACCAATGCCGCGTCCGAGCCGCACGTGCAGGAGTTCTGCCGCTTCATGCAGATGATTGGCGCCGACATCGACGGCATCGGCACCTCGCGGCTGACCGTGCGCGGCGGCGGCCGGCTGCGCGGGGGCGAGTTCACCTTCGAGGAAGATTTCCACGAGATCACCACTTTCCTCGCGCTGGGCGCGATCACCGGCGGCGACGTGGTGGTGCGCAACAGCACGCCGGGCAACTTCCCGCTGATCGACCGCACCTTCGCCAAGTTCGGCGTGCAGGTAGTGCACGAGGACGGCTGGTCGCGCGCGCTGCTGCAGGGACCGCTGAAGGTGCAGACGCCTTTTACCAGCAATGTGCTGACCAAGGTCGAGGCCGCGCCGTGGCCGTATTTCCCGGTCGACCTGCTGCCGATCTTTATCGCGCTGGGCGTGCGTGCGCAGGGCAATGCGATGTTCTGGAACAAGATCTACGACGGCGCGCTCGGCTGGACCGGCGAGCTGTCGAAGTTCGGCGCGCATGTGTTCCAGTCGGACCCGCACCGGCTGATCACCTTCGGCGGCAATCCGCTGACGCCGGCGGTGGTGGAAAGCCCGTACATCATCCGCGTCGCGATCGCGCTGTTCATGGTCGCGGCCAGCATCGAAGGCCGCTCGGAAATCCGCAACGCCACGCCGATCCGGCGCGCGCATCCGCGCTTTGTCGAGAACCTGCGCAGCCTCGGCGTCCATGTCGAGTGGACCAGCGAGGAATGATCGTCGTGCGCGCGCGCTTTTACCCGCCGTGCTTTTACCCGCTATTCCCGGCTGGGAACCCGCGTCGCTGATTCGCCGAAGATCCAGGTCAGTGCCACGCCGGCCGCGAACGCGTCCTTGCGCCGGACCAGCGGGCTGTCCTCGAAGGTGGCGCCGTCCAGCCGGTCATAGCGCATGAAGGCACCCAGCCAGACATGGCGGAAGCGGCGCGACAGCGTCGCCATCGCCATGCTGCCGGCGTAGCCGCCATGGGCCGCGTAGGCCGGCCGCGTAGCGGTCGCGAACTGCGCCTCGACGGCATAGAAGTACTGGTTGTAGCGTGCGGTGGCGAACAGCGGCCCGGCCGTGACGCCCAGGTTCCAGCCCGCGAAGCCGCCCAGGTCGGCGATGTCGAGATGCAGGTTTGGCGAGAAGATCCAGCCGATCGAGCGGGGCGAGGATTCCACTGTCAGGGCCAGCCGCACCGGCAGCCGCAGGTCGAGGCGGGTGCGGTCCGAGTCGGAATGCCATAGCGTCAGGTTCAGCGAGGGGCCGATTTCCACCGCTGTCTTCAGGTCGGGCATGCCGCGGCGCGCTTCGTCGTCGCCGCTTTCCACCGGCAGCGAAAGTCCCAGGCTGACGTTGAGTTCGACGCGGTCGCTGTCGAACAGCTTGCCGCGCACGCCATTGCGGTCGGCGCGCAGGTGCTCGCCACGGTAGATGAAATAGGGCACGGGAAACAGCAGGCTGGCGCGTTGGTCCGAGCCACGGTAGTGCGGCACGGTGATGCCGCCGAGGCCGAGCCCGACTTCCCAAAGCGGTCGTTCTACCTCATCGAGATCCTGTGCCGCGCAGGTCGTGCCAAATGCCGCGGCGGCGAGCGCCAGCGCGCCGCAACGCCTGCATCGCCGCATATCGTACCGGGGAGATTGCGCGCCCTGCAAAATTTACACGCCTGCCAGGCCGTGCGGCCCTTTTCAGCGCACCGGGTCGGGAGGCGTCACCACGCTGACGCCATGCACATGCACCATCTTCCCGCCCCGCCATCCTGGAATCGGGTGTTTGGCAATACTGGCAGGTGTGCGCACGGCAACTCTCCTCTGCGGGCCCGATGTGCCAGCGCAGGCGCAAGAGCCGTACCCACTCGCGCGGCGGCGTGAGGGCTTCATACCCTACACACTGTCAGTGGCATGAGCAAAATCACAAAGGGCCGCCCAGCGGCGGCCCATCACGAGCGGTCGTCTTTCCGGCCGTTCCAGCCGGGCGGATAGAGCGGATGACGCAACGCGGCATACACCAGAACCACGGTTGCCACGGCGGTGATCCAGTCGAGCAGGTCCATAACCCTCCTTGCGGCCCCCGGTGACTGGCATGCCCGGGGGAACGCTTCCACCATAGTCGAGCCATGGCTGCAGGGGAATGAAGGTGTACGCAGAACCATATGCAAGCGGCGATGGCCAGCCAAGGTCGGTGCAACGTAGCAGCGGGGCCAGCGGCATCAGTGCTCCGGTGGCGGCACGGTCACGCCACATTCCTGCGCCACGGCCAGCAGCTTGTCGAAATCCGGTGCGCCGGGCGCGATTTCCTCATCCAGCCGCGTGAACAGGCGCGAGGCGTTGCCGTTGTGGCTGGTGACCGAAACCATTTCGCCGCCCCCGGCGCCGAAACGGAAGTAGTGGACCGTGCCCGCCGGCACATGGACAAAGGTGCCGGCGACCGCCTGGAAGGCCTGCCCGCCATAGCCGATCTCGATCGTCCCGCGGGTCACGAAGAACGATTCGTCCCAGTCATGGCAATGCGGCGGTGGGCCGGTGCCTTCGTCGCCCTGCTGCAGGAAGACCTCGTAGCCCTGCGTGGCGGCGTTGGAGGCGAGCACGGTGATCTTCTCTCCAACTACGTTGAGCGCGCGCGCATAGGCGTCCGGCGTTACCACAAAGGGTTCTGGCTTCATGATGCGCGCCTCCGTTTGTCGGGACCTGGATCCGGGAATGGCAGCGGCGCCCCGCGCCGGGGTGCCGTGGTGTCAGCCTATTCTAGGCGCGGGAAACGGGCTGTCCTAGTGGATCTCCATGCGCATCGGTGCCGGCCTGGGTCGGCATGCACTGGCGGCGGCCATGCCAGCCAACTACGCTTTGTTGCAGGCGCCGCCGAGGCGCCGCAGTCCCCATCCAGCAGGAGATACCATGCCGCAGCGCATCCACAACATCAAGCAATCGCACGAGCTGTTCAACGGCATGAAGCGCGCCAGACCATACGGCATCGTCGCGCTGGTGCTCAGCGGACTGCTGGCCCTGCAGCCGGCGGTGGCGGCACCCCCGGAAGCCAAGGTCACGCTGCTGACGACCGAGCCCTTGCCGCAATACCCGGGCAAGGAAGTGCAGATCATCATGGTGGAATATCCGCCCGGCGGTGCCGACCCGGTACATCGCCACGATGCGCATGGATTTATCTATGTGCTGGAAGGGACCATCGTGATGGGCGTCAGGGGCGGCAAGGAAGTTACGCTGACCGCCGGCCAGACCTGGCACGAAGGCCCTGACGATATCCACTCGGTGGGGCACAACGCCAGCAAGACGCAGCCGGCGAAGTTCCTGGTAATGCTGCTGAAGAACAAGGGGGCGCCGATACTGACGCCGGTGAAGTAGGGCGCAACCGTGAGGACGACCGGCCCGGCGAGCCCTCAGCTGCCGCACGCGTGGATCAGGAACTCCCGCAGCGCGTCGGCCGGCTTGCCCAGCTTGCGTCCCGGCTGCCACAGCATGCCGACCTCCATGTCCGGCACCGCGTTGGCGATGGGCCGGGCTTCGATCTGCTTGCCTTCCAGCGACCACGGCCGGTATACCATGTCGGACAGCACGGTGACGCCGAAGCCGTGCGCGACCAGCCCGCGCAGTGCCTCCATCGACCCGGTGCGGAAGGCGATATTGGGCGAGAGCCGCAGGCTGCGCCAGTAGCGCATGGTCGATTCCTCGGCCTCGTCGACCGTGATCAGGATGTACGGGTAAGCCGCGACGTCGCGCAGCGACGGCCGCTCGATGTCCAGCAGCGGATGGCTGGCCGAGGTCCACAGCTGGCGGCGCGAGCGCATCAGCGTGTGGCGCTTGAAGCGCTGCGGCCGTTCCAGGTTGGACAGCAGCGCGATCCCCAGCTCGATCTCGCCCGCCAGCACGGCGCGCTCGATATCCGGCCGGTCCATGTCAAGCAGGTCCAGCTCGATGTCCGGGTAGTTGGTGCGAAAGCGCGCCAGCAAGCCCGGCAGGAAGTAGCCGAGCACGGTATAGGAGGCGGCCAGGCGCACGCTGCCTTGCAGGCCGTGCACCTGGAAGCGCGGCTCGCGCAGCGCATCCTCGACCGAATCCAGGATCTGGCGCGCATGCTGGTAGAACAGGTGGCCTTCCGCCGTCAGCGTCACGCCGTGCGGGCGCCGCTCGAACAGCCGCACGGCCAGCCGCTGCTCCAGCGCCAGCACGGCGTTGGTCACCGCCGACTGCGACACATGCTCGGCCGTGGCCGCCATCGAGAACTGCCCGGTTTCCGCCGCCGCGACAAAGTAGCGGAACTGCCGCAATGTGATTTCCTTGGCAAGTCTCTCCGAGCTCTCGCGCGCCTTGGCCATGTATGTCTCCGGGGATATCCGTTTTGCAGATATCAGGTGTGGGAATTCTTGATTTTACGATAACCAGCGGGATTCCTACACTGCTCCGGACACCAGAATAAGCACGGAGACATCGTGAACGCACCGCTACCCCACACCCTCCTCGACACCCTCGCCAGCGCCAGCCTGGACGACAAGTACACCCTGGACAAAGGCCGCGTCTACATGAGCGGGGTCCAGGCGCTGGTCCGCCTGCCGATGCTGCAGAAGGCGCGCGACCGCGCCGCCGGCCTGAACACGGCCGGCTTTATCTCCGGCTACCGCGGCTCGCCGCTGGGCGGTGTCGACCAGGCGCTGTGGAAGGCCAAGAAACACCTGGCGGACAACGATGTTGTGTTCCAGCCCGGCGTCAACGAAGACCTTGCCGCCACCGCGGTGTGGGGGTCGCAGCAAGTCAACCTGTTCCCCAACGCCTCGCGCGATGGCGTGTTCTCGATGTGGTATGGCAAGGGTCCGGGCGTGGACCGGTCCATCGACGTGCTCAAGCACGCCAATTCGGCCGGCTCGTCGCGCCATGGCGGCGTGCTGCTGCTGGCCGGCGACGACCATGCCGCCAAGTCCTCCACCGTCGCGCACCAGTCCGAGCACGTGCTGCAGGCCGCCGGCATCCCGGTGCTGTATCCGGCCAACGTGCAGGAATACCTCGACTACGGCCTGCACGGCTGGGCCATGAGCCGCTATTCCGGCCTGTGGGTGTCGATGAAGTGCGTCACCGATGTGGTCGAGTCGACCGCCTCGGTCGAGATCGACCCCGACCGCGTGCAGGTGGTGCTGCCGCAAGACTTTGCCATGCCGGCCGGCGGCCTCAATATCCGCTGGCCCGATACCCCGCTGGAACAGGAAGCGCGCCTGCTCGACCACAAGTGGTATGCGGCGCTCGCCTATGTCCGCGCGAACCGCCTGAACCGCGTGGTGCTCGATTCGCCCAATGCGCGCTTCGGCATCATGACCGCCGGCAAGGCTTACCTGGACGTGCGCCAGGCGCTGGCCGACCTTGGCCTCGACGACGAGACCTGCGCCCGCATCGGCATTCGCGTCTACAAGGTAGGCTGCGTGTGGCCGCTGGAGGCGCATGGCGCGCGCGAGTTCGCCACCGGCCTGGAAGAAATCCTGGTGGTGGAAGAGAAGCGCCAGATCCTGGAATACGCGCTCAAGGAAGAGCTGTACAACTGGCGTGAGGACGTGCGGCCCAAGGTGTTCGGCAAGTTCGACCAGCGCGGCAACGACGGCGGCGAATGGTCGGTGCCGCGCGGCAACTGGCTGCTGCCGGCGCACTACGAGCTGTCGCCGGCGCTGATCGCCAAGGCTATCGCCCGGCGCCTGGAGCGCTTCGACCTGCCGGAAGCCGTGCGCGCCCGCATCGCCGCGCGCGTCGCGGTGATCGAGGCCAAGGAGCGCGAGGCCGCGCAGCCGCGCATCTCGGCCGAGCGCAAGCCCTGGTTCTGCTCGGGCTGCCCGCACAACACCTCCACGCGCGTGCCGGAAGGCTCGCGCGCGCTGGCCGGCATCGGCTGCCACTACATGACCTTGTGGATGGACCGCAATACCGACACCTTCAGCCAGATGGGCGGTGAAGGGGTGGCGTGGACCGGCCAGATGCATTTCACCGGCGACAAGCACGTGTTCGCCAACCTGGGCGACGGCACCTATTTCCACTCGGGCCTGCTGGCGATCCGCGCCTCGATTGCGGCGAAGGCCAATATCACCTACAAGATCCTGTTCAATGACGCGGTGGCGATGACCGGCGGCCAGCCGATCGACGGCGTGCTGACCGTGCCGCAGATTGCCCACCAGGTGCTGGCCGAGGGCGCCAAGAAGCTGGTCGTCGTCACCGACGAGCCGCAGAAGTACGGCGACGGCAGCATGCTGCCGTCCGGCGTGACGGTGTTCCATCGCGACCAGCTCGATGCCGTGCAGCTGGAGCTGCGCGACACCGAGGGCGTCACCGTCCTGATCTACGACCAGACCTGCGCCACCGAGAAGCGCCGCCGCCGCAAGCGCGGCACGTATCCCGATCCGGCCAGGCGCGCCTTTATCAACGACGCTGTGTGCGAAGGCTGCGGCGACTGCTCGGCCAAGTCCAACTGCCTGTCGGTGGAACCGCTGGAGACCGAACTGGGCACCAAGCGCCGGATCAACCAGTCGTCGTGCAACAAGGATTTCTCCTGCGTCAACGGCTTCTGCCCCAGCTTCGTCACCGCCGAGGGCGCGCAGGTGCGCAAGCCCGCGGCGGCGGGCGGCAAGGGCGCCGGCGCCGATTTCGAGGCGCTGCCGATGCCAACGCTTCCCGCGCTGGAACGGCCGTATGGCGTGCTGGTGACGGGCGTGGGCGGCACCGGCGTGGTGACCATCGGCGGCTTGCTCGGCATGGCCGCGCACCTGGAGCGCAAGGGCGTCACCGTGCTCGACATGGCAGGCCTGGCGCAGAAGGGCGGGGCGGTGATCAGCCACGTGCAGATCGCACCGGCGCCGCATGACCTGCATGCCACGCGTATCGCCACCGGCGACGCGCGGCTGGTGATCGGCGGCGACGCCATCGTCTCGGCCTCGGCCGAGGTGCTGTCCAAGACCCGGCACGGCGTGACCGCTGCGGTGGTCAACAGCGCCAACACCCCGACCGCCGAGTTCATCAAGAACCCGAAGTGGAAGTTCCCCGGCGCCAGCGCCGAGCAGGACCTGCGCAACAGCGTGGGCGAGGCCAGCGCGTTTATCGACGCCAGCGCCTGGGCCGTGACGCTGCTGGCCGATGCCATCTACTCCAACCCGCTGCTGCTCGGCTTTGCCTGGCAGAAAGGCTGGATCCCGCTGCAGCATGCCAGCCTGCTGCGCGCGATCGAACTCAACGGCGTGTCGGTCGACAAGAACCGCCAGGCGTTCGAATGGGGCCGGTATCTCGCGCACCACGGCGAGGCTGCCGTGAAGGCGCTGCTGCCGGATGCGCCGGCGCAGACGGCCCACGTGGTGGCGTTGCCGCAGACGCTCGACACGCTGATCCGCAAGCGCGAGTCGATGCTGACCGACTACCAGAACGCCGCGTACGCCAGCCGCTACCGTGAAGCGGTCGAGCGTATCCGCGCCGCCGAGCAGAAGCTGGGCGCCGACCGCAAGCTGCCGCTGACCGAAGCGGTGGCGCGCAACCTGGCCAAGCTGATGGCGTACAAGGACGAGTACGAGGTGGCGCGCCTGTACGCCGACCCGGCCTTCCTCGACAAGCTGCGCGCGCAGTTCGAAGGCGAGCCCGGCCGCGACTACCAGCTCAACTTCTGGCTGGCCCCGCCCACGCTGACGAATGCGGGCAAGACCGACAGCAAGGGCCATCCGGTGAAGCGCCGCTTCGGCCCGCGCACGCTGACCGCCTTCCGCCTGCTGGCCCGCCTGAAAGGCCTGCGCGGCACAGCGTTCGACGTGTTCGGCAAGACCGCGGAGCGTCGCGCCGAGCGCGCGCTGGTGGCCGACTACCTGGCCATGGTCGACGAGTTCGCCGCCTCGCTGGGCGCCGACAAGCTCGACACCGCGCTGGCGCTGGCCACGTTGCCCGACGACATCCGCGGCTACGGCCATGTCAAGGAAGCCAGCATGCAGGCAGCGGCCGCGCGCCGCGAAGCACTGCTGGCGGAGTATCGCGGGGCGGCGCGCCGGGCCGCGGCCTGAGCGCCGGCGTGCAACCGGGAAAAGCCCGGGCTGGCCGGACCTGGCATGGTCCGGCCACAATCGGCTATCCTCCCGGCTGCACCCGGAGACTCCCTTGACGCAAGACCCCGCCTTCCACCGCAAGACCGCCACGGACGATGACCTGACGCTGCGCCGCGAGACCATCCGCTGGATGGCCGAGCTGCCCGACGCGGTCCGTCCGGTAGAACTGGGGCGGGCTTTCCCCCGCATCGTCAATACCGTCGCCGCCAAGTGGTTCGATGCGGTCGGATGCCGGCACTACCTGAACGGCCTGCAGTTCGACGACCGCGGCGGCCGCCAGGGCTTTTCGTTCGCGATCGTGCAGGAGATCGCCGCGCTGCGCGAGCATTTCGACGCGGTCTATCCGCCAGACCACGATGTCTGGCAGAAGGCCTTCGATGCCGGCCAGCGCTGACCCGGCTATCGGGTTTTAAGAACCATCGGCATGAATAGCGCAGCGATCACTGCCGGGGGAGAAATGCCGGCGAGTTGCGCATCGTTATCTTTCGGCGGGAAAGTTATCGCCGGCGATTCCAACCTTGCCTTCAATCCTTTCCTGTATCCGAAGCTGCCGTACAACCCGTCGAAGGACCTGACCGGCGTGGCGATGCTGGCCAACTGCAAGTCATGCGCGAGCTGGGCGCACTGACCGACTGGGTGCAGGACCGCTACCGCGAGAGCATCCGCCCCGGCCGCCTGGTGCAGGAACTCGATCACGCCATGGCGGCGCTGATGGTCGAGGAAGCCGCCCGGCGCTTTCCCGGCGAGGACTTCGACATCCTCAAGTGCTGGACGCTCACCGGCCCGGCCTCGGCCTCGCCGCATGGCGACGGCGCCGCGTGCGGATCGCGCATCGCCGAAGGCGACACCATCGTCAATCTCATACTGCCGCGGCTGAACGGCCTCTATGTCGAGAACGAGCGCACATGGTTCTGCGGCCGGCCCGGAGACGAGCAGGCGCGGCTCTACCAGGTCGCGGCCCGCGCGACCGATGCCGCCGTCGCCTCCGCGGTGCCCGGCCGGTGCGTCTGCGACATGGACGCCGCCGCACAAGCGGTGATCGAAGCGGCCGGCTGCGGACAGTACGTGTTCCACCGCACCGGGCATGCGGTCGGGCTGATGCTGCACGAGTATCCCGAAGACATGGCCTTCAACACGCGCGCGCTGCTGGCGGGAGAGGTGTATTCGTCGGAGCCGGGGCTGTACGTCTACGGGCTGGGCGGATTCCGGCTCGATGACACGGTCATCGTCGGGAAGTGCCCGAGGTGATCGTGAAGACGCCGAAGACGCTGGAGTACGCGACGGTGTTGTAGGGGCCGACAAGGCAGGGCGGCGCCGGAAGCCGCAAACGCACAGACCAGACCCGGGACCACCCGCGCCTTCATTTTCCGACACTGTCATTGCGGCGTGATAACGTCGCGCGAGGCAAATTCCATGTGAAGGGAGCAGGCATGCAAGCGGGCATTGTCGAGGCGGGCTATGGATCGGACCCGGTCGGCCTGGTCAGCGGTTTCCTGTTCGCGCCCGGCGGGGCCATGCGCGAGATCGATTCGCGGGGCGCGGCGGCTTGGCTGCAGCAGGCGCCGCCGGCTGCCGCGCACGAGCGCTGCTTCGTCTGGCTGCATTTCAACCTGTCCCACAGCGCCTGCGAACGCTGGATGAAGGGGCACCTGGGGCTGCCGGACGAATACTTCGAGGCGCTGCGCCAGGGCTCGCGCTCGACGCGGATCGAGCGTCTGGACACCGCGCTGCTGGCCGTGGTCAACGATGTGATCTACAACTTCGGCGTCTCATCGACGGACATTTCGACCATGTGGGCCCACGCTGACCACCGCCTGCTGGTCACGGCCCGGGCGCGGCCGCTGCGCTCGGTGGACCGGCTGCGCGAGGCGGTGCGGCACGGCGAGGCGTTCCGCTCGCCGGCGGACCTGATGGTGCACCTGCTGCGCGACCAGGCCGACGTGCTGGTGCAGATCGTGCGCGAGACCGGCGTGAACGTCGACCAGATCGAGGACCAGCTGCTGTCGCAGCGGCTGCAGGGCAACCGCGCCGATCTGGGCGCGATGCGGCGCGGCCTGGTGCGGCTGCAACGGCTGCTGGCGCCCGAGCCGGGCGCGCTGTTCCGGCTGCTGAACCGGCCGCCGGCGTGGCTGCAGGAAACCGACCTGCAGGAGCTGCGCGAATCGACCGAAGAGTTCTCGCTGGTGCTCAACGACCTTGCCGCGCTGGTCGAACGCATCAAGCTGCTGCAGGAAGAGATCGCCGCCAAGCTCAACGAGCAGACCAACCGCACGCTGTTCACGCTGACGCTGGTGACCGTGCTGGCGCTGCCGATCAATATCGTGGCCGGCTTCTTTGGCATGAACGTGGGCGGCATCCCGCTGGCCGAGCATCCGCACGGCTTCTGGGTGCTGGTGGCACTGGTGGCCAGCTTCACTGTGCTGGCGGGGCGCTGGGCGTTTCGCAAGCAGGCAGGTTAGCGACGTTGGCGAGGTTGGCGGCGTGCCGGCCAGGCTGGCATGCCGCCAGCGTCTGCCGGATGCCCTCGGCGTAGGGCGTCTTGCGGATCGGCCCGATCAGCCGCTGCAGCGCGGCATCGTCCAGGATCAGCGGATCGGTCATCAGGTAGTGCATCTCGACCAGTTCGCGCATGAACGGGTTGAACAGCCCGAGCAGGCGCAGCATGCCCTTGCCGGCGATGCGCAGCCTGAGCCGGCGGCCGGTCTGCCTTTCCATCTCCAATACCAGTTCGCGCTGTGTCGTGGCGCCGGCGCCGGCCAGGTGCCAGATCCTGCCGAAGGCCGCGGGCGTATCCGCCAGCCGCGCCACCACCGGCCCCACGTCCGGCACATAGACGAACTCGTGCGGCGCATCGATCGGCCCGATCATGTCCGCGGTGCCGCCGGATACGGCAGCCTGCGCGGCGCGGTGCAGCAGGCTGGCCTGCACGCCCGGGCCGTAGAAGTCGGGCAGCCGCAGCACCGTGGCGCGGATGCGCCCGGCGGCGTCGGCCTGCATCAGCAGGTCTTCCTGCGCCTTGCGCATGCGGCCCTTGAAGGTATGCGGCGCGCGCGGGTGGTCCTCGCTGACCGGATTGCCGCCCTGGACGCGTCCGTAGGGGTAGACGGTGCCGATCAGGATGAATTGCCTGACGCCCGCTGCGAGCGCGCCATCCAGTGTCTTGCGCAGCAGTTCCGGGTGCAGGTCGAAGCGCCAGTAGTCGACGCCGACCATGTAGACCAGCGTGTCGATGCCGCTCGCCGCGGCCTGGACGGAGGCCGGCGAATCGGGGTCCCACGCGACGATCTCGGCGAGCGGGTCGGCCCCGAAGGCCTGGTGGAGGCGCGCCGCATCGCGGCCGACTACGCGATACGGCTCGCCCCGGCCTGCCAGTGCGGCGGCGATGCTGTGGCCAATGGCGCCGGCGGCGCCAAACAGCGCGATCCTGGACATGGGATTCTCCTTGGCATGGGTGCTGTCGTGGTCTGATGCAGGCCAGTTTGCGGGCATCTCGGCAAAAAGAAAATTGCCTATAATCGGCTGGTTGCTAAACAAAAATGCATAGGCATGGCCGGCGAACCGAACTGGGAGTGGTACCGCACCTTCCTCCACGTGCTGGAAACCGGCTCGCTGTCGGCTGCCGGCCGCGCCATGGGCCTGACGCAGCCGACCGTCGGCCGCCATATCGACAGTCTTGAGGCCGCGCTGGGCCTGAAGCTCTTCACGCGCTCCTTCGACGGCTTCGCCCCGACCGACGCCGCACACACGCTGCGGCCCTATGCCGCCGGACTCGCCGCCACGGCCGCGGCCATGCGGCGCGCGGCCAGCGGGCACGGCGCCGGCGTGCGCGGCACGGTGCGGCTGTCGGCGAGCGAGGTCGTCGGCGTCGAAGTGCTGCCGCCGATCCTGGCCGCACTGCGCGAAGCCCACCCGGCGCTGGAGATCGAACTGGTGCTGTCGAACCGCGTCGACGACCTGCTGCATCGCGAAGCCGATATCGCCGTGCGGATGTTCCGGCCCGAGCAGGATGCGCTCGTGGCCCAGCGCGTCGGCGGCATCGAACTGGGGCTGCATGCGCATGAGCGCTACCTGGCCGCGCACGGCGTGCCGCAGTCGCTGGAGGAACTGCCGGGGTTTGCCATGATCGGCTTCGACCGGGAGACGCTGTTCATCCGCCGCTTGCTGGAGCGCTTTCCGGCGTTCTCGCGCCAGCGCCTGGCCTTTCGCGCCGACAGCGACCTGGCCCAGCTGGGCGCGATCCGCGCCGGGTTCGGCATCGGCGTGTGCCATGCCGCGCTCGCGGGCCGCGACCCGGGGCTGGTCAGGGTGTTGCGCAGCGAGTTTTCGGTGGCGATGGATACCTGGGTAGCGATGCACGAGGACTTGCGCGGCAGCGCGCGCTGCGCGGTGACGTTTGCCGCGCTGGTCGCAGGACTTCGCGACTACGCCGGAACGGCGACGATGGGGCCTTAGTCCGGCATCACGCCGGTGGCCTTGCTACCTGAGCGCGCGTGGCGAGATAGGGCAGGTTTGCCGCGACGAAGAACGCCAGCAGCAGCGCCCCCGCGCTCCATGCGAGCGCCGGCACCCACGGCATCAGGCTGGCCAGTATCGCGCCCTTGGCGGCGCCGGAGGCCACCGCGGCGATGCGCAGGAAAGCGGCGATGGCCAGCACGGCAAACACCAGTCCGGTGAGCCTGCCTTCGCGGCCCACACGCCCGGCATCGAGCGCGGCATTGGCCGCCGCGCCAAACATGATTCCCCACATGCCGCCGGCCAGGCATTGCGCGGCCAGCACCGCCTGCA
Organism: Cupriavidus sp. IK-TO18; assembly: GCF_015549295.1. Lineage (NCBI taxonomy): Bacteria > Pseudomonadati > Pseudomonadota > Betaproteobacteria > Burkholderiales > Burkholderiaceae > Cupriavidus > Cupriavidus sp. IK-TO18. Next base: position 151,948 of record NZ_JADGMP010000035.1, read on the forward strand.
GCGAAGCGGCGGCAATGAACCCGGACAAGGCCAGCGCGCCCAGCACCGACGCGGCGAGCAGCAGCACGCAGGCGGGAAAGCGCCGCAGCCATGGTGTCTCGGGCAGCAGCACGCACAGCGCGAAGCCGATCCAGAACGCCGGCATCACCCGCACCAGCTCGGCGCTGGCAACGAAGCGAAGGTAGGCCGGTCCGGAGTTGATCGCGGTGTGGACCTGGAAGCCCAGCGCGAGCAGCCAGACCGCTGCGAACAGCAGCCACAGGCGCCGCGGGCCGGCACTGGCAATCGGCGCCGCGTCAGCCCGTTGGCTTGCCGGCGGCAATTCAACCCAGCGCAGCGCGACCACGGCCACCACCAGTGCCGCGCTGGCCGCGGCAAAGGGGATCAACGGCGAAGCCTCGCGCAGCCGCGCCGTCAGCACCGGTGCCACCGCGCCGGCCAGGCCGATGCCGAGCAGCGACGCCAACACCAGGAACGACGAAGCCGATCCCTGCAGCCGCCGCGCGATGATCACCATGGGCGGCGCGCGCAGGGCCGAAGAGGTGGCGGCCCACAACGCGGTCAGGGCAAGCAGCAGCACCGGCGAGGAAGCCGAAGGCAGCAGCACGAACGCCAGCGCGGAAACCACCGACAGCGCCAGGATCCAGCCGCCGAGCCGGCGCATGCCGTTGGCGACACGGTCGGCGGCGATGCCCAGCGCCAGGTCCATGGCGACGAAGATCACCTGGTCCATCACCAGGATCCACGCAACCTGCGCGCGCGGGATGCCTGCCTGCGTGGCGAGCTGCGGCAGGAACGCCACGTAGAGGGTCCACGTGACCGCCAGCAGGAACTGCACGGAGCAGAAGATCAATGCGCGCATGCGGCCCACCTTGCCCGGTGTATTCCCTGGAAGGATAGGGCAAGGACGGGGGTAGGGCCGGGAGTAGGGCCGGGAGCGGGGCTCAGTAGTCGCGGAGCTTCTCGCCGTTGACCTCGACGAGCTGGTCCAGCCGCAGCGCCTCGCCCGTGCCGAGCGAGACAAACTCCACCCGCTCGCGGCTGAAGATATCGGTGATCGTCGCCGTCACTTGCCGCGCCGCGCCATCCTGGTCGCGATAGCGGATCACGGCGGGCCGGCGCACGGTGGCCAGCGCTTCGAGCAGGTCGTGGAATTCGCAGCTGATCGGGCTGTACGGGGTGGATGCCTGGTTCATGTCAGTAGCTCGTAATGCAGGGCGGTGGCCGGCTTCAGTCGCCGGACCTGACCGACCGGATCAGGTTGTTGCGCAGCGTCGCCACCGCCTTCTGCAGGCGTGCGAATTCGTCCGGCGCCAGGCCGGTGGCTTCGGCCAGGCTGCCTTCGAGGCGCTTTTCGCGCAGGCGGCGGCCAGTGCGGGTCAGGCTGACCCGCACCTGGCGCTCGTCCTCGGGATCGCGCTGCCGTTCCACGTATCCCATGGCTTCGAGCTTCTTCAGGATCGGCGTCAGCGTGTTCGATTCCAGGAAAAGCTTCTCGCCCAGGCTGCCCACGGTCTGGTTGTCTTCCTCCCACAACGCCACGATGGTGATGTATTGCGTGTAGGTCAGCCCCAGTTGTTCGAGGACGGGCTTGTACGCCTTGCCGAACGCCAGGTTGGCGGAATAGACGGCGAAGCAGAGGAAATCGGACAGCTTGGGGTCCGCGGCGGCGGCCTTGTCGGTGGCTTTCATGGTCTGGCTCCCGTGTCTGGATGACGCTGCGGGAAATTATAGGTCGTATGCGATTGTATCGGGGATGCGATAACCGGATGCGACCCATGGGCCCCGGTCCGTGCCTTTTAGGCACGGACCGGGGCCGCGCGGCTGCGTCAGCCGGTGATGACGTTGATCGCCACGTCGATGTTGCCGCGCGTGGCCTTGGAGTACGGGCAGATTTCGTCAGCGGCATGGGCCACCGCCGTCGCCACGTCATGCGGCACGCCGGGCATGCGCACGTTCAGGCGGGCCTGCAGCAGGTACTCGCGGCCGGTCTGGCCCAGGTCCACCTCGATCTCGACGGCCAGGTCGGACGGCAGGGTCAGCTTGTGCGTCTTGGCCGCCAGGCCTACCGCGCTGATGTAGCACGCCGACCACGCGGCCGCGAACAGGCGCTCGGCGGTGGGATGCGCATCGCTGCCATCGAAGACATGGTGGGGGTTGGCTTCGCTGCCGGGCGACGACAGCCGCATGTCGACGGTGCCGTCATGCCCGCGGGGCGTGTTGCCGGCGGCGCTGAGGGTGGTGTAGGTCTTGCCGGTGGCCAGGACTTTGTCGATCTTGCTCATGGCGGGGGTTCCTTTCGGTCAGGTGGTATTTATATCTTGTGCGATTGCATCGCATGCGATATGTACGGGGAAAAACAATCAGCTGTCGCTGATCTATCGCAAACGCTTCAATCGCATGCGATGGAAAGCATGATGGGATACGGACCGGCTGAAGTCAAGGAGAATTTCCACGCCACCGTGCAACTGTGCGGGAGCCGCCTCAGTCTTCCTCGACAAAGAACTCGATCGCCTCCTGGCCGGCATCGCCGGGTGCGGAGAACGTGATCCAGCCGTGGCCCCGCAGCGTGATCTCGTCACGGCGCAGCATCAGGCTGTCTTCGCCGTCGATGCGGACATGGGTGCCGTTGGAACTGCGGTCGATCAGCACGAAGCGGCCGCCGCGCGGCTCGACAGTCGCCTGGAAGCGCGACACCTGCCGGTCGAGGATGACGATGCTCATGGTGCTGTCGCGGCCGATGGTCAGCGGCGCCGAGGTGGCGTCCATCTCGAACAGCGTGTCGCGGTAGCGCAGCGACAGGAACAGCGAGCGGCGCGCCGCGACATCAACCGGGGCGACCAGGGTCAGCTCGGTGTTCTGCTGCCAGATCGCCTCGTACAGCTCGATCAGCTGCAGCTTGCCGCGCACCTGGATCGGATACAGCGCGCGCGTCATCTGCCGCAGCGGTGCCGATAGCTGCTCCACGGCATGCTTGCTGGTGATGATCTGTCCGCGCGAGGCCAGCTTGACCAGCCGCGCGGCCAGGTTGACCGTGTCGCCGAACACGTCGCCGCCTTCGTCCGACAGGATCGGGCCATGGTGGAAACCGATATGGATCGACAAGGCTATGCCGGCGATCGGTGCCAGCCCGGCCACGCCCTCCTGCATGTCGAGTGCGGCCTGCATCGCGTGATCGGCGGCGGGGAACAGCACCATGATTTCGTCGCCGATGGTCTTGACCACGCGCCCTTGCGCGAGCGCGGCGCGCGCCTTCATCAGCGCCAGGCATTGGCGGATGGCGGCGAGTGCCACCGCGTCGCCGGCCTTGTCGTAAAGCCGCGTGCTGTCGCAGATGTCCGCGAACATCACGGCGCCGTCGCATTGGTCGGCTGGCGAACCTGGATCCTTTTGCATCACCGGCGAAGTTGTCAGTTTTCCGGGCGGGCAGCGCGGGCTGCTGCGGGCGCGCGCCACGTCTGCATGATAGGAATTCCACTGGCGGATTGCTGGCCCGCACGCGCTCGCCGCCGGTGCGCAAAGCCTCAGGTGTGGCGTGGCGCCGACTAGAATGAATCAGCCTGTGTTTGTCCCTCTGTTTTGTCTCTGCATCGCGGGAGGAAGATGCCATGGCGGAAATCGAGAAAGACAAGGTCGTCGGGGTGCTGAACCAGATACTGGAAGCCGAACTCGCCGGGGTTGTGCGCTATACGCACTATTCCTTTCTGGTGTTCGGCTTCGGCCGCATTCCCGTAGTGTCCTGGCTGCGCGAACAGGCCAACGAATCGTTGCTCCATGCGCAGCAGGCCGGGGAGTGGATCACCACGCTGGGCGCGTATCCCTCGCTCGGCATCGCGGCGCTGCTGGACAGCCACACCACCGACATCGGCACCATCCTGCGCGAATCGCTGGCGACCGAGCGGCAGGCGCTGGACCTGTACCGCCAGCTGCTGACCCTGGTCGAGGGCCGCTCGGTGGCGCTGGAAGAATATGCGCGCGAGTCGATCCAGCTGGAGGAACTGCATGCCGGCGAGGTCGACAAGATGCTGCGCAAGCCCGGACAGCCCTAGGTTGATGGGCGGGTTTGTGGCCCGGGTGACGAAAAGGTTGCCCGAGCCCCCGGGCTCGCCTAGACTGGATTTCGGCCGGCGCTGAGTACAAGCCTGGCGTACCGATGTGAACCTTTGCGGCTTTCACCGCGGGGAGACGCTCGATGTTGCCCACGCCCATTTCCGAGAAGGCGCTGTCCCGCGGGTTGCTTGACGTCCTGATCCGCGCCGGGCTGATCGCCGTGCTGGCGGTTTTCTGCTTCCAGATCTTCCACCCGTTTGTCGACCTGCTGCTGTGGTCGGTGATACTGGCGGTCACCATGTACCCGCTGCAGGTTCGGCTGCGCACGCGGCTGGGCGGCCATGACGGGCGCGTTGCCACGCTGATCGTGGTGCTGGTCCTCGCCATCATCCTGGTGCCGACCTACCTGCTGGGCGAGGCGCTGGTCGAGTCCGTGGAGAACGCCATCGCCATGGTCAGGGAGGACCGCGTGCATATCCCGATGCCGGCGGAGTCGGTCGCCGCGTGGCCGTTCGTCGGGCAGCGCCTCTACGACTTCTGGCTGCAGGCCGCCACCGACATGACAGCGGTGATGGAAAAGCTGATGCCGCAACTCAAGGGCGTCAGCCTGGCGCTGCTGGGCAAGCTCGCCGGCGTCGGCGTGGCCCTGCTGGTCCTGCTGTTCGCGCTGATCATCGCCGGCATCATCATGGCCTATGGCGAGGAAGGGACGCACAGCGCCAGGCAGATCGCCTCGCGCGTGTTCGGCCCGGAGCGCGGCCCGCGGCTGGCTATGCTGTGCACCGCCACCATCCGCGCGGTGGCGCAGGGCGTGGTAGGCATCGCCTTCATCCAGATGCTGCTGATCGGCGTTGCCTTCGTGATCAAGGGTATTCCCGGCGCCGGCCTGCTGGCGCTGGCGGTGCTGCTGCTCGGCATCATGCAGTTGCCGGCGACGCTGATCACCATCCCGGTGATCATCCTTGTCTTTGCCGCCGAGGGTGCCACCGGGGGGACCGTGATCTTTGCCGTCTACACCTTTATCGCGGGACTGGCCGACAACGTGCTCAAGCCGCTGATGCTCGGCCGCGGCGTGGACGTGCCGATGCCGGTGGTGCTGATCGGAGCGCTGGGCGGGATGGTGACAGGCGGCGTCATCGGGCTGTTTATCGGTCCCGTGATGCTGGCCGTGGCCTACCGGCTGTTCTGGCAGTGGGTCGAAGACCAGCCGCCTCCGCAGCCTGCGCAGCCGGTGCCCGAATCGATCGAGCAGACCGCGGAATAGTGCAGGCCGGTTCGCCTCATGCCCGTGCGCAACCGGCCGAACGGAATGCTGCTGGCCGGCGTGCTGTGCCTGGGCGCATGCGCGCGGGTGGGCCCCGACTTCCAGCCGCAGCGCGAGGCGTGGACGGCCTCATGGGACAGCCCGGCGCTGCAGGGCGCGACTGAACGGCGCCTGGCGCCCGACCTGGGGCAGTGGTGGCAGGTATTCGGCGACCCGACGCTGGAGCGCCTGATCGCCGAGGCCGATGCCAACAACGCCGGACTACGCATCGCCGGCCTGCGCGTGATGGAAGCGCGCGCGCAGCTCGGCATCGCCCAGAGCGGCCGCTACCCGCAGCTGCAGCAGGTGAGCACCGATGCGCTGTACACCTCCAGCCGCCAGGCCGGCGGGCGCAACCCGCAGAACAGCCGCTTCTGGCAGTTCAGCGCGGGCTTCGACATCGGCTGGGAGCTGGATTTCTGGGGGCGCTTCAGCCGCGCCATCGAATCGGCCGATGCCGCGTACTTTGCCGCGCGCGCCAACCACGAGGATGTGCTGGTGCTGCTGCGCGCCCAGGTGGCCGAGACCTACTTCGCGCTGCGCACCGCCGAGGCGCGGCTGCGCATCGCCCGCGACAATGCCCGGCTGCAGCAGCGCAGCTTTGAAATCACCGAGCGGCTGTTCCGCAGCGGCGAGACCGACGAGCTCGACCTGCAGCAAGCCAAGACGCAGTACCTGGGCACGCTCAGCAGCATCCCCGAGTTCGAGGGCCAGATCCTGCGCACGCGCAATGCGCTGGCGGTGCTGGCGGGCCACCCTCCCGGCGCGCTGCCGGAGCTGCCCGAACTCGCGGAGCGGGAAGGGGCACTCCCGCTGCTCGACCGCGCCGTGGTGCAGGACGTGCCGGCCAGCCTGCTGGTGCGCCGTCCGGATGTGCGCGCCGCGGAGCTGCAGATTGCGGCGCAGTCGGCGTTGATCGGCGTGGCCGAGGCCGATCTCTACCCGTCGCTGTCGCTCTTGGGCAGCATCGTCTGGTCCGCCAGCACGCTGGCCGGCACGCCCAACACGCTGGCGCTGGTGGGCGGGCCCAGCCTGCGCTGGAACGTGTTCGACTATGGCCGCATCCGCAACAACGTGCGGGTGCAGGACGCACGCCTGCAGCAGCTGATCGTGGCCTACCAGGACGCGGTGCGGCAGGCCGCGCGCGAAGCCGACGATGCCGCCAGCGGCCTGCTCAAGTCGCTGGAGCGCGAAGAGATCCTGCGCGAAGGCACGGTCGCCGCCAACCGTTCGCTGTCGCTGGCCAACTCGCTCTACCGCGAGGGCTATTCCGACTTCCAGCGCGTGCTGGACGCGCAGCGGGCGCTGGCGGCCCAGCAGGATGCCTACGTGCTCAACCGCAGCAGCGCCGTGAGCAACCTGATCGCGCTGTACAAGGCGCTGGGCGGCGGCTGGCACAGCGAACTGCCTCTGGTCGACCCGGCGACGCGCCAGCAGATGCAGCAGCGCACCAACTGGGGCGACCTGTTCGAAGAAGCCGCGCGGCCGGCCGCGCCTGCGGGGGCGGGCGTTCCGGCGACACCACGGCAGGTATCCAACGCGGAGGCCCGATGAGCGACACGCCACAGCCCGCAGCAGTCCCGCCGGAGCCAGCATCGCCACCGCCGCCGCCGCCGCCGCCGCCGCCGCCGCCGCCGCCCGCCGCGGCAGCGACCGCCGATCCGGCCAGGAAAGGCATTCGCTGGGTGCTCGTGCTGATCGCCGTGAGCCTGGTGTGGTACCTGCTGGCCGACCGGCTCACGCCCTATACCCAGCAGGCGCGCGTGCAGGCCTTCGTGGTGCCGGTGGCGTCGGAGGTGGCGGGGCGCGTGACCCGCGTCCATGTGCGCAACAACCAGGACGTGGCGGCCGGCACGGTGCTGTTCGAGGTCGACCCGCAGCACTACCGGATCGCCGCCGACCGCGCGCGCGCCGACCTGGAGTCGACGCGCCGGCAGATCGGCGCCAGCACCGCCGGCATCGAATCGGCGCAGGCGGCGCTGCGCGCAGCGCGCGCCAACGAGGTCAAGGCGCGCCAGGACAGCGAACGCCTGGAGCGCCTGTACCGCGAGGACCAGGGCACCATATCGCTGCGCCGGCTGGAGATCGCGCGTGCCAGCCTGGAAGCAGCCACCGCGCAGGTGGCCGCGGCCCGCGCCGAGGTCCAGCGCGCGCGCGAGCAGGAGGGCGGCAGCGCCGAAGACAACGCCAAGCTGCGCAGCGCCGCCGCCGCGCTGGAAAAGGCCGAGCTGGACCTGGCCAATACCAGCGTGCGCGCGCGCTCGGCCGGGCTGGTCACCGATCTGCGCACCGAGACCGGCCAGTTTGCCGCTGCGGGCAATCCGGTGATGACGCTGATCACCATCCACGACGTATGGATCAACGCGGAGATGACCGAGAACAACCTTGGCCACGTGGTGCCCGGCACGCCGGTGGCGATCGTGCTGGATTCGCTGCCGGGGCGGGTCTTCACCGGGCGCGTGCGCAGTGTCGGCTATGGTGTCAGTGTCGGCGGCCCCCCCACGCAGCCCGGCAGCCTGCCGACGGTGCAGAACAGCCGCGACTGGCTGCGCCCGGCCCAGCGTTTCCCGGTGACGGTGGAATTCGATCCCGGCCAGTTGTCGTCGCTGCGCGGCGTGCGCGTGGGCGGGCAGGCGGAGGTCATGGCGTTTCCGACGGAAGGCAATCCGCTCAACCCGCTCGGCCGCGCCTTCCTGTACCTGATGAGCTGGCTGTCCTATGTCTACTGACAGCCCGGCGACGGTACCGGCGGCATCGCGGCCGCCGCCCTCGCCGCGCGCACGGCGCGCGCTGCGCCTGGCCGGCGGCACCGCGTGGTGCCTGGCGGCCAGCTTCGGCCTGGGCCTGCCGATCCCGATGCTCGCGCCAGTGCTGGCCATATTCCTGCTCGCCAGCATGAACCGTCCGCTGGCGTTCAAGACCGGCGTGGGCCTGGCGCTGGTGGTGATGCTGACCACCGGCAGCGGCCTGCTGCTGATTCCCTTGCTGCGCCACTACCCGGTCAGCGGCGTGCTGCTGACCGGCCTGTGCCTGTTCCTGGCATTCCGCTACGGCTTGCGCGGCGGCAACAACCTGGTGTCGACCTTCCTGGTGGTCGGCCTGACCATGATCTCGTCGGCCGGCACCTTCGACTTCGGCCTGGCCGTGACGGTCATTGCCGCGCTGGTCAAGGGGCTGCTGCTGGCGGTGCTGGCGCTGGCGCTCGGGCATTGGCTTTTTCCCGAGCCCGCGGGCACACCGGCGGCGCCCCCGGCCAGCGCGCTGCCGGACGACCTGGCGGCGTGGGTCGCACTGCGCGCGGCGCTGGTGGTGATGCCAGCCTTCCTGCTCACGATGACCGATCCCACCACCTACATGCCGATCATCATGAAGGCGGTCAGCCTGGGCCGGCAGAGCTGCACCACTTCTGCGCGCAACGCGGGCCGCGAGCTGCTGGGCTCGACGCTGCTCGGCGGCCTGCTGGCGATCGCATTCTGGGGCGCGCTCAGCCTGTTCGTGCACCTGTGGATGTATTTCCTGTGGATGCTGCTGTTTGCGCTGCTGGTGGCGCGCAAGCTCTATGGGCTCAGCCCCTCGCGCCAGGCGCCCGGTTTCTGGCTCAATACGCTGGTGACGCTGGTCATCCTGCTGGGGCAGTCGGTGCAGGACAGCGCGGCCGGCAAGGACGTCTATACCGCCTTTGTCGTGCGCATGGGGCTGTTTATCGGCGTCACGCTGTACGCGTGGCTGATGATCGAGCTGCTGGACCAGCCGCGCGCGATGCGCAGAGGGCAACCGCAGTCGTCGCAATAGATGCCCGGCATCAATCCACCCAGGGGTTGGCCAAAACGATCCCGGTCCCATCGAAGTCCTTTCCGTTGCGCGTGGCGAGCGTGGCGCCGTTATGCCTGCAAATGGCAGCAATCTGCGCATCTGCCATGCTGATCGGACGACCATTGCGCTCTCGCTGTGAAACGAGCGCGGCATAGTGCACGGCGGCGTTCTCGTCGAACGGAAGCACCCGCTCGGCAAACTCCTCGTCGAGCATCTTCAGTGCGGCATCACGTAGAAAGTCTTATCCCAGCGCCAGCCCGCCATGCGCCAGCAACTGGCGGAAGACCGCCAGCTGGGTTTCGCCGGTCTCGGCCAGCCGGTGGCACACGTGCACGTGGGCATCCATGTCGCTGTGGCCGCGCAGCGCGTCCTTGCACTCGCGCTCGGAAATCTCCACGTGGACCCCCGTCAGGATGGCGCGCCCGTAGCCCACGCGCGCGGACACGATCGCAGGCGGGGAGCCGGCCATGCCGGTGTAGACCGCCAGCACCTGCGTACCCGGGCCGGGCTCACCCCCGAAATCGAACAGGCAGCCGCCGTGGTAGTGCATGTAGAGAGAGACCGGTGTCGGTGTCAGGTGATCGGTGGTGCGGATCTCCACGGCCGCGGCGGTGCGCGGCGTGCCGTCGTACAAGCGTCCGCCGGTGAGGTCGGGCAGCGAGCCGACCGCCACCGCGTCGACAAAGCGCAACTCGCGGGCGCCGCAGATCGCGCCCGAGGTGCCGGCGTGAAAAGCAAGCTCCCGGCACGCGTAGTAGGCGCCGGCGCAGATGCCCAGGTAGACGCCGCCCCGTTCGATAAAGCTGCGGATGCGCGCGTTGGGTGCGCCATTGAGCGCCGCGCAGTAGGGCAGGTCGGCGCCGCCCGGCATCACGAACATCACCGCATCGTCGAACAGCGTAGGGTCGTGGCGGATATCGTCGGCCATGACCGCGCGGATTTCGTAGGCGCCGGCCTGCAGCTGGTGGCCGATGGTGCGCATCAGGCAGGCGGTCCAGTCGGAGGCGCCGGCGTCGACATACGTCAGGATCTTGTGCTTGGACATGCTGGTCGTGGCGGTTGGGGGCGGGGGGCACAGGCAACGCTTATCGCTTGCTTTCTACCCTAGTTTTCGCGACGGCGCAGTACCGGCTTTCCTGGGGCCGCGCGCCGCCATCGTATCGCGTACGGCTTCGCGCACGCATTCCGCCAGCAGCGCCGCCGCGCGCGTCTGGCCGGTACCCGCCTGCGCGATCACCAGCGGCTGGCGCACGGTTTCCTCGAGGATTGGCTTTTCCACGACGCTGGCCGACTGGCCGGAGGCCGGCGCCTGCGTGATCAGCAACGCGGAACCCAGCCCGTTCGCCACCATGCTGCGCGCCAGTTCCAGCGACGTGGCGCGGTAGCGCACCTCCGGCTGCAGGCCGAATTGCCAGAACGGCGCCATCAGGAATTCGCGGCTGTGTGGCAGGTCGATCAGGATCAGCGGCTCGCGCGCCAGCGCGTGCAGCGAGATTGCGGCCTTGCCGCGGGCCAGCTTCGAGCCGGCCGGCACCAGCCCGTAGGGCCGCAGTTCCGCCAGCACTTCGCGGCCGATCTCGGCAGGCAGCCCCACGTCGTAGGTCAGCGCCAGCTCGATCTGGCCACCGTGCAGCCAGTCTTCGAGCTGGGCCAGGTCGCCTTCGACAAAACGCACTGCGAGCCGGGGATAGCGCTCGCGTGCCACGCGCAGCACCGCCGGCAGGTAGGCCGGCGCCAGCGTGCGGAACACGCCGATGCGCACCTCGCCGGCATCGCCGTCGCCGCGCTGGTCGATCTCGAATGCCGTTGCCGCGCCCAGGATCCGGCGCGCTTCCGCCAGCTTGCGTGCCCCGAAGCGGGTCAGCGCCAGCCTGGTGCCCGCATCGCGGGCGAACAGGGCTTCGTCGAACAAGGCTTCCAGCTCGCGGATGGCGACCGAAATGGAAGGCTGCGAGACATTGAGCAGCCGCGCAGCGGCGGCGGTGCTGCCGGATTCCGCCGTGGCGGCGAAGTAGCGCAACAGGCGCAGCGAGATGCGCGAAGGAGATGGCTGCGATGCCATTAAATAATCCTATAGGTGCTACTAAGAATCAATATTTTACTTGATAGCCTGCGCTGCGCAGAATCGGACCACCAGCCCTTGAGGAGCAAGACCATGACGCATTCCAACCTGCCTGATGTGCCCGATCTCCCGCTAGCCGGCCTGCGCGTGATCGATTTCTCGCGCGTGCTCGCCGGCCCGTATTGCACCGCGTTGCTCGGCGACCTCGGCGCCGAAGTCATCAAGGTAGAGCCGCCCGGCGGCGACGACTATCGCACGGTCGGTCCCTTCTCCGACGGCAAGAGCGGCCTGTTCTCGGCGATGAACCGCAACAAGCAGAGCATCGTGATCGACCTGAAGACGGACGACGGCCTGGCTGTCGCCCGCGCGCTGTGCCGCGGTGCCGACGTGGTGGTGGAAAACTTCCGCCCCGGCGTGGCGGACAAGCTCGGCATCGGTTACGCCGCGCTGCGCGAACTGAACCCGCCGCTGGTCTATGCCAGCGTGTCGGGCTTTGGCCAGACCGGCCCGGAATCGCACCGCCCGGCCTACGACATCATCCTGCAGGCGATGTGCGGGCTGATGGACGCCACCGGTGCGCCCGACGGCGCGCCGACCATGCTCGGCGAGGCCGTGTCCGACGCCGTCAGCGGCCTGTTCGCCTCGTGGGGCGTGCTGGCCGCGCTGCTGGCGCGCGAGAAGACGGGGCGCGGCACGCATGTCGATGTGTCGATGTTCGATGCCACGCTCAGCCTCAGCGCCACGCTGGTCGCGCGCTACGCGGCCACCGGGCTGGCGCCGCGGCGCGTGGGCAACCGCCATCCGTCGTCGGCGCCGTTCGGTGCGTATCGCGCCGCGGATGGCTTCTACGTGGTGGCGGTGCTGAACAACAAGCTGTTCCAGGCGCTGGCCGACGCCATCGGCCAGCCCGCGATGGCGCACGACCCGCGCTTTGCCGATGACGAGACGCGGTGCCGCTTCGAGTCCGACCTGCGCGCCATGCTGGAGAGCTGGTCGGCGACGCGCACGGTGGCGGAGGTGAACGCCGTGCTCGGCGCCGCCGGCATCCCGGTCGCGCCGATCCGCAATGTCAAGCAAGCGCTGGAAAGCGAGCACGCGGCGCATCGCCGCCTGCTGACCGAGGTGCCCGGCACGGACGGCGGCACGGTGCGCCTGCCGTCGCAGCCGGTCAAGTTCTCTGCCTACGGCGCCAACCGCGTGACGCCCGCGCCGGCGCTGGGCCAGCACACCGGGGCCATCCTGGCCGCGCACGATTTCAGTAATTTCAATAAGGAGAAGCAACATGCATAAGCGAATGGGCGTCGAAGCGGAAGACCTGGAGATCGCCGACGCGATCGGCCGCTTCGCGCAGAGCGAGCTGGCCCCGAACGCCGCCGCGGTGGATCGCGACGAAACCTCCACCACGCGCTACGTGCCGCAGCTTGCCGAGCTCGGCCTGATGGGCATGAACCTGCCCGAACGCTGGGGCGGCACCGAGACCTCGCCGGTCGCGCTGATCCTGTCGCTGGCCGAAGTCGCGAAGGCCTGCGCGTCGACCTCGTCGATGATCGGCGCGCACTACCTGGCCACCGACTCCATCCTGATCGGCGGCGACGACAGCCTGCGCGCACGCTACCTGCCCGACGCCGCCGCCGGCCGCAAGCTTGGCGCGTTCGCGCTGACCGAGCCGCGCGCCGGTTCCAACCCCGCCGACATGGCCACGCGCGCCACCCCCGAAAGCGACGGCTACCGCCTGCGCGGCGTCAAGCACTTCATCTCCAACGCCGACGCCGCGGACTTTATCGTCGTCTACGCCAAGACCGATCCCGCGGCCGGCACGCGCGGCATCAGCGCCTTCGTGGTGGACCGGCACAGCGCCGGCGTGGAGGTCGCGCCCGCCGAGAAGCTGATGGGCATCCGCGGCGCGCCGGCGCACGAGGTGGCGCTGGACTGCTTCGTTCCCGCGGCAAACCGGCTGGGAGCGGAAGGCAGCGGCTTCCGCACGGCGATGAAAGTGCTCGACAACAGCCGCCTCGACGTGGCCGCCACCAGCCTCGGCATCAGCGAAGCGGCGCTGGCGTGCGCGGTCGACTGGGCCAGGCAGCGCCAGGTCGGCGGCGAGCCGCTGGCGCGCAAGCAGGGCCTGCAGTGGATGTTCGCGGACATGCGCACGCGGCTCGAAGCCGCCTGGCTGCTGACGCTGCAGGCCGCGGTGCGGCGCCGTGACGGCGAGCCCTTCACCGAGCATGCATCGATGGCCAAGCTCTATGCCTCGGAGACGGTCGCCTTCGTCACCGATACCGCCTTGCAGATCCACGGCGGCTACGGCTTCACGCGCGAGATGCCGCTGGAGCGGCTGGTGCGCGATGCGCGCATCCTGCGCATCTACGAAGGCTCGTCGGAGATCCAGCGCGCGGTGATTGCGCGCGCGGTGCTGGCGTAGGGCGTGCGCCGCAAGACGCCCCGACTGCATCCGTTGCTCTCGCCCATTCAGGAAAACGACAAGGGCGCAGCCGCCCGCCGCTGGCTATAGTCTGCGAGGGCCGGGGCTTGCCAGCGCGCCGATTGCGCAATTTATGCGCAATTGGCATGAATGCATGCGCGTCCCGAATCAATCCGAAGGACCGGAGTGGCAGGGCGGAGGGCTGCCTTGCAAAGGGGGAGGCATGGATGTCGAACTGCAGCGCGCCATATTGAACAACATCCCGGACCAGGCCTGGCTGAAGGATGCCGGCTCGCGCTACGTGCTGGTCAATGACGCGTTCATGGCCGCATGCGGACGGACCGAGGCCGAGATCGTGGGCAGCACGCCGGACCAGGTCTGGTCGGCGGAATGGGGCCAGGTCTACCTCGATACCGACAAGGCGGTGGTCGACAGCGGCGTGCGCCGCCGCTACGAAGAAAGCCGGCATGGCAAGGACGGCAGCGTGCGCTGGTTCGACACCATCAAGATGCCGATCCACAACCCGGGCGGCGAGGTCATCGGCACGGTGGGGATCTCGCGCGATATCACCGACCGCAAGCGCTCCGAGCAGGAGCTGCTGGCCTCGCGCGCGCAGCTGCGCGAGCTGTCCGCGCACCTGCAATCCGTGCGCGAGGCGGAACGCACCCGCATCTCGCGCGAGCTGCACGATGAGCTGGGGCAGTCGCTGACGGCGCTGCGCCTGGGGCTTAGTTACATCGAGGCGCAGCAGGGCCCGGCTGCCGACGACGCGTACCGCAAGCATGTGCAGATGCTCAAGGAGATCGCCGATTCGACCGTGGAAGCCGTGCAGCGCATTGCGGCCGACCTGCGCCCGCCGGTGCTGGACGAACTGGGGCTGGCCTCGGCGATCGAGTGGCTGGTCGAGTCATTGTCGGAGCGCACTGGCATTGCCTGCGAGAAGGCGCTCCAGCCGGTGGCGGACCTCGGTGCGGAAGTCAGCACCGCGGTCTTCCGGATCGCGCAGGAAGCGCTGACCAATGCCTGCCGCCATGGCCAGGCCGATCGCGTGCGCGTCGAGCTGGCCGAGGCGGGCGGCATGCTGCGGCTGGTGGTCGCCGACAATGGCTGCGGCATCGATACTTCCGTCACCGGCCGCCGCCGCAGCCTGGGTTTGCTCGGCATGCGCGAGCGCGCGCTGATGCTGGGCGGCAAGCTAGTGGTGAGCAGCGAGAAAGGCCACGGCACACGCATCGAGGCGCTGGTTCCGCGCGATGCCGGTATTGCGAGCGGAGACAGCAGATGATCCGCATCCTGCTGGCCGATGACCACACCATCATCCGCGACGGGCTGAAGAAGATCCTGTCCACCGTGCCGGACATGCAGGTGGTGGCCGAGGCCGCCGACGGCAACGAACTGCTCGCGCTGCTGCGCGCCGGCCTGCCGGACGTGCTGCTGCTGGATATGTCGATGCCGGGCCGCAGCGGCATCGTGCTGATCCAGCAGTTGCAGGCCAGCTATCCGGCGCTGCCCGTGCTGGTACTGAGCATGTACCGCGAGTCGCAGTACGCGGTGCAGGCGATCCGCGCCGGCGCTGCCGGGTATCTCACCAAGAATGTCGAATCGGACCAGCTGATCAGTGCGATCCGCAAGGTGGCGCGCGGCGGCACCGCGGTCTCGGCCGCGATCGCCGACAAGCTGATCGGGCAGGCGCGCCAGCCGCTGGCGGCCTTGCCGCATGCCCGGCTGACCGCGCGCGAACTGCAGGTGTTCCAGATGCTGGCCGAAGGGCAGGGCATCAACGAGATCGCGCTGACGCTGTCGCTCAGCGGCAAGACGGTCAGTACGCACAAGGCCAACATCCTGGCCAAGCTGGAGCTTTCGTCGACCGCCGGGCTGGTGCACTACGCCATCCGGCACGGTCTGCTGGCGGAAGCGGGCGAGCCCGGGGAGGCGAGCGTTATCCCATAGCATTGCTGCGGCGCAGCTAGGCCGATCCTTAGGTCGAATTCAGCCGATCCTGATGCAGCCGGCGCGCGCCGGCACCTACGCTTCAGGTCACGGGGCAGCGGCTCCGGCAGAACGACAAGACCTGAGGAGACACGCCATGCAGCTGGACCTGCTGATCCGGGATGCGTGCGTCCGCGACGACGCGCCCCTGACCGACATCGCCATCCGCGACGGGCGCATTGCCGCCATCGAACCCGGCATCGACGCGCCGGCGCACGAAGTGATCGAAGCCGGCGGGCGCGCCGCCATCCCTGGCCTGGTGGAACCGCACCTGCACCTGGACAAGGCGCTGCTGCATCGCCGGCTGCCCGCCCGGCTGGGCACGCTGGACGAGGCCATCCGCGTCACCGGCATCCTGAAAAGCAAGCAGCAGCGGCACGACGTGCTCGACCGCTCGCGCCAGGTGCTGGACATGGCGGTCCGGCATGGCACCGTCGCGATCCGCGCCCACCCCGACGTCGACCTGATCCAGGGGCTGATCGGGGTGGAGACGCTGCTGGAGCTCAAGGCGGAGTACCACGACCTGCTCGACCTGCAGATCGTGGCCTTTCCGCAGGAGGGCATCCTGAAGTCGCAGGGCACGCGCGAGCTGATGATCGCGGCCATGGACATGGGCGCCGACGTGGTCGGCGGCTGCCCTTACAACGAGCTGAGCTGGGCCGATACCGTGCGCCATATCGACATGGTGTTCGAGCTGGCGCAACGCTATGACGCGCCGGTCGACATGCATGCCGACTTTGCCGACGATACCGCCGACCAGCGCTTTGCCGCGGTCGACTACATCGCGCGCAAGACCATCGAATGCGGCTACCAGGGCCGCGTCTCGCTCGGCCATGTGACCAGCCTGGGCGCGCTCGACACGGCGCAGCTGGAGCCGCTGGTGGCGCAATTGCGCGACGCCGGCATCAGCATCGTGACCCTGCCCGCGACCGACCTGTACCTGGGCGGGCGCAAGGACGCGCAGAACCAGCGCCGCGGGCTGACGCCGGTGAAGGCGCTGCATCACGGCGGGGTCAACGTCGCGTATTCGTCCAACAATATCCGCAATGCCTTCACGCCGTTCGGCAAGGCCGACATGCTGCAGATCGGCAATATGCTCGCGCACGTGGCGCAGTTCGGCGTGCCGGAGCACCAGCTCGCTGTGCTCGGCATGGGCACGCACAACGCCGCGCGCGCGATCGGGCTGCAGGACAGCTATGGCCTGGAAGTGGGCCGGCAGGCCGATATCGTGATCCTCGACACCTTCAAGGTGGCGGACGCGCTGATCGACATTCCGCCGCGCCTGTGGGTGGTCAAGCGCGGGCGGATCACGGTGGTGACGCAGCACCGCTGCGACATCCGCCGGCACCATTGCTGCGCGCACTGAACCGCCCCAACCCTTTCAAGGCTTTCCAGGAGACGATCATGAAGAAGCTGCCTGCCGAAGTCGTGGCCTCGCTGCTGGCCATCACCACCGTTCCCATTGCCGCGCATGCGTCGCACCTGCCGCCGTGGGCCATCTTTATCAGCTGGGCCGCCACCTTTGCCATGGGCGGGCCCACGCCGGAGAACCTGAAGAAGATCTGGCCGACCTTGCCGGTGGGGTCGCTGTTCGCGTTCGTGATCGTGCTGTGCTTCCGGCAGGCCGCGGAGCAGTACTCGGGGCCGGCGCTGATCGCGGCGGAGATGATGATCCTGTTCATGCTCAACGCCGGCATGATGTTCCTGGCGCGCGTGTTCTACACGCTGCGTTTCATTCCCGGCATGTTCTTCGGCTTTGCCTCCTACTTCGCCACGCTGTTCGGGGGCTTCGGGCCCACGCCGGGCGATCCCGTCGCCGCGCTGGGTGCCGTCATTGCCATGAATGCAATGGGCCCGGCCTATGCCTGGATCAAGGCGCGCTACTCGGCGCCGGAAAGCCTGGTCGAGCGGTCGTGGCAGGCGCACAAGCGCGAAGCCTGAACCGCCATCGCATCGTCATCATCATCGCGGCTGCCCGCGCGGCGACGGCACGGGGCAGCCGGTCTTTCCGGGGGAACGGGCATGGAACACAACGGCATGGAAAACAGCGGCATGAAACATACGATTGAAGTCGACCCCTGCGGCGGCACCTCGCGCAGGGCTTTCCTGGCAAGTTCAGCAGCGCTGGCGGGCAGCACGATCCTGGCGCCCGCAAGCGCCGAGGCGGCGCAGGACGCCGCGCCCGCGGCGCGCGGCGTCCTGGCGCATTCGGATGCGGGCATG
This sequence comes from Cupriavidus sp. IK-TO18, assembly GCF_015549295.1. Classification (NCBI taxonomy): domain Bacteria; kingdom Pseudomonadati; phylum Pseudomonadota; class Betaproteobacteria; order Burkholderiales; family Burkholderiaceae; genus Cupriavidus; species Cupriavidus sp. IK-TO18. The sequence goes on from NZ_JADGMP010000035.1 coordinate 169,810, forward strand.
GTCACCAGCCCGCATGGGCTCGCCAGCCAGGCGGGACTGGAAGTGCTGAAGGCAGGCGGCAATGCGATCGAGGCAGCGATTGCGATCGGCGCGGTGCTGAGCGTGACCTATCCGCATTTCACCGGTCTGGGCGGCGATGCCTTCCTGGTGACCAGCGACCGCGACGGCAACGTGCGCTCGTTCTCCGGGATCGGGCAGGCCGCCGCCGAAACGCCGGGCTACAGCGGCGCCATCCCGTTGCGCGGGCCGGGCGCCGCGCTGACCGCGGCCGCGACGGTCGCGATCTGGGACCGCGCCTTTGCCTTCGGCAAGAGCCAGTGGGGCGGTACCCAGTCATGGTCGACGCTGCTGGGGCGCGCGACCGAGTACGCCGCCAACGGCTTCCCGGTCACGCCGTCGCAATGCTTCTGGCAGGAGTTCCGCGCCGCGGACCTGCCGGCCTGGGGCGGCTTCGGCCGCGTGTTCGCCCCCGACGGGCGCATGCCGAAGCCGGGCGAAATGTTCCGCCAGCCCGAACTGGCGCGCACGCTGGAGCGGCTGGCGACGCAGGGCGGGCGGGAGTTCTATGAGGGCGACATCGCCGGCCGGCTTGCGGCAGGGCTGGCGCAGGCCGGCTCGCCGTTGCGCGCCAATGACCTGGCGCGCTGCCAGGCACGCGAGGAAGTGCCGCTGCGCGTGGCCTACCGTGGCGGCGAACTGCTGGGCCTGCGTCCGCCCACGCAGGGCGTGACGACGCTGGAGATCATGGGGATCCTCGACCGCTTCGACCTGTCGGCCGTGCCCGAGGGCAGCGCCGACTACTACCACCTGCTGGTCGAAGCCGTGAAGCTGGCGTTCCTGGATCGCAATCGCTACGTCGCCGATCCCGATTTCGTCGACGTGCCGGTGGACCGGCTGCTGTCGCGCCGGCACCTCGATGCGCAGGCGCAACGCATCCGCATGGCACGGGCCATGCCGTGGCCGCATGTGTACCAGCCCGGCGATACGGTGTACATCGGCGCGGCCGACCGCGAGGGCCGCTGCGTCAGCATGCTGCAGACGGTGTATTTCGACTGGGGCAGCGGCGTGGTGGTGGGCGACACGGGCGTACTCTGGCACAACCGCGGCGCATCGTTCAGCCTCGATCCCGCCAGCCCCAACGTGTTGCAGGGCGGCAAGCGGCCCTTCCACACGCTGAACCCGGGCATCTACCTCAAGGACGGCCGCCCCCGGCTGCTATATGGCACGCAGGGCGCCGACGGACAGCCGCAGACGCTGGCGGCGGTGCTGACGCGGATGATCGACTACGGCATGGACCCGCTGACCGCGCTCGGCCGGCCGCGCTTCCTGCTGGGCAAGACTTTCTCCGACAGCCGCGACAGCCTCAAGCTGGAGCAGGACGCCGGCAGGCAGGTGTTCAGTGAGCTGGCGGCGCGCGGCCACCAGCTGAGCCCGATCCCGGCGCAGAGCCAGCTGGCCGGGCATCCGGGCGCGATCCGGATCGGACCGAAAGGGCAGCTTGCCGGCGCGCACGACCCGCGCAGCGACGGACGCGCGCTGGGGCTGTAGCCGGCGCGGTGCTAGCCGCGCCCGCGCAACGGCTTGAGCAGGTGCGACAGGCCGTTGTGGTCGAGCTCGTGCATCAGCGCCAGCAGCCCGCCAATCTCCCCTGGCGGGAAGCCTTCGCGGGCGAACCAGTTCAGGTAGTTGCCCGGCAGGTCGGCAATCACCGTGCCCTTGTGCTTGCCATAGGGCATGGCGACGCTGACCAGCCGCTTCAGTGCGTCGGAATCGAACGGAGTCATGGTGGCGTCAAATCGGCAGGGCGCTACGCTACCACAGCTTGCGCCCGCCGGTCCGCCACCGGTCCGCGCGTTAGCGCGCGGGGACTGGCGTCAGGCGCCGTCGAGGAAGCCGCTGCGCTGGCCCAGGCGGGTGCCGAGCGCATCGGGGGCCAGGCTCATGCTGGCGGGATCGACGGCGCCGGCAGGTGCGGCTGCCTGCATCGGGTCGACCGGGGCCGGCGCCATGCCCGGTTGCGCGGGCTGGCCTGCGGGTGCGTACGGGCTGGCTGCGCCCGGGGCCTGTGCGACCTGGGCGGATGGTGCGGACGGTGCGGACGGTGCGGGGGCCGGCATGGCTTGCATCGGTTGCGCGGACGGCGCCGGCTGGGTGGCTTGCATCGGTTGCGTGGCTTGCATCGGCTGGGCCGGTTGAAGGGGCTGGGCCTGCTGTGCGAACAGCGGGTAGGACGCGACCATCGCGCCAGCCATCAACAGGGATTTCGCCAGATGTTGCTTCATGCGTGTACCTCCAAATTAGCCTTCAGGCATGGGAAAGACCACTTTAGCGCCGAGGCACCTGACATTCTGTTTGTTTTTGCAACGGTGATTTACCAGCCTTGCCAGGCACGCGTGAGCGGGTTAATTACGCGCGCGATGCCAGCGCCACCGCTTGCCCCTCCACCCTGAGCCCGAAGTGCGCGTGCTGGCCGACGGGGAGTGCGACAGCGCGCCGGGGCGCCACCAGCGCCGCAAAAGCGCCGGTGCGGTTACACGTTGCTACGTGCCTAACCTTCTGCGAACACCTGCCGCCGCGGCGCACCGTTACATTGCCGGCCAGGAGGACATCACCATGCGAAGCATCCTGGCCGCCTGCGCTCTGGCAGGCATCGCAGTCATGGGCCCGGGCACCGCCCAGGCCCGCGTCAACGTCGATATCGGCATCGGCATTCCCGGCTATGCCGTGGCGCCGCCCCCGGTCTACTACGAGCCGGCGCCGGTCTACGTGGCGCCGCCGCCGCCGGTGGTCGTGGCGCCGGCCTATTACGACGACTGGCGCGAACAACGATGGCGGGAGCGCAAGTGGCGCGAGCGCGAATGGCGCGAACAAAGGCGGCGCGAGCGTGAATGGCGCCGCTGGCACGAAGACCACGACGACTGAGTGATGCTGGTGGCAGATGGCGCCTGCCGTCCGTTTCTTGTCGCTTTCCGTGCCGGCCGGATTAAGCGCGGGTTCCGGCCGCCTTGACTCGGGTCAAGGCCCAATCGGTCTTGCGGCCTAGACTGGATGCAAGCAAGACCGAAGCGAGGGCATCATGGCCTACGACAGCATCCTGGTCCACCTGGACGGCAATCCACAGTCCTCCCGCCGCCTGCACCTTGCCGGCCGCCTCGCCAGCGCCGCCGGCTGCCCGCTGATCGGCTTGCTGGCCGGGCGCGTGCCCGACCCCGGCTGGTCCTACCGCATGGACAATGCCCAGCGCTGTCTGGCCGAAGACCAGGAACGCCGCCGGCTGCAGCGCGAAGACATGCACTGCGCCTTCGAGGCCGCCACCCGCGAACTGGGGGTCGTGGCCGATTGGCGCGCGGTCGATCGCGACCCCGTCACGCTGGCGCTGCGCGAAGCGCGCGAGGCCGGGCTGATCGTGTCCGGCCAGTACGATGGCGACAACGTCGAAGGCCCGGTGGCCCGGCAGCTGCTGGAAGCGCTGCTGCTGGAATCCGGCCGGCCCACGCTGGTGGTCCCGTGCGCCGGCGAGTTCAGCACCATCGGCACGCGCGTGCTGCTGGCCTGGAACGGCAGCCGCGAGGCCGCGCGCGCCCTGCACGACGCGCTACCACTGCTGGCTGGCGCGCAAGTCCGCATGCTCGGCGCCCATACCCCCGCCAAGGAGCTGCGTGCCGATGCCACGCCGGTCAGCCACGCGCAGCGGGTGCTGGAGCGGCAGGGCGCCTCGGTCGAAGTCGAGCACGGCCCCGGCGGCGCTGACCTGACCATTGGCGAGCTGATCCTGTCGCGCGCCGCGGACTTTGGCGCCGACCTGACCATTGGCGAGCTGATCCTGTCGCGCGCCGCGGACTTTGGCGCCGACCTGATCGTGATGGGCGCCTACGGTCATGGCCGGCTGCGCGAACTGGTCCTCGGCGGCGTGACCCGCGTGCTGCTGCAGTCGATGACCGTGCCGGTGCTGTTCTCGCACTGAAGCGCGCGCCGCCGCGCGCCTGCGGCAACCTCCTTGCCGGCTCACTTCAGCTGCGCAGCAAATTCTTCCAGCTGCGTGATGCAGGTATTCCAGCCCTCGTGGAAGCCCAGCTCTTCATGCTGCTTGCGCGTGGCTTCGTCCGGATGCATCACGCGCGCGGTGTAGCGCGTGCCATCGTCTTCGTGGCGACGGCGCGTCTGGCAAGGAGAAAAATGCAAACGCCCCGGCAATGGCCGGGGCGCGAGTTGGCAGGTGGAAATTTATTGCTGGCGCACGTATGCCGCCAGCGCGCGCACTTCTTCCGGCTTCAGGCTGGCAAACGGCGGCATCGGCACCGCACCCCACTTGCCGCTGCTGCCGCCGCGGATGCTGGTTTCGAGCTTCGCCTGGGCCTGCGCATCGTTCTTGTAGCGCACGGCGACCTCATGGTAGGCCGGTCCGACCACCTTCTGCGTCACGCTGTGGCAGCTCAGGCAGGCATTCTTTGCCAGCAGCCCCTGCACGTCGACGCTCGCGGCCGCGGCGCCGGGAGCAGGCGCCGCTGCAGCCGGCTTGCCGGCCTTCTGCGCGATCGCCACGATCTCGGGATCCTTCGCCTTGGCCGAGCCATAGGCCACGGCCAGGTAGGCGCCGAGCTGCTCGACTTCGGCATCGTCGATCGGCGCGCCGTAGGCCTGCTGCATCTTCTTCATCTCGGCGGTCCACTGCGCCAGGCTTAGCCCGGGCGGCTGGTAGGAGACGTAGTCGGCCGAATGGCAGATCGCGCATTTCTGCATGGCGATGCCGTAGCCCGGCAGCCTGGCGGGCTTGAGCTTGACGTTTTCCGCCGGCAGCTTGATGTCCTGCGGCGCGGCGCCGGCATGGCCGGCACCGAGCAAGGCGAGCGCCAGCAGCGCGGGGGCGATGGTTGCTTTCATGGCGCGTTCCTCAGGCGATGGTGACCGGCGTGGCTTCGATGACATTGCGGCGGTAGCCGGCGGGGTTCCAGTTGGCCTTGGCCGGCTGGGTCTCGCCCTTGTTGCTGGTGGCGCGCACCATCAGCACCGCGGGGCCCTTGCGGGCGAACTTCACCGGCAAGTGCCACGCGCGGAACGAGAAGCGGCCCAGGTCCTCGCCGAGCTTCGCCGCCTGCCAGTTCTGCCCGCCATCGACGGAAACCTCGACCGTGCGGATGCCCGAGCCGCCGTCGAAGGCAATGCCCTTCAGCTCGACGGTACGGCCGGCCGGCAGCCTGCCGCCGTTTTCGACGCTGGTGATAAAGCTGCGCACGGCCAGCGTCGAGATCGGCCGCGTCTTGGCGGCCGGCGTACCGGGGGCCACGCACTGGCAATCGTTGTCCGGCACGCGGTAGCCCTTGGTCATGAAGAACGCGTCATGGCCCTCGAACGGGTGGTCAAGGACTTCGATCTCGGAAAGGTGCTTGATCCAGTAGGTGCCGAAATACCCCGGCACCACCAGCTTGAGCGGATAGCCGTTGAGCAGCGGCAGGTCTTCGCCGTTCATGCCCCAGGCCAGCAGCGGCTCGCCGTTCATCGCATGCGCGATATCGAGCGACTTGCGGAAGTCCGGCGTGCTCGGCAGCACCGGCGTATCCATGCCGTTGAAGGTCACCACCTTGGCGCCAGCCTTGATGCCCGCATGCTCCAGCACCTTGCGCAGCGGCACGCCGGTCCAGCGCGCATTGCCCATCGCGCCGTTGGCCAGCTGCGCGCCGAACACGCGCGGCTCGCTGAAGCCGCGGCTGTTGCCCGAGCACTGGTTCACCGCCACCACCTCGACGGGATCGGCCAGCTTCTTGAGCTCGTCCAGCGACAGCCGCAACGGCTTGCCGACATGGCCGCCCACGCTCAGCCGGTAAGTGTTCAGGTCTACCGACAGCGGGATGTTGGCCAGGTGATAGCGCACAAAGAAGGCGTCGTTGGCCGTGATCGGCCCCTCGTTGAACGTGGAGAAGGGCGTTTCCAGGTGCGGCGGGCGGGTGCTGACGCGCACCAGCGGGCGCTTGCCCGGATAGCGCACCAGCGGACGCGGGCCGTCGGCGAGCGTGACGCCGTCGGTCGCCTTTGCGGCAAGGGCGCCGAGCGGCGAGGCGAGCAGCGCGAGCCCGCCAGCATGGCGGACGAAGCGGCGGCGGGTGGGGCCAGGCTGGGGGGCGCCGGCAAGGCCGGCGGGCGTGTTCTTGTCTCGCATGGGGGCGTCTCCTTGGCGCTCGCGGGGGCGTGCGCGATGCGTTGTGGCGCTCACTTTGCCCTCACGGCAGTTAGCTTGTGAAACGGGTTTTCCTGCTAGGGCTTATCGATTAAGTCGATATAGGGGAAATACCGCTGCGACGGCCGGAGAAACCGCTTGCAACGCAGATTCCGTTTCCCTACACTAACAAAAACGTTTTTGTTAGCGGAAATCCATACTATTCGAGGCGAACTGCGCACAGACGCAGCGGCTGGCCGCCGGCCACCGCATAACGCCCGTACACCAAACGAGGAGCCTATTCATGTCCCACGCCGCCCCCGCGCCGGTGGACGAACTGCTGCCATGGCGGCGCCTGTTCGTCTTCGGCCTCCAGCATGTCCTTGTCATGGCCGCGTCGCCGATCGCGTCCGTGTTCCTGATGAGCAAGGCGCTCAACTTCCCGCCGGCGCTGGCGGTGCAACTGCTCAGCGCCACCTTCGTGATCTGCGGCCTGGGCACGCTGCTGCAGTCGCTCGGCAAGCGCGGCATCGGCGCCAGGCTGCCGTTCGTGATGCTGCCCGGCGGCGCGCCGATCGTGCTGTTCATCCTGATCGCACAGCAGACCGACGTCCAGACCGCGGCCGGCGCGGTGATCCTGACCGGCGTCTTCTACTTCTGCGTGCTGCCGGTGTTCCGGCGCTGCCTGCGCTATTTCCCGCCGGTGGTGGTGGGAACGATGCTGCTGCTGGTGGCGATCAACCTGGCGCAGGTATCGGGACGGCTGATCGCGGGCCATCCGGCAGCGGGCACCACGGTCGATCCGCTCAACCTGCTGCTGGCGTTTGCCACCATCGCCTGCACGGTCGCCGCGTCGCGGCTGCTGACGGGCATGCTCGCGCAGCTGGCGATCCTGCTCGGATTGCTGGGCGGCGCGCTGGTGGCGGTGCTGACGGGTGCCTTCCAAGTCGGCCATGTGTCGATGACGCCGGTGATCGCGCTGCCCACGCCGTTCCCCTTCGGCATGCCGACCTTCGACGTGGTGGCCGCGATCCCGCTGATGGTGTTCGCCGTGATCTCGATGGTGGAGGCCACCGGCCAGACGCTGGCGATCAGCGACGCGGTCGGCAAGCCGGTGGACCAGCAGCGCGACGTGCCGCGCACCATCCGTGCGGATGCGCTGACCTCGCTGGTGGGCGGGATGTTCGGCACCTCGCTGATCATCACCAGCGGCGAGAACATCGGCATCGTGCGCGCCACCGGCGTGCGCTCGCGCTTCGTCACCGCGGTGTCGGGCGCGATCCTGGTGGTGTTCGGGCTGCTGGTGCCGGTGTCGTCGCTGATCAGCGCGATCCCCGAGGCGGTGGTGGGCGGCACCGGGCTGGTGGTGTTCTGCATCGTCGGCACCATGGGCATCGACATGCTGCGCAAGGTCGACCTGCGCCATCACGCCAACATGTATGTCGTCGCGGTGGCGCTGGCCGTGGGCCTGCTGCCGATCCTGGTGCCCGGCATCTACGGCGGGCTGCCGGCCAACCTGCGCATCCTGGTCGGCAACGGCGTGGCCATGGGCGCCATCACCGCAGCGCTGCTCAATTTCCTGTTTTTCCACACGGGCCTGCGTGCCACGGCCCCGGCCCCCGCGGTCGGCGACGATGCCGCCGCCACGCACTGATCCCGCTTCCTCGATTGCAATGACTCGATACGATGCAACCCTGCCGGCCTGGCCCGGCGAAAATGCGCCGGCCCTGCAGCCGGACCTGTTCAGGCAACCCCGCATCCTGCTGCCGGAATGGACGCTGCTGCGCCAGGGCGCAGTGCGCGGGCAAGCGGTGGTGGTGGAGGAGGGCCGCTTCACGGCCGTGGGCAGCGCCGATGAGGTCAAGGCGCGCTTCCCGGAACTGGAAACCCTGCCGCTGCCGCGCATGCTGCTGATGCCGGGCATGATCGACACGCACCATCACCTGACCCAGTCCTTTGGCAAGTCGCTGGTGTTCGGCGAGCCGTCGGAGATTTTCCGCCGGGTGTGGGTACCGCTGGAGGGCAGCCTGACGACGGAGCACCTGTACCTGTCGTCCAAGCTGGCCGCACTGGAATCGCTGCGCGGCGGCTTTACCACCGTGGTCGATGCCGGCACGCGCAGCGACGCGGGGCTGGATGCGATCGCGCGCGCGGTCACCGATGCCGGCGTGCGCTGCGTGCTGGGCCTGATTTGCAACGACAAGCCGGGCGCCGAAACGCTCGACGCCGCGCCGATCCTGCGCCGCGCCGCCGCGCACCTCGACAAGTACGCCGGCGACCCGCTGGTGGCGCCGTCGCTGGCAATCTCGATCCCCGAGGTGGCCTCCGACGCGATGCTGCACCACGTCTACCAGCTCTGCGCCGAGTCCGGCCGGATCTTCCAGACCCACGCCAACGAGCACCTGGTGGCGGTGGAGCGCTCGCTCAACGCCTGCGGCCGCCGGCCCATCGAACACCTGGCCGCGGTCGGCGCGCTGGGCCCGGCGGCGCTGCTGGCGCATGCCACGCTGGTGACGCCGCACGAGATCCGCCTGCTCGCCGATACCGGCGCGGCGGTGGCCTACAACCCCGTGGCCAGCGCCTGGAAGGGCAACGCGGTAGCGCCCGCCGAAACCATGGCGACCTTCGGCGTGCGCCTGGGCCTCGGCACCGACGGCACCCGCAGCGACGCTTTCCGCCTGCTCGACTACGCCGAAGCGGCGCAGCGCTTTGCCTTCGGCATCGGCGTGGGAGATTCGTCGTGCGGCGCCGGCTGGCGCTGGGTCGACATGGCCACGCACGATGCTGCCGAGGTCGCGGGACTGGGCGCGCTGACCGGCGAGATCGCCGCGGGCAAGCGCGCCGACTTCCTGCTGGTCGACCTGGACGTGCCCGAGCTGGCGCCGTCGTGGGACCTGACCTGGGAACTGGTGCGGCTGGCCAACCGCGACCAGATCCGCGCGGTCTTTGTCGATGGCAGCCTGCGCCTGTGGCAAGGCTGGCCCACCGACTGGGATGCGCGCGCGCTGATGCAGGCCATCCACGCAATCGCCGCGGATACCGTCGCCAACGCGCCGATCCGCAAGCTGCACGAAGCGGCCGACGTGCACCGCGCGCGCCATGCCGCCGGCGTCGCAACCGGCGAGGCAGCGTGACGATGGACATGACGTGGTTCAGCGTCGGCGTGGCGGTCTTCACCGGCGCGCTGATCCAGGGCGCGACCGGCATGGGTTTCGCGCTGATCGTGGTGCCGGTGCTGGCGCTGGCCGCGCCGGCGATGCTGCCCGGGGCATTGCTGCTGGCGATGCTGCCGCTCAACGCCTACGTGGCCTGGCGCGAGCGCCATGCCATCGACCTGCGCGGCGCGGGCTGGATCAGCGCCGGGCGGCTGGCGGGCACCTTCGGCGGCTTGTGGGTGCTGGTGGCGATGCCGATGGCGTGGCTCAACGCGCTGGTCGGCGGCAGCACCATCGCCGCCGCGCTGGCATCGCTGCTGGCGCCGGCCTTTACGCCTGGGCGGCTGACCTTTGCCTCGACCGGGCTGATCACCGGCGTGACCGAGACCGCAACCGGCGTGGGCGGGCCGCCGCTGGCGCTGGCCTACCAGCACGCGCCCGTGGCAACGCTGCGCGCGACCGTGGCGCTGTGCTTCCTGGTGGGGGAGGTGATTTCACTGGTGGTGCTGGCGCTGAGCGGCAAGCTCGGCATGGAGCAGGTGTTCTACGCCGCTGGCCTGCTGCCGGTACTGGGCGTGGGCATGGTGGCCAGCCACCTGGTGCACCGGCGCATCAACCAGCGCATGCTGCGCATCGGCGTGCTGGTGTTCGCGCTGGTCTCGGGCGCGGTGGTGCTGCTGCGCGGCTGAGCGGCTAGGCGGCTGGCGTCGACGAGGCCCGCACCACCAGTTCCGGAGCGGGCCCGGCAATCACCGTGCGGCTGCGGTCGCCGGACAGGTGGGCAAACAACAGCTCGACCGCCAGCGACGCCACCCTTTCCAGGTGCAGGTTGACCGCGGTGAGCGGCGGCTGCGCGCCGCGGGCGCGGATGCCGTCGTAGCGCGTGGCCACCAGCACGTCGTCGGGCACGCGCTTGCCCAGGCTTTGCAGGTGGGCCATCGCGCCCACCGCGAACGCATCCACCGGCGCGCACAGCGCATCGAGCTGCGGCATCTGCGCCAGCAGCTGCGCGCAGGCATCGGCACCGCCGGCTTCGCCGCGTTCCTCGGGCGCCTTGACGATATGGCAGGGCAGGCCGGCGGCCTGCGTGAACTCGCGATAGGCGCGCTCGGTCTCCACATATGACTGCCGCGGCGCGGCGCCGATCATCAGGCCGATATGGCGGCGGCCGCGGCCGTGCAGGTGTTCCAGCAGCAGGCGCGCGGTTTCGGCCGATTGCAGGTCGACGCAAGGCACCGGCGTATCGGTCAGCGGCTCCCGCCCGATCGAGACGATGCTGACGCCGCGCTCGCGCAGCCGCGCGATATGCGGATCGGCGGCAATCGGCTCGATCACGATGGCGCCGTCGATATCGAGCGTATCGAGCAATCCGCTGGCGCCTTCCAGCGGCGGCACCAGCACCACGCCGAGCCCGCGTCCCATCGCCGCTTCCGCCGCGATCGCCGCCACTTCCATCATGAAGCCCAGCCGCGACGTCCCGCCCGCCACCGCGAACGGCATCGACGAGAGCAGCGCGATGCAGTTGGCACGCCCCGACTGCAGCCGCTGCGCGCGCACGCTGGGCCGGTAGCCCAGTTCCGCCGCGATGCGCTTGACCCGCGCGCGCGTGGCGGGATCCAGCACGCCGCGGTCGTTCAGCGCGTGCGAGACCGTGGTCAGCGACACGCCGGCGGCGCGGGCGACGTCGTGGATGGTGAGGCGGCGGGGGCGGTCTGGCGTGGAATCGGTCATGCCGGGTTTGAGCTGGGAATCAGCGGGAGCATACATCAGCGGTGACGGGCAGGTCAGCGGCGCGCGCCCTGCCTGGCCGGCGCCGACGACAATTCCTTCCAGTGCTCGCGCGTGAAGGCGTAAAGCGTCTCCAGCGCCGGCGACAGCGAGCGCGCGGCCATGCGCGCGATGCCGTAGCGGCCGCAGCGGCGCGGGTCGGGGGGCATCGGCACTTCCGCCATCAGGCCCGCGGCGCGTTCCTGCCGCGTGATCGACAGCACGCCGAACAGCAGCGTATCGGTGGCCAGCGTCACGCTGCGCAGCATGTCGAGGTTGTCGCAGTGCAGGGTGAAGAGCTTGTCGGGCGCGGCCTCGGGCCCCCATAGCTCGGCCAGCTGGCGGCTGACGATGGTGCTGAGCGTGGTGGTCGCCACCGGGTAGGCCCGGATCGCCTCGATATCGATGCGGCGCTTGCGCAGGATCGGATGGCCGGCGCGGCACACGAGGCCGGCTGGCAACTCGCCCAGAGGTTCAATGTCGACATCGTCGGCGGCGCGCAGTACATAAGCGTCGCCGACGATGGCGTCGATGGTCTCGCGCCGCAGCGCGTCGAGCAGCGCGCTGGTGGCGCCGGTTTCGGTGCGCACCTTGATGCGCGGGTGCGCCTGCGCCATGTGTATCAGGAACGGCGTTAGCAGCAACGCGGCAGGCGCGGGCGCCACGCCGATCGTCAGCGAGCCTTCCTCGCCCCCGCGCAGCAGCTCCAGGTCGCGGCGCAGCTGGCGTTCCTCCAGCCGCATCCGGCGCGCGCGGTCGGCCACCAGTTCGCCGAACACGGTCAGGCGCGCGCGCCGAGCGCCGCGGTCGAACAGCGGCGCCTTCAGCTCGTGCTCCAGCGCGCGGATGCTGCGGCTCAGCGCCGGCTGGGTCAGGTGGACGGCGCGTGCGGCTTCGGAGAAGGTGCCGTGCTCGACGATGGCGAGCAGGTGCAGAAGTTTCTGGGTGTCCATGCGGAATCCCATGCGTGTTGGTTATGGGAGCGGTTCGATATTTGCATTTGAATCATACATCGGCGCTCCCTATGATGACCGGAACACAAGAGCGGGCCGGTGACAGCACACACGGCGCCCGCCATCCACCGTCCATCGGAAACCGGAGACATCATGCTCAAGCTGTTTATCGGCCTCGGCCTGCCATACATCGGCGTCATCGGGCTGCTGCCCTGGGTAGCGACCGTCGAGCGCTTCGTGCTCGGCGTGCCCTTTATCTATGCCTGGATCTTCGCCTGGTTCGTGCTGACGTCGGGCTGCATGCTAGCGTGCTGGCTGCTGTACGACCGCCATGCCGCCGACGCGGCCCATGAAGCGTGAGGGAGAGCAGCGATGACCACAGCGGTATTCCTCGGCTTTATAGTCTTCTCGCTCTATCTCGCCATCCGCTCGAAGCAGGGCCACGGCGCACAGAGCGTGCATGACTTCTTCGTCGCCTCGCGGCAGTTCGGCGCCTACCTGGTGTTCTTCCTGGCGGCCGGCGAGATCTACAGCATCGGCACCATGGTGGGCTTTCCCGGCGGCATCTATGCCAAGGGCCCGACGTATGGCGTCTGGTTCCTCGGGTACATCCTGCTGGCTTACCCGCTCGGCTATTTCCTCGGGCCGAAGATCTGGCAAGCCGGCGCGCGCTACAACGCGATCACGCTGCCTGACCTGTTCAAGGGCCACTACGGCAGCCGCGCGCTCGAGCTGATGGTCGCCGGATCTTCCATCCTGTTCCTGCTGCCGTGGGGCCAGCTGCAGTTCACCGGTCTGGTGGCGGCGCTCAAGGGGCTGGGCTGGGAGTTCGATCCCGTATACCTGGTGCTGATCTCGGCGGCGCTGGCCTTCACCTATATCGCCATCTCCGGCGTGCGTGCGTCGGCCTACATCGCCATCCTGAAAGACATCCTGATGGTGGTGGCGATCGTCGCCACCGGCGTTGCGGTCGGCTGGAAGGCCGGCGTGGGCGATGTCTTCCATGCCGCCAGCCTGCAGGTCAGCAACCAGATGAACGACACGCAGCTGCGTTTCTCGATGAGCACCATGCTGTTCCAGGCGCTGGGCTTCTACGTGATGCCGTTCGCGGTGCAGAACTTCTTCACCGCCAAGAGCGCCAACACCATCCGCCGCACGCAGGTGGCGATGCCGCTGTACATGCTGATGTACCCGTTCCTGGTGCTCGCGTCGTACTACGCGATCAGCCAGAACCTGCAGCTGGCCTCGCCCAATGAAGCCTTCTTCGCGGCGGCGGTGCGACTGCTGCCGGACTGGCTGCTCGGGCTGGTGACGGCCGGCGCCGCGCTGTCGGGGCTGCTGGTGCTGGCCGGCATCTGCCTGGCGATTGGCCCGATCGTTACGCGCAACCTGCTGCCGGGCATGCCCGAGCAGCGCCAGAAACAGGGCGCCAAAGTAGTGATCGTGGTGTACCTGGTGCTGTCGATCGCGATGACGCTGGCCACGCCCAACCTGATGCTGACGCTGATCAACACCACCTACTACGGCGTGACGCAGTTCTTCCCCGGCGTCATCGTGATCCTGTTCTCGCTGAAGGTGCGGCCGATGGCGATTGCGCTCGGGATCCTTAGCGGGCAGGGGCTGGCGATCGCGCTGTACGCGCAGCAGGCCGATTTCGGCGGCATCAACCTCGGCCTGGTCAGCCTTGCGGTCAACCTGCTGGTGACCGTGGTGGCGAACTATACGCCGCGCCTGGCGCGCGTGCAGCCGGCCTGATCCTTACGACTCATGCAACCAGTGATGACCCACAACGACACGGCGCGCACGCAGGTATTCGTCGCGCGCAAGATCCTCACGATGGAAGTGGCTCAGCCGGAAGCGACCCATGTCGCGGTACGCGACGGGCAGATCCTTGCGGTCGGCGGCGCGGCGGAGATGACGCCATGGCCTGACGCGGTGGTGCTCGACACTTTCCGCGACAAGGTACTGATGCCCGGCATGATCGAAGGCCACTGCCACCTGATGGAAGGCGCGATGTGGGACGCGGTCTATGTCGGCTACTTCGACCGCCGCGATCCCGATGGCAGGCTTTGGCGTGGGCTGCGCACGCTGGACGAAGTCATCGAACGCCTCGCCGATGCCGCCGGCAGGCTGCAAGACCCCGACACGCCGCTGCTGGCGTGGGGTTTCGATCCCATCTACTTCGGCACCGCGCGGCTGTCGGTGCGCGAGCTGGATCGCATATCGGCGACGCGGCCAGTCGTGGTGATGCATGCCAGCGTGCACCTGATGAATGTCAATTCGGCGATGCTGGCATTGGCCGGCATCGATGAAGACACCGACATCGACGGCGTGCACAAGGACGCGGGCGGCAAGCCCACCGGCGAGCTGCAGGAGTTCGCGGCGATGTTCCCGGTGCAGCGCGTGATCGGGCGCGGCCTGTCGCTGGCTGCGGCGGAGGACGCGGAGGCGGTGCGCCGCTTCGGGCGTGTGGCGCAACTGGCCGGCGTGACCACGGCGACAGACCTGGTCAACGAGCTCTCGGCCAGGGGCCTGGAAACGCTGCATGCGGTGACGTCGGATGACGGCTTTCCGCTGCGCATCGTGCCCGCGTTCGCGCCGCAGCGCGACGCGCGGGGCGGGCCGGCACGCGTTCAGCAGGCCGCCGCCGCCGGCTCCGACAAGCTCCACTTCGGCCCGGTCAAGTTCATCGTCGATGGCTCGATCCAGGGCTTTACCGCGCGGCTGCGCGCACCCGGCTACGCCGGCGGCCAGCCCAACGGCCTGTGGCTGATCCCGCCCGAGCAGCTGCTGGACGCGTTCGCGCCGTTCCACCTGGCCGGGCTGCCGCTGCACATCCATACCAACGGCGACGAAGCCACCGAGGTCGTGCTCGACACCTTGGAAGCGCTGCTGTCGCGCCATCCGCGCGCCGACCATCGCCATACGCTGCAGCACTGCCAGCTTGCCGATGCGGCGCAGCTGGCGCGGGCGAAGCGCCTGGGGCTGTGCATCAACTTCTTCGCCAACCACCTGTACTACTGGGGCGATGCCCATGCCACGCAGACCGTGGGCCCGGAGCGCGGTGCGCGCATGAACCCTGCGGGCACCGCGCGGCGCCTCGGCATTCCGTTCGCGATCCATTCCGATGCGCCGATCACGCCTTTGAACCCGCTCTTCACCGCCTGGTGTGCGGTGCAGCGCCATAGCGCCTCGGGCCGCGACATGGGCGAGGCCGAGCGGCTGACGGTGGCGGACGCACTCCATGCGGTCACGATGGGCGCGGCCTACACGCTCGGGCTCGACCATCGCATCGGCAGCATCGCGCCTGGCAAGCTGGCCGACTTTGCCGTGCTGGAGGACGATCCCGCCACCGTGGATCCTGCGCAACTCAAGGATGTGGCCGTGTGGGGCACGGTGTTGGGCGGCCGCGTGTTCCAGGCGCCTGCGCGATGAACGCCCGGCCTCCGATCCCGCTGGTCGTCGTCGGCGGCTACCTGGGCGCGGGCAAGACCACGCTGCTGAACCGGTTGCTGGCCAATGCGCAAGGGCTGCGCATTGCCGTGCTGGTGAACGACTTCGGCGAGATCAATATCGACGCCGCGCTGATCCGAACGCGCAGCGACGATGTGATCCAACTGGAGAATGGTTGCGTGTGCTGTTCCATCGGTGGCCGGCTGGCTGAGGCCTTGCTGGCAATCGCCGACCGCGACGTGCGGCCCGACCTGCTGGTGATCGAGGCCAGCGGTGTGTCGGACCCGCAGCGCATCGCACAGATCGGCCTGCTCGATCCGGCGTTCCGGCTCAACGCGGTGCTGGTGGCGGTGGATGCCGCCGCCGTGCATGACAGCCTGCGCGACCCGCTGGTCGGCGAGATGGTGCGGCAGCAGATCGCGGGCGCATCGGTGGTGGCGCTGACCAAGACCGACCTGTGCGCTG
Organism: Cupriavidus sp. IK-TO18; assembly: GCF_015549295.1. Lineage (NCBI taxonomy): Bacteria > Pseudomonadati > Pseudomonadota > Betaproteobacteria > Burkholderiales > Burkholderiaceae > Cupriavidus > Cupriavidus sp. IK-TO18. The sequence goes on from NZ_JADGMP010000035.1 coordinate 185,754, forward strand.
CCGGCAGTGCAGCGGCAACGGTCGGGACCATCAGTACGCTTGCGCCGCGCGCCACGGTGCTGGAAGCCTGCGATGGCGACCTGCCTTTGTCAGTCTTTGTCGACGCAGCCATGACGACGCCGGCTAGCACCGGCGTGCTGCAGGCGCACGCCGGCTGGCCCCGGCCCGCGCCACATGCCGGCATCCGCAGCTTCGCCTACCAGACCGGCCGCAGCTTCGACAAGGCGCGGCTACGCCAGGCGCTGTTGAGTCTGCCCGTGCGCCTGCTGCGCGCGAAGGGCCTGGTCAGGCTGGCGGCCGATCCGCGGTTGCACGAGGTTCACGTGGTCGGGGGCAGGATGCGGATGCGGTCCATGCCGCACGGCGATGCTGGCGAATTCGGTGAATTCGCGCTGGTCTTCATCGGCGCCTTCGATGCCGCGGGAGCGGATGCCATTTCCGCCAGCATGGAGTCTGCACTGGCCTGAGACAGAAGGCGTCAGGCATGGAACTCACACTATCCAAACGTCTCCGCATAAAGAGCCACCAGCCAGTCGACGAACACACGCACGCGCGGAGACAGTTGCCTGTGATGCGGATACAGTGCCGACACCGGCAGGTCCGGGCTGGGCCAGTCGCTCAGGACCTCCACGAGCCGCCCTTCGCGCAAGGCGTCGTCGACGTGGAAACGCGGCACCTGGATCAGCCCGCAGCCGCGCAAGGCGGCCACGACATAGTTCTCGGCATCGTTGACGGACATCCATCCGGCCAGTGAATACGACTGGAGTTGCCCATTGACGTGCAGCTCCACCGGATAGCCGGGCGCGCCGCTACGCGAGAAGAATTTCACGACTTCGTGCCGGGAGAGCTGGTCGGGATGTTGCGGGGTGCCAAACGCCTTCAGGTACGCCGGACTGGCGCACACGACCTGCGGCATGAGCGCCAGGCGCCGCGCAATCAGTGAAGAGTCTCGTGGCGTACCCGCGCGGATGACGCAATCGACGCCTTCCCGTACAAGATCCACCAGACGGTCGCCGCCGGATACCACCAGATCGATGCGCGGATAGCGTGCGCGGAATTCGTCGATGCGCGCCAGCACGATCTGCGTGGCGTGGGTACCGTGCATGTCGACACGCAAGACGCCACGCGGATTCGCCGCCACATGCTGCAGAGCCGACTCGGCGTCGTCGAGTTCAGCCAGCAGGTGGACGCAGCGCTCGTAGAACGCCTGGCCGTCGAGCGTCGGCCTGACCTGCCGCGTCGTGCGTTCGAGCAACCGGACCCCGAGCCGCGTCTCGAGCGCCTTGATGGCATGGGTGGCGGTGGCGCGCGGCATATCGAGAGCCGCCGCAGCGTGGCTGAAACTGCCCAATTCGACAATGCGGGTGAACAGTTGCAGGGAATCGAAGCGGTCCACGGGATGTGGCTATTGTTGAGGCTGGTTGAATTGATTTGGCGATTTTGCACCATTTATCTGGCAGGGGCGAACAACCACAATTGGCTCCAACGGCATGTCGCCTTGTCCCTCCTGGAGCCTTCCCATGAACACCCTGACTACGAACCCCACCAAAGCGGCCCTTGTCACCGGCGGATCGCGCGGCATAGGCAGGGCCGTGGCTTTGCGTCTCGCGGCCGACGGCTTTGCCGTTGCGGTCGGCTATGCCGGCCATGTGGCGCACGCCCGGGACACCGTCGCGGCGATCGAAGCGGCCGGCGGCCGGGCCATCGCGATTCAGGGCGATGTCGGAAGCCCCGATGATGTGGCCCGTCTTTTTGCGCAGACCAAGGCGGCATTCGGCGGCATCGACGTGGTCGCCAACTGCGCCGGCGTGATGCCGCTGGCACCGATCGCGCCCGGCAGCCTGGCCGACTTTGACAAGGTCATTGCGACCAACCTGCGCGGCACGTTCCTGGTACTGGCTCAGGCGGCCGAAAACGTCGGCGCGGGAGGACGGATCATTGCGGTGTCGACCAGCGTCATCGCGAAGTCATTCCCGAGCTATGGGCCGTACATTGCGTCCAAGGCCGGCGTGGAGGGGCTGGTCCGCGTACTGGCCAACGAGCTGCGCGGGCGCGGTATCACCGTCAATGCCGTGGCGCCGGGGCCGGTGGCCACCGAGCTGTTTCTCGATGGCAAGAGTGCGCAGCAGATCGACCAGATCGCGCGGCTCGCTCCGCTCGAACGGCTCGGTACGCCCGAGGATATCGGTCGCGTCGTATCGTTCCTTGCTGGCGAGGATGGTGGCTGGATCAACGGGCAGGTGCTGCGCGCAAATGGGGGATTCGCATAAGCCGCCGCGCCGCACCCCTGCAATCCTCGTGGCGCACGTCAGGTATGGAACTCGCCGGTGGGAGCATCCGAAGCAGGCGGCCGCTCCCAGCCGCTGCGCTCGAATTCCGCGATCACCTGCGCGCCGAGCAACAGCAGCGTCGCCGCGATCTCCAGGCTCAGCAGCACCACGATCGCCGTGGTCAGCGAGCCGTAGACCCGCCCCACCTGCGACAGCGTGGTGAAGTACCACACCAGCGCATGGCGCGAGATCTCCCACAGCACCGCGGCAAGCACCGCGCCGCACAGCGCATGCCGCAGGGACAGCCGGCCGACCGGCATCACCATGTAGATCGACGTCAGCATCAGGATCTCGCCCAGGAAACCGAGCAGGTAAAGGAGCGTGGTGGAAAGCCGGTCGAGCGACCATTCATGGCCCAGTACTTCCACATGCCGTTCGCCGATGGCGATCAGCCCGCCCGAGACGACCGTCACCAGCAGCAGCCCCAGGCTCAGCACCGCGATATAGCAGTAAGGCAGCACCGCCGAGATCAGGAAATGCCGGCGCCGGATCGCGACGCGATGGACGAAGATCACCGACATGGCGTTTTCCAGCACGGTGAACGCCAGCGAACTGAAGAACAGCATCGTGCCGAGCAAGACCCAGCCGACCGTGGCGCGGGTGCGCAGGAACGACGCCAGCTCGGGCACCAGCGCGCGGGACTGTCCGGGCACGACCCACTCGAGGTAGCGTGCCAGCGTCGACAGCAACAGCTGCGGGTCGATCACATGCGACAGCGCGATCACCATCAGGATCAGCAACGGCACGATCGACAGCAACGCGTAGTAGGCCACCGCCCCGGCCAGCAACAGGCCCTGGTTGGCACGAAACTGGACCAGCGTGCGCCACATGAAGCGCCCCGGATGACGGAGCAGGTCGCGGACGCGGGCGTCGAGAAGCTGCATGGCGGGCACCGAGAGAGCAGGTGCCGACATTATGCGTCGGCGGGCGCCCGAGTGCCCGGCCCGCGGTGCCGGCGGCGCCCGCGCCGCGCCGGCTTGCGCCGCGCGGAATCAGACCTTGATGTCGATCGTCTGGCCCAGATGCGGCGGGTTGCTGGCCGCGACCGGCTGGGGCATGGCCTGCAGCAGTGCAGTCACGCCTTGTGCCTGCATGTCCAGCGACTTGCGCAGCATCAGCAGGCTGACCGGATCGGCGCCCGGATCGCCAGCCAGGCCGGCGGTAACGTTGGAGATTTCCATGAAGAGGGTTTCCTTGGCGAAGGTGGGGAGAGACGGCGGGATGACCGCCAACACCCAATGACGGCCGCGGCCGCCCAACCTTGAGCGCCGCGGGCACGGGCGACATTCCTATGGGTTATCCATGGGTTATCGCCCCTACGCCAGCGGCGCCTCCGCCGGCACCTGCTGTGCCCCCGCCGCCCGCCGCAGGCAGTCCAGCATCGCCGCCACCGCCGCGCGCGACTCGCCATCCGCGCGCCAGTACATCGACACCGAGCCGAACCCCGCCAGCCGTAGCGGCACGATGCGCAGCGCGCCCAGTTCTTCCAGCCGGCGCGCGGTGCGGTGCGAAGCCAGCCCGACCATGTCGCTGTTGTTGAACAGGGTCAGGTTCAGCACGGTGGAATTGCTCTCGACGCAGTCCGCCGGCAGCGCGCGCCCGGCGCTGGCGAGCGCGCCTTCCAGCGCATTGCGGATCGGCGTGCCGCGCGGCCAGACCACCCAGCGGTGGCGGTACAGGTCTTCCCACGCCACCTTGCCGCCCTGCAGCAGGGGGTGCCGTGGCCGGGCGACGAAGTGGATGGGCTCCATGTAGAGCGATTCGGTCCGCATCTGCGCATCCTGCAACTCCGGCGCCGAACGGCCCACGACGATGTCCAGCTCGCTGCGCGCGAGCTGCCCCATCAGCCGGTCCATGGTGGTTTCCAGCAGCCGCACGCTGGCGCGCGGCATCTGCTGCAGCAATTGCAGCGCGGCCAGCGGCACCGTGTCTGCCGCCGAGGCCCCGGACGTGCCCACCACCACCAGCCCGCTGCCGCCGTCGCGCATGGCTTGCAGGTCGTCGCGGGCGGTATCCAGCTGGGCCTCGATCCGGCGCGCGTGCTCGATCAGCGACTCGCCATATGGCGTGGGCCGCAGCCCGCGCGCCTGGCGCTCGAACAGCGGCAGGCCGATATCGTCCTCCAGGTCTTTCAGCCACTTGGAAAGCCCGGGCTGGGTGGTGTTCAGCATGGCGGCTGACTGGCTCATGTTGCCGGTCTCGGCCAGGCTCAGCAGCATCTGCAGGTTGCGCAGGCGCAGTCTCTGGGTCCAATCCATCGGTGTGACCTATACGTAAAATCGTATCGATAAGATTAAAACTTCATTTCAAATCTTATAGGGCCGGGCGTATAACGACAACAAGACGGTGCGCACTCAAACAGGCACCCAAAAGCGCTCCCGAACATACCCGAGCACAAGTTACGGAGACAGCATGTCCGAGCACACCCCAGACCCGGCCCGCGTGGCCTACTACGAAGAAATCGGCCGCAGCCACATGACCCCGCTGTGGGAGTCGCTGCACGCCCTGGTGCCGCCGCAGCCGCGCCCGCAGATCGTCCCCGCCATCTGGAAGTACGCGCAGATCCGCCCGCTGGTAATGCAGGCCGGCGGCGTCATCAGCGCCGAGGAAGCGGTGCGCCGCGTGCTGGTGCTGGAGAACCCTGGCATCCCCGGCAAGTCCGGCATCACCTCCACGCTCTACGCGGGCCTGCAGCTGATCCTGCCGGGCGAGATTGCCCCCAGCCACCGCCATACGCAGTCGGCGCTTCGCTTTATCGTCGAAGGCAAGGGCGCCTGGACCGCCGTCAACGGCGAGCGCACCACCATGCATCCCGGCGATTTCATCATCACGCCGTCGTGGACCTGGCATGACCATGGCAACCCCAGCGTGGAAGACGGCGGCGAGCCGGTAGTGTGGCTCGATGGCCTGGACATTCCGCTGGTGCAGCAGTTCGACGCCGGCTTTGCCGAGAACTACCCCGAGTCGCAGCAGCCCGTGACCCGCGCCGAAGGCGACAGCTTTGCCCGCTTCGGCCACAACATGGTGCCGGTGCGGCACCGCGTGACCGATCCCACTTCGCCTGTCTTCAGCTACCCGTATGCCCGTTCGCGCGAAGCGCTGGACCAGCTCTACCGCAACGGCGAACTCGATCCCTGGGACGGCGTCAAGCTGCGCTATGTCAACCCGGCCACCGGCGGCTGGCCGATGCCGACCATCGCCACCTTCATGCAATACCTGCCCGCGGGCTTCCAGGGCAAGACCTACCGCAGCACCGACGCCACCGTGTACAGCGTGGTGGAAGGGCGCGGCACGGTGCGCATCGGCGATGCGCAGTTCCAGTTCGAGCCGCGCGACGTGTTCGTGGCGCCGTCGTGGGCGCCGGTGCAGCTCGGCGCGCTGGAAGACGCCGTGCTGTTCAGCTATTCCGACCGGCCGGTGCTGTCCGCGCTGAACCTGCTGCGCGAATCGCGCACCTGAACCCGACCACCCCGACTACCCTGACCAATGCCGCCGCGCGCGGTGCCGTCCGGCACCGCCGTGCCGGCGCTCACCCGACAGATCCCTGGAAGCCTTGAACATGTCCTACGTCTTCACGCCCCCCGCCACCGTTGCCATCCCCGTTGCCGGCAGCGATGACCAGTTCGCCGTGCGCCGCGTCTACTGCGTGGGCCGCAACTATGCCGCCCACGCCCGCGAAATGGGCTTCGATCCCGACCGCGAGCCGCCGTTCTTCTTCTGCAAGCCGGCCGACGCCATCGTCCCGGTGCAGGCCGGCACCACGCTCGACCTGCCCTACCCCGCGCAGACGCAGAACTATCACTACGAGGCCGAGCTGGTGGCCGTGATCGGCAAGGGCGGCTCGGATATCCCCGTCGAGCAGGCGCTCGAGCACGTGTGGGGCTACGCCGTCGGCCTCGACATGACCCGCCGCGACCTGCAGATGAAGATGCGCGAGATGGGCCGCCCGTGGGAAATCGGCAAGGCCTTCGACGCCTCGGCGCCGGTCGGCCCGATCCACCGCGCCAGCGACATCGGCCACCCGCAGCAGGCCGGCCTGTGGCTGACGGTCAACGGCGAGACCAAACAGCGCAGCACCGTCGCCCACCTGATCTGGTCGGTGGCCGAGACCGTGGCCTACCTGTCGCAATTCTTCCGCCTGGAACCGGGCGACGTCATCTTCACCGGCACGCCCGAAGGCGTGGGCGCGGTCAAGGCCGGCGACACCATGGTCACCGGCGTCGACGGGCTGGGCGAATTGACCGTGCGCGTGGTCTGACTTCACGCCACGCACAGCACACAGGCAATCCGATCATGCAGCTCTACAGTTTCTTCAACAGCTCGACGTCCTATCGCGTACGCATCGCGCTGGCCCTCAAGGGCCTGCCGTACGACTACCTCGGCGTCAATATCCGCGCCGGCCAGCACTGTGAGGCGGAGTATGTCGATGGTATCAACCCGTCCGCTTCCGTGCCCGCGTTGGTCGATGGCGAATTCACGCTGGGCCAGTCGTTCGCGATCATCGACTACCTGGACGCGCGCCATCCCGAGCCGCGCCTGCTGCCTCAGGATCCTGGGCAACGCGCACGCGTGCTGGAGCTGTCGATGCTGATCGGCTGCGATATCCACCCGGTCAACAACCTGCGCGTGCTGCGCTACCTGCAGGACACGCTGAAGGTCACGCCCGGGCAGAAGGACGCCTGGTACCGCCACTGGATCGACGAAGGCATGGCCGGCGTCGAGCGGCTGCTGGCACGCCACGGCCACGGCAGCTGGTGTTTCGGCGATGCGCCCACACTGGCCGACGTCTCGCTGGTGCCGCAGGTGGCCAACGCGCTGCGCATGGGCTGCGACCTCGGCCGCTACGAGCGCGCGATGGCCGTCTACGCCCATGCCAGCGTCCATCCCGCCTTTGCCCAGGCCGCGCCCGCGCGCCAGCCCGATTACACCGCCTAAGCACCGCCTAAGCACCGCCTAACGCCAGCGGCGCAGGCCAGGAGACAGACATGAGCAGCACCCTCAACGCGACCAATAACGCGACCGGCAAGGTCCTCATCATCGGCGGCGGCATCGGCGGCCTGGCCGCGGCGCTGGCGCTGGCACGCCAGGGCATCCGCATCGAACTGCTGGAGCAGGCCGAGCAGATCGGCGAGATCGGCGCCGGCATCCAGCTGGCCGCCAACGCCTTCGCCGCGCTCGATGCGCTCGGCGTGGGCGAGGCCGCGCGCGGCCGCGCGGTCTTTACCGACTACCTCAGCCTGCGCGACGCCATCGACACCAGCGTCATCGCGCAGGTCGATGTCGGACAGGCGTACCGCGAGCGCTTCGGCAACCCGTATGCGGTGATCCATCGCGCCGACATCCACCTGTCGATCCTGGAAGCGGTGCAGGACCACCCGCTGATCACCTTCCGCACCAGCACGCGGGTCGAGCAACTGCTGCAGGACGATCACGGCGTCACCGTGATCGACCAGCATGGCGAGCACCACCGCGGCGACGCGGTGATCGGCTGCGACGGCGTCAAGTCCGCGATCCGCCAGGCACTGATCGGCGACGAGGCGCGCGTGACCGGGCACGTGGTCTACCGCGCGGTGGTCGACGTGGCCAACATGCCGCAGGACCTGCAGGTCAACGCCCCGGTGGTGTGGGCCGGCCCGCACTGCCACCTGGTGCACTACCCGCTGCGCGGCGGCCAGCAATACAACCTGGTGGTGACCTTCCACAGCCGCGAACAGGAAAGCTGGGGCGTGCGCGACGGCAGCAAGGAAGAAGTGCTGTCGTACTTCGAGGGCATCCACCCGCTGCCGCACCAGATGCTGGACCGCCCGACTTCATGGAAGCGCTGGGCCACCGCCGACCGCGACCCGGTCGAGCGCTGGAGCTTCGGCCGCGCCACCATCCTTGGCGATGCCGCGCATCCGATGACGCAGTACGTGGCGCAGGGCGCCTGCCAGGCGCTGGAAGATGCCGTGACGCTGGGCGCCGCGGTGAAAGCCGCGGATGGCGATTACGCCGGGGCCTTCAAGTTATACGAGCAGGCCCGCATCCCGCGCACCGCGCGCGTGCTCTATGCCGCGCGCGACATGGGCCGCGTCTACCACGCCAAGGGCGTCGACCGCCTGGTGCGCAACAGCCTGTGGACGGGCCGTACGCAGGCGCAGTTCTACGACGCGCTGCAATGGCTGCACGGCTGGCGCGCCGACAAATGCCTGAGCCCCACACCCTGGCTGTAAAGCACTGAACGCGGCCTTCTTTCCGCGCTGAAAACCCTGATAGCGAGCTGGCCGCCGACGAAGCCGCCGGCCCTCTCTCGCCCTGAATCTGGCAACAAGGAGGAGACACCATGCCTGCCAGCCAACCGCTCAACGTCACCGCGTTCATCGACCGCCAGCCGCTGTCGGCGTTCCAGGTGACCATCGTCGTACTGTGCTTCCTGATCGTTGCCGTCGACGGCTTCGATACCGCCGCGATCGGCTTTATCGCGCCCGCCATCCGCGCGGAATGGCAGCTGACGCCGGCACAGCTCGCGCCGCTGTTCGGCGCCGGGCTGGGCGGCCTGATGGCCGGCGCTTTCCTGTTCGGTCCGCTCGCCGATCGGTTCGGCCGCAAGGGCGTGCTGGTGCTGTCGGTGCTGTTCTTCGGCGCGGCCAGCCTGGCTTCGGCGTGGTCGCAAGACCTGTGGACGCTGGTGCTGCTGCGTTTCCTGACCGGGCTTGGCCTCGGTGGCGCCATGCCCAACGCGATCACGCTGACCTCCGAGTTCTGCCCGGACAAACGCCGCTCCTTCCTGGTCACCACCATGTTCTGCGGCTTCACGCTGGGCTCCGCCTTCGGCGGCCTGGCCTCGGCCGGGCTGATCGACGCCTTCGGCTGGCGCTCGGTGCTGGTCGCCGGCGGCGTGCTGCCGCTGCTGCTGGCGGTGGCGCTGGTCTGGATGCTGCCGGAATCGGTGCGCTACCTGGTGATGACCGGCAAGTCGCGCGAGCGCATCGTCGCCACGCTGCAGAAGATCGCCCCGCTTGAAGACCTGCGCAGCGCCACCTTCGCAATCAGCGAGCAGCGCGCCACCACCTCGCCGGTGCGGCACCTGTTCCGCCCCGAGCTGCTGCGCGGCACGCTGCTGTTCTGGCTGACGTTCTTCATGAGCCTGCTGGTGATCTACCTGCTGTCGAGCTGGCTGCCGACGCTGCTGCGCGGCACCGGGCATTCGCTGCGCACCGCGGCACTGGTCACTACCATGTTCCAGGTCGGCGGCACCGTGGGCGCGATCGCGCTGGGCTGGCTGATGGACCGGATCAATCCGCACTATGTGCTCGCTTCCAGCTATTCGCTGGCAGCGGTGTGCATCGCGGCGGTGGGCAGCTTTGCGTCCGAGCCGGTTGCCGCGGGCATTGCGGTGTTCCTGGCGGGGTTCTGCATCTCCGGGTCGCAGGTGGGTGCCAATGCGCTGTCGGCCAGTTTCTATCCGACGGATTGCCGCGCGACCGGTGTGAGCTGGGCCAACGGGGTCGGGCGCATTGGCTCCGTGGTGGGTTCCGTGGGCGGCGCGACGATGTTGTCTATGGGGCTGGGGATGCCGGCGCTGTTCGTGCTGGTCGGGGTGCCGGCGCTGGTGGCAGGGATGTCGATGTTCTCGCTGGGGGTGGTCAGGCGGGAAAGGGCGGCGGAGAGGAAGCTGGCGGTCTGACCTGGCTGCTGTCCTTAAATATAGTGTCGGGGCATGTCTGGCGGGACGGACTGTGGCATTGCAGACCTCGTCGCCGGCGAAAGGAAGCGTGCTTGTGCATGGTTAGTTCGTGCCGATGCCAATGACGGCAGGGGTTCCAGCCGCGCCAGCAGATGCTGGCAGACGCGCATTCAATTCCCGGACTTGCTGCTGGACTCCCGGCGCTCCTCCACATACTCCTGGCAGCCCTCAACAAAGGTTTGGGAGTCGCCGGTGCAGTCGTTGGGATCTGAGATATCGTTGTCCGCCGCCCAGTAGTAGCCGGCTTCATGCCCAGAGCAGTCCTGCGCGCAGCGGGAACCTGAGAAACTTTCACCGCCGGCTTCGGCCTGCGTCGGGCGGGGCACGTGAGTGTCGAACCGGCGTTTCATTTCAGCGACGGCCACGCCTTGGTCGGCCGCAATGGCTGGCAAGAACTGGTCTCGGTAAGTTTCCCAGATAAGAACTTGCTCTTCGGGAGTGGCCTTTTCAAATCCAGCCTTGGCTTTGAACTTATTCCAGTCAAGCACAGCAGGGGAACGTGCCTCGGCTGACGCTGCCGCCGCTGATGCTGCGGAGCCTGTTGCGCTGGATCGCGCTGGATCAGCGGGCCGGTGGTCACATGCAGCGAGGCAAATCAGACTCACGGCCAACAGCCAAGCGTTCATTTTTCCCCTCGTCCTCAATCTTCGATCCTGGCCGGATCGCAGCGACCCAGCCGAAATAGCGATCCGCAGCAACAGTAGCGGAACTCAAGGCCAAGACCGCAGACAACTTTTCGCATGCCGGCGGCAATGTTCCAGATAGGCGATCTGATGAATTGCCAGCAGCTCAATCACACTCTTCCACAGCCAGTTCGGAATATTCGTGGATCGCGACCGGGCGGAATGCATCGCTTTTCGCCACGCACGCCTGTCGTCTGCCCCTAGCTGGCGTGCGTGGGCCTTTCCAACGACCGCGCCCAGATAACGCGAGATTTCCATGGCCTCCCGGCGTGCGAGCTGCTCCATGTCGAGCTTCAGGTCCTGAGGCAATAGCTCCCGTACAACGACCGAACGTTCCAGGAGCCGTGCCGGGCACATGCGTGTACCAAGGAATGGCGAAAGATGAACGGCGCCGGCAACAACACGTTCAGCGTTGTCGCGAGGCATCTCTGCATTTCTGACCCGAGGCGCGGCGGCTGAAACGCCTTCCTTTATATCTATAAGGCACAGATCGTCCCCATCAAGCATCTCACCGTCGACGTCCAGCAATACGGCATATCGCAGCCGTCCAAGGGAACTGCAGCCTTTCACCCAGTAGGCGGCGTCCAGGACAGACACGTCGCATCCATTGAGACGACTTTTCAGGCACGTGGCCAGCGCGGCCAGCTTGCTTTGCTCAAACAACGCCTTCAGTGCCTTGCGCTCCGCACTGCCAAGGGGCCAGAATCGCCTGCCTAGCGGTATTTCCGGAGTGGTATCCCGGATTCGCTCCCGGGCAAGTTGCTGCGATGTCCGGTGCAAGGCTTTTCTTACCGTAACCTTGAGCGAAGGGGGCATTTCGCTAATGTCCTGGCGCTGCGCACCAGGGCCGAAGGCACTCTCATAGCCCTCGGCCAGCGCCTCCATCATCTGCAGTATGGTGATGCCCGGCAGATCGGAGCCGCGCGCCGCCGTGGCGAGAGACAAAGCCAGTCTCAGCACGTCATGGATGGGATTGCCAATGACAGTCTGGTCGAGATCGCGGATCTGGATCTCCACTTTGCCGTCAGCAGCGGCCACTGGGCCGAGATTTCCGGTGTGGCAATCTCCGCAAATCCAGACAGAAGGGCCCTCGGGCAGGTTGGAGGCAGCGGTTTCATTCACCCATTCATAGAAGCGTGCGGTGCTGCCACGGACATAGGCGTGCGCTGAGGCGGCCATCTTACGGTGACGCCTCGAAGTGAGAAGGGCTGTCCTTCTCCGAGCCGTCTTGGGCGGGACGAAAGTTGGCAATTTAGCCCCCATGAATATATGAGCGGTCGGTCGCGGCCCCAATTTGCCTTCGTTGCTTTCGTCCTCTGAGACCATCGTCGCCAACTGGCAGACCACCGGACAACGCTGGCTATGAATGGTGGCATCTCCTGATGCCTAAATGTGTTCTAGGCGAGCGTGGGTGATCTGTCTGTCGGACAACCTCTCACCTTCGCGTCGGCGCCTCGCTCAGCGAAAAGGCGCCACGCGTCTCGCCTGCCCAGCTCCCCGGAACTCTTAGCCATGGCGGCAGGAAACGCTGGTGCGTGGCAAGCTTGATTCGTTATCAGCCCACGTCAATCACCCGCCCCGGGCACAGGATCAGGTTCGGATCCAGCGACCGCTTGAGCAGCCGCATCAACCCGAGCGCCTCAGGTGTGCGCGAATGCCCGAGGAATGGCTTCTTGTGCGTGCCGATGCCATGCTCGGCGGAAATGCTGCCGTCGAACTCGCGCACCGTGGGGTAGAGCACCTCGCTGATCTCATGCTCGGGAAAGTCCTCGGCCGTCGCGCCGGGAAGATAAACGCTGACATGCAGGTTGCTGTCGCCCACATGGCCGAAGTTGACCAGTTCGGCGTGCGGCCAGCGCGCCAGCACAGCCCGGCGCAGGCTCTCGGCGAAGCGGCCGATCTGGCCGATCGGCAGGCTCACGTCGTAGGCGGCATTGGGCGCCCACATCACCGGGAACTCGGCGACCGCGTCGCGCAGCTTCCAGAAGCTCTCGGCCTCCTTCTCGCTGGAGGCCACCGCGGCGTCGCTGATCAGGCCGGCTTCCATCGCCGTTTCCAGCATGGATTCGAAGGCCGCGCCATCCTGTTCGGCATCGTTGCCCTGCAGGTCCACGAGCACATAGAACGGCGAGCCTGCCGGCAGCGGCGCGCGCACGCCGGGCACGCGTGTCGTCACCAGTTCATAGAAATCGGCCCACATCGCCTCGAATGCCGAGACGCGGCCGGACAGGCGGCGTTGCGCATGGCGCAGCAGCGCCACTACGTCTTCGTAGCTGCGCAGCGCGCACACGGCGGTCTGCGTGCAGTTCGGTAGTGGTGCCAGGCGCAGCACGGCGCGCGTAATCACGCCAAGCGTGCCTTCGCTGCCGACAAATAGCTGGCGCAGGTCGTAGCCGGCGTTGTTCTTCTGCATCTTGTTGAGCGAGCTGACCACGGTGCCGTCGGCCAGCACCGCCTCCAGCCCGAGCACCTGCTCGCGCATCATGCCGTAGCGGATCACGCGGTTGCCGCCCGCATTGGTGGCGATATTGCCGCCGATCTGGCAGCTGCCGCGCGCGCCCAGGTCCACCGGAAAGAGCCAGTCCGCCGCGCGCGCGGCATCCTGCGCTGCCTGCAGCGTGGTGCCGGCCAGCACGGTCATGGTGCCGGCCTGCGCATCGATCTCTTCCACGCCGCGCATGCGCTCGAGCGACAGCACCAGTTCGCCGCCGGCAGGCGTGGCGGCGCCCGCCAGGCCGGTCAGCCCACCTTGCGGCACCACCGGCTGCCGGTGGCGGTTGCAGATGGCCAGCACCGCCGACACCTCGGCCGTGCTGCGCGGCCGCGCCACCGCGAGCGGCGGCTGCGGGTCCAGCGGCGCGTACCAGTCCTTGCGGAAGCGGGTTTCGATGGCATCGCCAATTTGCAGGCCGGCGGGATCGAGGACGCCGGCCAGTTCGGCCAGCAGGGCGGAGGGGTCTTGCACGGGTGCCATCGGGGTCTTTCCGGTTAAGGGAGTCGGTAGAGTTGCGAGAGCGGGGAAGAGGGCTCAGGGGCAGCGGAGAATGCTAGGGCAAGGCCGCGCACGATGATAAGAGCCAATCGGCGGCGGCACGGTGGCACCACGCCTCGCGCCCAGGCTTCACGTGCTTATCTTATGCACCGCTCCATGCTTCGTTGTTGATGCGCGCGCTGAACTCGCGCGGCGGCTGGCGCGTGCGGGCCAGGTGCTCCAGGGCAGGCTCGATGACTTCGGCAAGCTTGTGGAAGGCGGGGCCGATGTCGTCCTCCGGCACGCAGGCGTAGCCCAGCAGCAGCCCCTGCCGCGCCCGCTGCTCGTCGCTGTAGTAGCGCGACAGCGGACGTGCCGACAGGCCCTGCGTGCGCGCCGCCATGCTGATGCCGAGATCGTCGGCGCCCGGCGGCAGGTGCATCACCAGGTGCAGCCCGGCCTCGTGCGTGGAAGTAGGCCAGTCCTGGCCGAAGCGCTTGGCGATGGCCTCGCGCAGCAGGCCCTGGCGCTGCGCATAGCGCTGGCGCATGCGGCGCAGGTGCGTGGCGTAATGGCCTTCCTCGATAAAGTCGGCGAGCACCGCCTGCTGCATCAGCTGCCCCTCGCGGAACAGTTCCGACAGGCCGGTGGCGAAATGCGGCGCCAGCGGCTTGGGCAGCACCATGAAGCCCATGCGCAGCCCGGGAAAGAGTGTCTTGGAGAAGGTGCCCATGTAGATCACCCGGTCGTGCTCGTCCAGGCCCTGCAGCGAAGCCAGCGGCCGCCCCTCGAAGCGGAACTCGCTGTCATAGTCGTCTTCGACGATCCACGCGCCGCGCTGCCGCGCGTATTCCAGCAGCATGCGCCGCCGGGTCAGGCTCATCACGGTGCCGAGCGGGTACTGGTGCGAGGGCGTCGCAAAGATAAAGCGCGGCGGATCCTGCAGCGTGGCGGCGTCGGGCGCGATGCCCTCGTCATCCACCGGCACGGGAATCACGTCGACGCCCGCGTTGGTCAGCAGGCTGCGCGTGCCCCAGTAGCCCGGGTCCTCCATCCACGCCTTGTCGCCCGGATCCGCCAGCAGGCGCGCGATCAGGTCGATGGCCTGGTGGATGCCGGTGGTCAGGATGATCTGCTCGGGCTCGCAGCGCACCGCGCGCGCCAGCCGCAGGTGCTCGGCCAGCACGCGCCGCAGCGGCATATAGCCGCCGTGGTGGGCGTAAGTCAGCAATTCCGGACGCGGATTGCGCCAGTGCTTGTTCAGCAGCCGGGCCCAGGTCGCATGCGGAAACAGCGAAACATCGGGCACGCCCGCCATGAATGCGCCCCATTGCCGGTCCGACGCACCGGCATTGGACACGAGATGCATCCCGCGCCGCGACAGATCGAAGCGGTTCGAGTTTTGCTGCACTGCAGGCACAGTCGTGGTGCCAATCCCGGCACCGGCCTTGTGCAATGCACTATGGTCGGGAAAAGTCTGCGAGACAAAGGTGCCACGTCCGGTCGATGCGGTGACATAGCCTTCCGCCAGCAACTGCTCATACGCGTACAAAACGGTATTGCGGGAAACCCCAATCTCAGCCGCCAGCAGCCGCGACGCGGGCAGCTTGCTGCCCGCGGAGATAGAGCCAGCAAGGATTTCCTGACGAATCAGCTCATACAGCTGGCGGTTCATATGCGTCCCGTTGCGCTCCGCCTGCGTTCCCGCCGGACGTTCCAGCCGCTGCAGCAACAACTCGGACAGAATCGTTTCCTTCAAAGTGGCTCCAGCAAATATCGTGAATATGGACCTACCTATGGTACCAACGATCGTTTAATTTTCCATCCGTGGTCGGCGTCATCGCGAAGTTTTTGTCAGTGGCGCCCGATGCGTTGGCATTGCGTCCCCTTCATGCGTCCCCATCGCCAGGAGAGTTTTCATGTCAGGTCCCGATTCCCTCACGGTCAGTCCGGCCTCCGTACCGGCCGCGGTACCCACCACCGCTGAACTCTCGCAGGCCGTGCGCGAACTCCTGCCCTATATGGTCGAGACGCTGTCCGGCTTTGTGGCGGCCAAAAGCCCGTCTGGCGAAGAGCGGCCCGCGGCGGACTTCATCGAAGGTGCGCTGGCCGAACTGGGCCTGGCTTCCGAGCGCATCGCGCTGCGCACCGAGGACATCCGCCACCTGCCGATGTATTCGCCCGCTTGCTGCCCGGATGGCGGCCGCTACAACCTGCTGGCGACGCACCGGCCCAGCCGCAGGGGTGGGCGCTCGGTGCTGTTCAACGGCCATCTTGACGTGGTGCCGACCGGTCCGGAATCGATGTGGAGCCAGTCGCCGTTCGCGCCGGTGGTGAAGGACGGCTGGCTCTACGGCCGCGGCGCCGGCGACATGAAGGGCGGCATCGTGTGCGCGCTGGCCGCGTTCAAGGCGCTTGCCAGGCTGGGCCTGCAGCCGGCCGGCGCGGTCGGCTTCAATGCCGTGCTGGAAGAAGAGAACACCGGCAACGGCGCGCTGGCCACGGTGGCGGCGCTGCGCAGCGCGGTCGGTGCCGGCAAGCTGGCGTCCTTCGACACCGTGATCATTCCCGAGCCGCTGGGCGAAAGCCTGATGAGCGCGCAGGTCGGCGTGTTCTGGATGTTCATCGAGCTGACCGGCAAGCCGGCGCACGCGGCCTATATGACCAGCGGCGTGAACCCGGTAGAGGCCGGCATCGCGGTGATGGAAGACCTGCGCCAGCTGGAGGCGGAGTGGAACCGCCCGGAACACCGGCCGGCCGCATATCGCGACCACGCCCACCCGATCAACTTCAATCTCGGCCAGATCCAGGGCGGCGAGTGGAACTCTTCGGTGCCGTGCACCTGCACGCTGGGCGTGCGCATCGGCTTCTTCCCGAATATGAATATCGACGCGGCCAAGGCCACGGTGGCAGCGCGCATCCGCGCCACGGTGGAACGCCTGGCCAGCAATCTCGAGCTGCGCATCCGCTATGAAGGCTTCCACGCCCCCGGCTGCGAATTCGATCTTGACGTGCCCAGCATGCAGGCGCTGGGCGAAGCGCACCGCAAGGTCAACGGCACGCCGATCCGCCGCGAGGCGACCACGGCGACCACCGATGCCCGGCATTTCCGCATCGGCCTGGAAACGCCGGTGACCTGCTACGGGCCCGAGGCCCGCAATATCCACGGCATCGACGAATCGGTGTCGCTGGACAGCATGGTGCGAGTGACCACGACGCTGGCCCAGTTCCTGGTGGACTGGTGCGGCGTGGAACCGGCCGGCGACGCGGCCTGAAGAAGCCGCGCGCAAGCACAACCGGCGCTGCCATCCCGAAGCCATCACCAAAAACGAGCCAAACTGAGGAACTGCCCGATGAACCGATTCACGATGCGACTGACCAAGAGCGTGCTGTCGATGGCCTTTGCCGCCGCCGGCCTCTCGCTGCTGCCGCTGGCATTGCCTGCGGGCCATGCCATCGCCCAGACCAAGGGCGGCACGCTGTCCGGTATCGTCCAGCCCGAGCCGCCGATCCTGGTGAGCGCGATGAACTCGCAGGCGCCGACCCAGTACGTCGCCGGCAAGATCTACCAGGGCCTGCTGACCTACAGCCCCGACCTGAAGCCGCAGCCGGAACTGGCGAAGTCGTGGACCATCTCGCCGGACGGCCTGACCTACACCTTCGAGCTGCAGAAGGGCGTGAAGTGGCATGACGGCAAGCCCTTCACCTCGGCCGACGTGGTGTTCTCGATCGACAAGATGCTGCGCGACGTGCACGTGCGCACGCGCGCGGTCATCAACAAGTACATGGCCTCGATCCGCGCGGTGAACGACAGCACCGTCGAGATCAAGCTCAAGGAGCCGTTCCCGCCGTTTATCTCGATGTTCGAGACCGGCACCATGCCGATGATGCCCAGGCACATCTACGAAGGCACCGACTACCGCAACAACCCGGCCAACCAGAAGCCGGTCGGCACCGGCCCCTTCATGTTCAAGGAGTGGAAGAAAGGCGCCTATATCAAGCTGGCGAAGAACCCCAACTACTGGAAGGCGGGCAAGCCTTACCTGGATGAGCTGGTGTTCTACGTGATCCCGGATTCCGCCTCGCGCGCCGTGGCCTTCGAGAAGGGCGACGTGCAGGTGCTGCGCGGCGGCGATATCGACAACGTCGACGTCAAGCGCCTGCGCGCACTGCCCAACGTGGAGTACACCACCAAGGGCTGGGAAATGTTCTCGCCGATGGCCAGCATGCTGCTCAACGAGCGCAAGCCGCCGTTCGACAACGTGAAGGTGCGCCAGGCGGTGATGCACGTGCTCAACCGCAAGATGATCGTCAACAACATCTTCTTCGGCATGGGCAAGCCGGCGGTCAGCCCGTTCTCGTCGACCACGCTGTTCTTCGACAAGAACATGCCCGAGTACGACTTCAACCTGAAGAAGGCGCGCGAGCTGGTCAAGGCATCGGGCGTGGACGTGGGCAAGTACCCGGTCAAGATCCTGTCGACCTCGTATGGCGCCAACTGGGACCGCCTGGACGAGTACGTCAAGCAGATGCTCGAGCAGCTCGGCTTCAAGGTCAGCATCGAGTCGGCCGATGCCGGCACCTGGTCGGCGCGCGTCAGCAACTGGGAGTTCGACCTGACCACCACCTACACCTACCAGTACGGCGACCCCGCGCTGGGCGTGGAGCGGCTCTACGTGACGCGCAATATTGTCAAGGGCACGCCGTTCGCCAACGTGCAGGGCTACAGCAATCCGAAGGCTGACGAATTGTGGGCCAAGGCCGGCTCGACCATGGACATCGCGGAGCGCCAGAAGCTGTACAGCGAGCTGCAGAAGATCCTGGTGACCGACGTGGCCAACGCCAACCTGTTCGAGGTGGAGTTCCCCACGCTGTACCGCAAGCACGTCAAGAACCTCGTGACCACCGCCATCGGCCTGAACGAGTCCTTCGACAACGTCTCGATCGAGAAGAACTGAGCGAGACCGGAGCCACTGCCCGCGCCTGAGGCGGCGCGGGCAGCCAGACCTGAAGCCTGAAATCCGTTGCCATCGCCGCGCCCCGCATGGGAACGGCGAGGGCCAGCTGCATCCCAGTGCCGCGGTGGTCAGCCCGGCCGCCAGCGTGGAGCAAGCCGTGAACTTTCTATCCTTTCTTGGCGCCCGTCTCGGAAAGGCCGTCGTGGTCGTCCTTGGCGTGGTCGTCATCAACTTCTTCCTGATCCGGATGGCGCCGGGCGACCCGGCCACCGTGATGGCGGGCGAAGCCGGCGCCGGCGACGCCGCCTTCGTCAACCAGCTGCGCGAGCAGTTCGGGCTGGACAAGCCCGTGCTGACCCAGCTCGGCATCTATCTGAAGGGCGTGGCGCAGCTCGACCTGGGCTACTCCTACCGCAACCACCTGCCGGTGCTGGACCTGATCCTCGACCGGCTGCCCGCGACCTTCCTGCTGATGAGCGGGGCGTTTCTCTTTTCCATCGTGCTGGGCGTGCTGCTCGGCGTGATCGCGGCGCGCACCCGCTACGAAAACCGCCGCCGCTGGATCGACAGCGCGGTGATGTCAGGCGCGCTGCTGCTGTACGCGACGCCGCTGTTCTGGCTGTCGCTGATGGCCATCATCCTGTTCTCGGTGGTGCTGGGCTGGCTGCCGGCTTTCGGCATGGAGACCATCGGCGCCGGCTACACCGGCCTGGCCCGCGTCAAGGACGTGGCGCTGCACATGATCCTGCCGACGGTGTCGCTGGGCTGCTTTTTCATGGCCGTGTACGTGCGCCTGACGCGCGCTTCCATGCTGGAGGTGATGGGCATGGACTATGTGAAGACCGCGCGCGCCAAGGGCGTCCCGGCCGGCCGCGTGATCCGCGTGCATGTGCTGCGCAACGCGCTGCTGCCGGTGATCACGTTTGCAGGCATCCAGCTGGGCCAGATGGCCGGCGGCGCGGTGCTGACCGAAACCGTGTTCTCGTGGCCGGGCATCGGCCGGCTGATGTTCGATGCGCTGCTGCAGCGCGACTACCAGCTGCTGCTCGGCATTTTCTTCGTGACCTCGGCGATGGTGGTGTTCTTCAACCTGGTGACCGACGTGATCTACCGCTTTATCGACCCGCGCATCGCCGCGGGCGGCAAGGGAGCCACCGCATGAAAGCCTTCCTGCAACGTTATTGCCGCAACTATGGCGCGGTGATCGGCCTGCTGGTGCTGCTGTCAGTGCTGGCGCTGGCACTGCTCGCGCCCGTGTTCTACGAAGAGTCGCCGTGGCTGATGGTGGCCGAGCCGCTGGTGCAGCCGTTCACCGACCCGGCGCTTCCGTTCGGCACCGACATGCTGGGCCGCGACATCACCGCCGGCATGCTGTACGGCGCGCGGGTCTCGCTGCTGGTCGGCGTGATCTCCACCGCGGTGGCGCTCGCCGTCGGCATCGCCGTGGGCGCGGTCGCGGGCTATTGCGGCGGCCGTGTCGACGATGCGCTGATGCGCATCACCGAGTTCTTCCAGACCATTCCGCAGCTGGCGATGGCTGTCGTGATCGTCGCCATCTTCAATCCGTCGATCTATTCCATCGTTGCCGCCATCTCGGTGGTGTCGTGGCCGCCGGTGGCGCGCCTGGTGCGCGGCGAGTTCCTGTCGCTCAAGCAGCGCGAGTTCGTGCAGGCCGCGGTGGTGATCGGGCAGAAGCCGGTGCGCATCATCGCCACGCAGATCCTGCCCAATGCCATGTCGCCGATCATCGTGTCGGCCTCGTTCATGGTTGCCACCGCGATCCTGACCGAATCGGCGCTGGCCTTCCTGGGGCTGGGCGACCGCAACATGATGAGCTGGGGCTTCATGATCGGCGCGGCCCGAACCATGATCCGCGAAGCGTGGTGGATGAGCGTATGGCCCGGCGTGGCGATCCTGCTGACGGTGCTGTCGATCAACCTGATCGGCGAGGGCCTGAACGACGCCATGAACCCGCAGCTGCGCCGCCGCGGCGAATGAGCGCCCGCCTGGACTAGCAAAGGACCAAAGTGATGAAGACCAGCGACCAAGCGCCCCTGCTGTCGATCCGCGATCTTTCGATCGCGCTGCCCGCGGGCGGCGACCGGCCCTACGCGGTGCGCGATATTTCCTATGACCTGCATGCCGGCGAGATCCTCTGCATCGTCGGCGAATCGGGCTCCGGCAAGTCGATGAGCGCCAACGCCATCATGGGCCTGCTACCTGCTTACCTGAAGCCGGAACAGGGCCGGATCCTGTTCCAGGGCCGCGACCTGCTGGCGCAGGACGAAGCCACGCTGCTCGGCATGCGCGGCAAGGACATGGCCATGGTGTTCCAGGAGCCGCTGTCTGCGCTGAACCCCGTGATGACCGTGGGCGACCAGATCGCCGAGGTCATGCGCGTGCACAACGCCTACCCGGGCGAGGCGCGTGCGCGCCGCGTGCTCGAACTGCTGGAGTTCGTCGGCCTGCCCGATCCGGCCACGCTGATGCATGCCTATCCGTTTCGCCTGTCTGGCGGCCAGCGCCAGCGTGTGGTGATCGCCATGGCGCTCGCGCTCGAACCGGCACTGCTGATCGCCGACGAGCCGACCACCGCGCTCGATGTCACAACGCAGGCGCAGATCCTGGACCTGATCCGCCGCATCCAGGCCGAGAAGGGCATGGGCGTGATGTTCGTCACCCATGACTTCGGCGTGGTCGCCGAGATCGCGGATCGCGTGGCGGTGATGGAGAAGGGCGTGCTGGTGGAGATGGGCAGCGCGGACCAGGTGTTGAACCGCCCGCAACATGCCTATACCAAGCGCCTGATCGGCGCGGTGCCGCATGGCCGTGCCGGAGAGCGCGGGCGCAACGAGAGCGAGACCGTGCTGGAAGTGCGGGACCTGCGCAAGACCTACGTGACCGGCGGTGGTCTCTTCACCAGGAAGCGCGTGGTGCATGCGGTGGATGGCGTCAGCTTCACGGTACGCCGCGGCGAGACGCTGGGAATCGTCGGCGAGTCGGGCTCGGGCAAGTCGACCATCGGCAAATGCCTGCTGCGCCTGACGGATATCGATGGCGGCGCGCTGATGTTCGATGGGCAGGACATCGCCCGCCTTTCCGAGCGCCAGTTCCGTCCGCTGCGCCGCGACGTGCAGATGATTTTCCAGGATCCGTTTGCCTCGCTCAATCCGCGTCATACCGTCGGTCGCATCATCACCGATGGTCCGGTCGCCAACGGCGTGCCGCTGGCCGCCGCGCAGGCGCGCGCGCGCGAACTGCTGCAGTTGGTGGGGCTGGAGGCCTCCGCGTTCGACCGCTATCCCAACCAGTTCTCCGGCGGCCAGCGCCAGCGCATCGGCATCGCGCGGGCACTGGCGCTGGAACCCAAGCTGCTGGTGGCCGACGAATCGGTCTCCGCGCTCGATGTCTCGGTGCAGGCGCAGGTGCTGGAGCTGCTGGCCGACCTGCAGAAGCGCCTGAACATCGGCCTGATCTTCATTACCCATGACCTGCGCGTGGCCGCGCAGATCTGCCACCACGTGATCGTGATGCACAAGGGCCGCGTGGTCGAGTCCGGCCCGCCGGGGCAGATCTTCGACGCCCCGCAGCACGCCTATACCCAGCGCCTGATCGGCGCGATTCCCGGCAAGGCATGGGACCCCACACTGATCCGCGCCGCCGCCTGAGCGGCACGGGCACCAACCACGTCGCAACTACAAAGATAACTGGAGAGAAGTATGAAGAACGCCGAACTGGTTCGCCGCAAGGACGCCGCCACCCCGCGCGGCGTGGGCGTGATGTGCAATTTCTACGCCGAGCGCGCGCTGAATTCGGAGATCTGGGATGTCGAGGGCAAGCGCTATATCGACTTCGCGGCAGGTATCGCCGTGCTCAACACGGGCCACCGCCATCCGCGCCTGGTCGAAGCCGTCGAGCAGCAGCTGGGGCGCTTCACTCATACCGCCTACCAGATCGTGCCCTACGCCAGCTATATCGAGCTGGCCGAGAAGATCAATCGCCGTGCGCCGGGCCGCTCGGCCAAGAAGACCGCCTTCTTCACCACCGGCGCCGAGGCGGTGGAAAACGCCATCAAGATCGCCCGCGCGGCCACTGGCCGGCCTGGCGTGATCGCGTTTTCCGGCGGCTTCCACGGCCGCACCATGATGGGCATGGCGCTGACCGGCAAGGTCGCGCCGTACAAGATCGGCTTCGGGCCGTTCCCGGGCGAGGTCTACCACGCTCCGTATCCGTGCGCGCTGCACGGCGTCGGCACCGAGGACTCGCTCAAGGCGCTGCAGCACCTGTTCAAGGCGGACATCGATCCCAAGCGCGTCGCCGCGATCATCTTCGAACCCGTGCAGGGCGAGGGCGGCTTCAACGTCGCGCCGACCGACTTCGTGCAGGCGCTGCGCGCGGTCTGCGACGAGCACGGCATCCTGCTGATCGCCGATGAAGTGCAGACCGGCTTCGGCCGCACCGGCAAGCTGTTCGCGATGGAACACTACGACGTGGCGCCGGACCTGACCACGATGGCCAAGAGCCTGGCCGGCGGCATGCCGCTGTCGGCGGTGTGCGGCCGCGCCGAAGTGATGGACGCGCCGGCGCCCGGCGGGCTGGGCGGCACGTATGCCGGGAACCCGCTTGCGGTGGCTTCTGCGCTGGCTGTACTGGACGTGCTCGAAGGCGAGAAGCTGATCGAACGCGGTGCCGAGCTGGGCCAGCGTTTGATGACGCGCCTGGAAAGCCTGCGCCCGCGCGTGCCGCAGATCGCCGAAGTGCGCGGCGTCGGCGCAATGGTGGCGGTGGAATTCCGCCAGGCCGACGGCAGCCCCGATCCCGACTTTACGCGCACGGTGCAGAACCGCGCGCTGGAAAAGGGCCTGCTGCTGCTGTCGTGCGGTGTGTACGGCAACGTGATCCGCTTCCTGTTCCCGCTGACGATCCAGGACGCAGTGATGAACGAAGGCCTGGACATCCTGGCCGAGGCACTGACGCGCTGACCTGTCCCCTTTCATTGATTCCACAGAGATTACCCATGCAACTCAAGGACACCGGCCTGCTGCGCACGCAGGCCTATATCGCCGGCAACTGGCAGGACGCCGACAGCGGCGCGACCTTCACCGTCACCGATCCCGCCAGCGGCGCCCTGATCGGCACCGTGCCCAGCATGGGCGCGGCCGAAACCCGCCGCGCCATCGACGCCGCGCAGGCGGCACAGACCAACTGGCGCCGCAAGACCGCGCGCGAGCGTGCCGCGGTGCTGCGCGCCTGGTACGAGTTGATGCTGGCCAATGCCGACGATCTCGCGCTGCTGATGACCACCGAGCAAGGCAAGCCGCTGGCGGAAGCGAAGGGCGAAGTCATCTATGCCGCTTCCTTCCTCGAATGGTTCGCAGAGGAAGCCAAGCGCGTCAGCGGCGACGTGCTGGCCACGCCCGCCAACGACAAGCGGCTGGTCGTGGTCAAGGAGCCGGTCGGGGTGTGCGCGGCGATCACGCCGTGGAATTTCCCGCTCGCGATGATTACGCGCAAGGCCGGCCCGGCGCTGGCCGCGGGCTGCGCCATGGTCCTGAAGCCGGCTGAAGACACGCCGTTGTCGGCGCTGGCGCTGGCCGTGCTGGCCGAGCGCGCGGGGCTGCCGGCGGGCCTGTTCAGCGTAATCACGGGCGACGCCATCGCAATCGGCGCCGAGCTCACTGCCAACCCCGTGGTGCGCAAGCTCAGCTTTACCGGCTCGACCGAGGTGGGCCGCATCCTGATGCGACAGTCCGCCGACACCATCAAGAAGCTCTCGCTGGAACTCGGCGGCAACGCACCGTTCATCGTGTTCGACGATGCCGATCTGGACGCGGCGGTGGAGGGCGCCATTGCCTCCAAGTACCGCAACGCCGGCCAGACCTGCGTCTGCGCCAACCGGCTCTATGTGCACGACAAGGTCTATGACGCGTTCGCTGAGAAGTTGGTGGCTGCGGTGGCAAAGCTGAAGGTCGGTCAGGGGGTTGAGCCGGGCGTGCTGCAAGGCCCGCTGATCAACGAGGACGCAGTGGCCAAGGTTGAGTCGCATATCGCCGACGCGCTCGGCAAGGGCGCGCGCCTGCTGACCGGCGGCAAGCGCCATGCGCTGGGCGGCACGTTCTTCGAACCGACGGTGCTGGCCGACGTGACCCCCGCCATGCGCGTGGCCCGGGAAGAAACTTTTGGCCCGCTGGCGCCACTGTTCCGCTTCTCCACCGACGAGGAAGCAATCGCGATGGCCAACGATACCGAATTCGGCCTGGCCTCCTACTTCTTCAGCCGCGATATCGGCCGCGTCTGGCGCGTGGCCGAGGCGCTGGAGTACGGCATGGTCGGCATCAACACCGGCCTGATCTCCAACGAGGTGGCGCCGTTCGGCGGCGTCAAGCAGTCGGGCCTGGGCCGCGAGGGCTCGAAGTACGGCCTCGACGAATACCTGGAGACTAAGTACCTGTGCATGGGCGGGGTGGACCGGTGAGCGCGCCGCAAGACCGGCCCAGGGCCGTCGGCACCGTGCAGGTCGACAACGAACGCGTGATCGTGACGGAGTGGCGCTTCGCGCCCGGCGCCGAGACCGGGCAGCATCGCCATGGCTACGACTACGTGGTGGTGCCGATGACCACCGGGGCGCTGCGCCTGCAGACGCCGGCTGGCGAGGCCACCAGCCAGCTCGTTGCCGGCCAGGCCTATTACCGCCCAGCCGGGGTCGAGCACAACGTCATCAATGCCCACGAAGGCGAATGCGTGTTCGTGGAAATCGAGATCAAGCCGGCGGCCGGCGCCGCGGGCGGAGGAGGTTGCCAATGAGCCAAGCCAACCACAACCTGCGCGAGCGCAATGGCGGGCAGATCCTTGTCGAGCAGTTGCGCATCCAGGGCGTGCGGCGCGTGTTCCTGGTGCCGGGCGAAAGCTACCTGCCGTGCATCGATGCGCTGTACGACCACCAGGACGCGATCACGCCGATCGTCTGCCGCCAGGAAAGCGGTGCCGGTTACATGGCCGAAGCCCACGGCAAGCTGACGGGAGAGCCCGGCGTTTGCTTCGTCACGCGCGGCCCCGGCGCCACCAATGCGAGCATCGCCGTGCATACCGCGTTCCAGGACTCCACGCCGATGATCCTGTTCGTGGGGCAGGTGGGCAACGACTTCTACGAGCGCGAAGCCTTCCAGGAAATCGACTACCGCCGCATGTTCGGCCAGATGTCCAAGTGGGTCGCGCAGATCGACCGCACCGACCGCATTCCCGAGTTCATCGCACGTGCCTTCGCGGTAGCGACCAGCGGCCGGCCCGGCCCGGTGGTGCTGGCGCTGCCGGAGGACACGCTGTGGGGCAAGGCCACCGTGGCCGACATGCCGCGCTACGTGCGCAGCCACTCGGCTCCGGCGCCGCACGCGCTGGCGTCGCTGGCCGCGATGCTGGAACAGGCCGAGCGCCCCTTCCTGATGATCGGCGGCTCCGGCTGGACCCCCGAGGCGATGCGGCAGATGGAAGGCTTTGCCGAACGCTTCGGCCTGCCGGTGGGGCTGGCGTGGCGCCGGCTGGAGTGCTTCGACAACCACCATCCCAACTATGCCGGCCATGTCGGCTGGGGCATGGGCGAGGCACTGCGCGCGCGCATCCGCGGGTCGGACCTGCTGATCGCCGTCGGCACCCGCATGGGCGAGGCCACCACCGAGGGCTATACCGTGGTGGAAAGCCCGCTGCCGCGCCAGCGGCTGGTGCATGTGTATCCCGATCCGGAGGAGCTGGGCCGCGTGTTCCGCGCGGAGGTGCCTGTCGTTGCTGACGTCGTCTCGTTCGCGGCCGCGGTGGACGGCCTGCGCCCGGCGCGCGAACACAACCGCGCGGCATTGGTGGAGCGCGCGCGGCGCGACTACCTCGACAGCCAGAAGGCGCTGCCCGCGCCAGGTCCGCTGAATCTGAACCAGGCCGCCTGTCTTGTGCGCGAGCGCCTGCCCGAGGATGCCTGCATTACCGTCGGCGCCGGCAACTACGCGGTCTTTCCGCACACCTATTACCGCTACAAGGGCGTCGGCACCAGCCTGGCGCCGACTGTCGGCTCGATGGGCTATGGCCTGCCGGCGGCGATCTCGGCCAAGCTGGAGCATCCGGAACGCACCGTGGTCTGCTATGCGGGCGACGGCTGCTTCCAGATGAACCTGCAGGAGCTGGGCGTGGCCATGCAGTACCGCCTCGGCATCGTGGTGCTGGTGTTCAACAACGGCATCTGGGGCACGATCCGCGCCCACCAGGAACGCGAATTCCCCGGCCGGACCATCGCGCTGGGCTTCGAGAACCCGGAGTTCGCCGAACTGGCGCGCGCCTACCGCGGCTACGGTGAGGTGGTGTCGAGCGACGCCGAATTCGGCCCCGCGCTGGATCGCGCGCTCGACTTTGCCAGTACGCACAGCATGCCGGCGCTGCTGGAGCTGCGTTACGACCCCGACGGCATCGCGCCCGGCATGACCCTGTCCGGCATCCGCGCGGCGGCACTGGCGCGCCAGGCGGCAGGCTGAGCCGGCGCTTCCTTTTACAACCTACCTACACCATGCGTGCCTTCTTCTCGGATGATCAGTTGCTGCACGAACCCCGCCAGTTCATGCGCGCGGGGCGGTTGTGCGCGCCGACCGACGTGCCGGCCCGCGCGGCGGCACTGCAGCGCGCGCTCGCCGCGCGCGGCATCGAACTGGCGGCGCCACCCGATTGCGGGCGCGCGCCGCTGGAAGCGGTGCACAGTCCGGCCTATCTCGACTTCCTCGCCAGCGCCTGGGCGCGCTGGCAGGAACTGGCGCGACCCGGCTTCGAGCCCGGCATCGAAGTCCTGCCCAATCTATCGCCGTATCACAACGGCAAGGTCGGCGAGCCGCGCCGTCCCGTGTGTCCCAACGATTCGGTGATCGCCCAGGCCGGCTACTACCTGGGCGACCTCAGCTGCCCGCTCGGGCCGGACAGCTGGCGCGCGATCCTGCGCGGCGCGCACAGCGCGGTCGCGGCGGCCCGCCATGTGTGCGAGCGGCAGGACGGCGCCGGCATGGCCTATGCGCTGTGCCGCCCCTCCGGCCACCACGCCCACAGCGACCGCGCGGCCGGCTTCTGCTATGTCAACAACTCGGCCATCGCGGCGCAAACGCTGCTGGCCCGCTTCGGCAAGGTGGCGGTGCTCGACGTCGATGCGCATCACGGTGACGGCACCCAGCAGATTTTCTATCACCGCTCAGATGTGATGACGATTTCGCTGCATGCCGATCCGGCCGATTACTACCCGTTCTACACGGGCTATGCGAACGAGCGCGGCTATGGCGCGGGCTATGGCTACAACCTCAACTTCCCGCTGCCGCACGGCAGCGGCGACGCCGAGTTCCTGTCGGCACTGGACGGCGCACTGGACGCGCTGCGCGACTATCGCCCGCAGGCGGTGGTGCTGGCGCTGGGCTTCGATACCTACGAGAACGATCCCATCAGCGTCCTGAAGGTCAGCATGGATGGCTACCGCGGCATCGGCGAGCGCATCCATGCGCTGGGCCTGCCGACGGTGGTGGTGCAGGAGGGCGGCTACGAGGTCGAGGCGATCGGCCGCGGGCTGGATGCATTCCTGGCGGGTTTCGCACCTGCGACCGCATAAGGCTGAATGGTGCAATCACCAATACCAGGAGAACTGCAATGACTAGCAAGATCGCCATCAACGGCCAGCGCCTGTGGCAATCGCTGATGGACCTGTCGCAGATCGGCGCCACGCCGAAGGGCGGCAACGCGCGCCTGGCGCTGACCGCGCTCGACGGCCAGGGCCGCGACCTGGTGTGCGGCTGGATGCGCGACGCGGGCCTGACCGTGACGGTGGACCGCGTCGGCAATATCTTTGGCCGCCGCGCCGGGCGCAACGATGCGCTGCCGCCGGTGATGACCGGCAGCCATATCGATACGCAGCCGACCGGCGGCAAGTTCGACGGCTGCTTCGGCGTGCTGGCCGGGCTGGAAGTCATGCGCACGCTCAATGACTATGGCGTGACCACCGAAGCGCCGCTCGAACTGGCCATCTGGACCAATGAGGAAGGCACGCGCTTCGTGCCGGTGATGATGGGCTCGGGCGTGTTCGCCGGGATTTTCCCGCTGCAGACCGCGCTGGACGCCACCGATACCGAAGGCAAGCGCGTGGCCGACGAACTGCAGGCGATCGGCTACGCCGGTCCTGACGAGGTGGGCGGGCGGCCGGTGGGGGCGTATTTCGAGGCGCATATCGAACAGGGCCCGGTGCTGGAAGCGGCGGACAACGTAATCGGCGTGGTCACGGGATCGCTGGGGCTGCGCTGGTACGACGTGACCGTAACCGGCATGGAAGCGCACGCCGGCCCCACGCCGATGCCGCTGCGCCGCGACGCGCTCTATGGCGCCACCCACGTGATGCAGGAAGTGGTTCGCATCGCGCATGACTTCGCGCCGCACGGCCGCGGTACGGTGGGCGTGGTCGATCTCCACCCCGGCTCGCGCAACGTGATCCCCGGCGCGGTCAAATTCACGGTCGACCTGCGCCATGAAGACGCCGGCAAGCTGGCCGAGATGGACGCCCGCTTCCGCGCCGCATGCGAGGCGCTGGCGCAGGGCCAGACCACTGGTGCCACGTTCGACGTGAAGGTCGAAGACGTGCAGTACTTCCCGCCGACGCCGTTCGCGCCGGAACTGGTCGACCATGTGCGCCGCGAGGCCGTGGCGCGCGGCTACAGCCAGCAGAACATCGTCACCGGTGCTGGTCATGACGCGGTGTACATGGCCAGCGTCACCCCGACCGCGATGATCTTCGTGCCCTGCAAGGACGGCATCAGCCACAACGAAGTGGAAGATGCCCGGCCCGAGCACCTGGAAGCCGGCGCCAACGTGCTGCTCGGCGCGATGGTCGCGCAGGCGGGCGCATGACCGCCGCGGCGCACGGCGCGCCCGACTGGTGGCGTGGCGGGCTGCTGTTCCTGTGCGTGGTGACGCTGTTCGCTACCGTGGACGCAACCGCCAAGCACCTGGTCGGCCGCTATCCCGCGCCGTTTCTCAACGCGGTGCGCTACGGCGCCACGCTGGCGGTAGCAGTGGCCATGCTCGCTATGTCCGGCCAACTGCGCGGACAGATCCGCTTCTGGCGCACCCCGCACCGCGGCCTGCTGTTGCTGCGCGGGTTGATGCTCGCGGTGGTCGGCACCTGCTTCATGACCGCGCTGCTGTGGATGCCGCTGGCCGAAGCCACCGCCATCTATTTCATGGCGCCGCTGATGGTGGTGGGCCTGTCGTCGTGGATGCTGGGCGAGAAGGTCGGCTCGCGCCAGTGGCTGGCGGTAGGCGCAGGCTTCTGCGGGATGCTGCTGATCGTACGCCCCGGCGGCGCGGTGTCGTGGCTTGGTACCGTGCTGATGCTGGCCGCCACGCTGGCCTACGCCATGCTGCAACTGCTGACCCGGCGCATGGCGGGGCAGGTCGATGCGCGCGTGCAATACGGTTTTGCCGCGCTGATCTGCATGGTCGCCACCGGCGTGCCGGCACCGTTCTTCCCGCCCCCGGTTTGGCCCGACCTGGCCGATTGGCTGGCGATCCTGGCCATGGGCCTGATGAGCGCGGCGGCGCAGGTGCTGCTGATCCTGGCGCTGCAGCGCGCCCCGGCATCGCGGCTGGCGCCGCTGAGCTATTTCCACCTGCTGCTGGCGCTGTTCTACAGCGCGCTGTGGTTCGGCCGTTGGCCCGACGCGCTGGCGCTGGCCGGCATCGCCCTGATCGTGGTCGCTGGCCTGACGCAGACGCTGCCGTCGCCCGCGGCCCTGTCAACCAAACGAGGAACCCCATGAGCGAAACACGCGACCTGTCTTACTGGCAGGCCCGGGCAGCCGCACTGCGCCCGCAAAGCCGTGCCTGCATCGGCGGCGCATGGACCGATGCCGCCGACGGTGCCACCTTCGACACCATCAACCCCGCCACCGGCGCGGTGCTGGCCAAGGTGGCGGCATGCGGCGCGGCCGACGTCGACCGTGCCGTCGCGGCGGCGCGCCAGGCCTTCGAACAAGGCGTCTGGTCCGGACTGTCACCGCGCGAGCGCAAGGCCGTGCTGCTGCGGCTGGCCGCGCTGATCGAAACCCACCACGAGGAACTGGCCCTGCTGGAAACGCTGGACATGGGCAAGCCCATCGGCGATACGCTGGCCTACGACATTCCGGAAGCGGCGCGCACCTTCGCGTGGTACGCCGAAGCCATCGACAAGATTTACGATGAGATCGCCCCCACCGGCGGCAACGTGCTCGCCACCATCACGCGCGAGCCGCTCGGCGTGGTGGCGGCCGTGGTGCCGTGGAACTATCCGTTGCTGATGGGGAGCTGGAAGGTCGCGCCTGCGCTGGCTGCGGGTAACAGCGTCATCCTCAAGCCTGCCGAACAGTCGCCACTTACCGCGCTGCGGCTCGCCGAGCTGGCCGCGGAAGCTGGCATTCCCCCCGGTGTCTTCAGCGTCGTGCCCGGACTGGGCGCACAGGCCGGGCAGGCGCTCGGCCTGCATCCGGACGTGGATTGCATCGCCTTCACCGGCTCCACGGCCACCGGCAAGCGCTTCATGGAATATTCCGGCCAGTCCAACCTGAAGCGTGTCTGGCTCGAATGCGGCGGCAAGTCGCCGCACATTGTGTTTGACGATTGCCCCGACCTCGACCGTGCCGCGCAGGCGGCCGCCATCGGCATCTTCAACAACCAGGGTGAAATCTGCATTGCCGGCTCGCGGCTTTATGTCCAGCGCGCCATCTATGAGCCGTTCATGGAGAAGCTGGAGGCGTATGCCCGAGCAATGCAGCCAGGCGATCCACTCGACCCGGCATCCTCCATGGGTGCCATCGTCGATGCGCGCCAGCTCGACCGCGTGATGTCCTACGTGGACGGCGGCCAACGCGAAGGCGCGCGGCTGCGCCTGGGCGGCGAACGCGTCCGCACGGACACCGGCGGCTACTTCCTGCAGCCCACCATCTTCGAATGCCCGAGCCAGTCGCTCAGCATCGTGCGCGAAGAAATCTTCGGTCCGGTGCTGGCCGTGACTGTGTTCGACACGGAGGACGAAGTCGTGCGCATGGCCAACGATTCGCCTTATGGGCTGGGCTCTGGGTTGTGGACCGCCAACCTGTCGCGTGCGCACCGGGTCTCGCGGCGGCTGCGGGCTGGACTGGTGTGGGTCAACTGCTATATGGATGGGGATATCACGGTGCCGTTCGGCGGGGTCAAGCAATCGGGGTCGGGTCGGGACAAGTCGCTGCATGCGCTGGACAAGTACACCGATTTGAAGACTACGTGGATAAGCCTTGAGTAGCTACGGACGGAGGGGCCCCATGGTCAGGAGGCTGCGGTCTTCTCTATCCTGCTGACGCTATGCTGGGCTTCCAGCTCGCGTCGTCTGATCCAGCTTCTCGGCAAGTAATCGTTCATCGGGTAGTACAGTCCGATACTCGGCGGCCAACACTGTGTTGGACAGACCTTCGATTGAGTAGCGCGCTTCCGAGGCGCCCAGTTCCGTGCACAGAATCAGACCAACCGGGGGATTCTCCCCCGGCTTCATCCAATTCTCGCGCGCATAGTTCAGGTAAAGGTGCATTTGGCCTGCGTCGGCATAGCTGAACTTACCAACCTTGAGATCCACAAGCCACAGCGTAATGCCTCGGTTTCGTAGAAGTCCCGCGTAGTGGCTCTTGACTGAGATCAGGCGCACATAGGCGGACCAGGGCAGACGGAAGGCCTGCGCAGGACGGTAAGGTGAAGTGGCTTTTCGTGCACACATTTGCCAGGCAGTGTCTGGCAAATCTTCTCTGCCGGCCAAAATTGGTAGAAGGTGCGCATCTGCTGCAGGTTTTGCCTACTGAAGCCTCGGCCGAACCGGGAGGAAAGGTCGGATGCCAGACGTCCGAGCAATGCGTCGCCATACCCGGCGCGTTCTTGTCCTGCCTGTTCGAACTCGGTGATGCGTCGGCCGATTTCCCAGTATGTAGCGGTCATGAGGGCGTTCACGCTTCTTGCGGCTGCACCTCGCGCGGATTCCAGCAATGCCACGACTTCTCGCTGGATGAGCGCGTATGCCTGGCTGTCGGGGAGTGCGCTGGTCGTGGTCATGTTGTTGTCGTCAAGCTTGAGGTTATGCGCTGGCGGATGCCGAAGCGCCGCCAACGCATGCGCCGCTACGCTGTGAGCGGGTCCGCGTCCATCAACTCGGCCAGCTTAGCCTGCACCATCCCCAGCAGGCATAGCGCGCTGAAGCACTCTTCGGAACGTACGCTCAGCTGTTCCAAAAGCGCGAGCACGCCTTCAATGCCGGCGCGGATTTGATGCAGGGAAACACTGGTTTCGACTGGTTCGATCGTCATGGATGACACCTCACTAAGTGGTTGCGCCACCCAAGTCAGTGAGGGCGGCGGGTCAAAAGCGAGGGTGGAAATACCGGAAGAACGCGAAAAACCGGCCCAGCCTTGCGGCTGCCCCGCTCGACCCGCCATGGAGCCAATCGGTCCGTGCGAGTACACAGACGTTGCCCATTGGTGCGGCAACGTCTGTTCGCGTCAATTGCTCGGGTTTCCACGCCCGGTCACCGGCAATCCGATGACGCAACCAGTATTTCGTGGATGCGCCACGAAGGCGATAAGAGATGTCGCATTCCCATTGGGAAAGCGAAGCTTGCAGGAACGCGGCTCGCTAGGAAATCGCTGAGTCCTGAAACCGGTGCAGGCGATGGAGAAGGGCAGAAAGGCGATACTTGGCGCAGCAGGCGTGCTGGGATCACGCCGGCCAGCACCTCAGAAATCGCTCAAGATAGGGCAGGGCCGCTTAGCCGAGCGCCAGCGTCACCGCAGCCTGCGCATGCAGCGCCGTGGTATCAAACACCGGCAACGCCACGTCATACTGCCTGAGCAGCAGCGTGATTTCCGTGCAGCCGAGGATCACGCCTTCGGCGCCCTGCGCCGCGAGCGCGGCGACGATGCGTTGGTATTCGGCCCTTGACTCATCTCGCACGATGCCGTGGCATAACTCTTCATAGATGACATCGTGCACGCGTTCGCGATCGGCCTGCTCCGGCACCAAGACGTCGATGCCATGCAGCTCGCGCATCCGCCCGCGGTAGAAATCCTGCTCCATCGTGAAGCGGGTTCCGAGCAAGCCGACGCGCCGGATGCCGGCCTGACGCAACGCGTGCGCCGTCGGGTCGACGATATGGATGAAGGGCACGTTTAGCACTGACTCGATTGCCGGCGCCACGCGATGCATGGTGTTGGTACACAACAGCACGAAGTCCGCGCCACCGGCCTCGACCTGCCGCGCGGCCTGCTGCATGAGCCGGCCAAGCTCATCCCATTGCTCCGCGTGCTGCAGTGCCTTGATTTCTTCGAAGCAGACGGTGGCCATGAGGCTGCGGGCATTGTTGTGCCCGCCCAGCCGCGTTTTCATGTCCTGGTTGATCAGCCGGTAGTACTCGGCGGACGACTCCCAGCTCATGCCGCCGATCAGTCCGATGGTCTTCATGCTCTGACTCCCCTTGGCACAATCGGCCCCTTTGACTTTGAGAAAAGTAGCAAGGAAGGGCAGTAGCGGACAGGGACAATTCTGCTGGTTTCCACCCGGCCAGTGCCGGCACGAATTGCGATGAAGGCGAGCTGTGAAAGGCGACGGCTATCTTGCTTCCCGCTACAGCTTGCCTTCAAGCGACTTGCGCTCCAGCCAGATCTCCTGCACGAACGGGTCAGTCACGCCATAGATCCCGTGCCCTTTGCGCATGATCAGGTTCGTCGCCATCATCTCGTTGACCACAGGCTGTGCTTCCTCGATTCGGACTTCACGTCCCAGGGCAGCGGAGTATGCCGCGGCGGACTCGGCCGAGAACAAGCCGCGGGCGTCACCATCTGCGCAGGCGATGCGATCGAAAATCGCGGTAGCCAGTCCACCCAGCTGTTCGAGCTTCATCAGTTCAAGGTCGGCAGCGGTCGAGCGGAGCGTGTTGGCGATGACCGGCAGGTGCTCGTCCGGATTGCTGCCTGGGGGCAAGTGGAAATGCAGTTGCCGCAAGGCTTTGATCATCTCTTCCGGCCGGTTGCCCAGTGCGCGGAACGCCTGGACGGCAACGTCCAGCGATGGACGCGCGCTGAATCCCTCTGCCGACAAGCGTTCCAGCAGATGTGCGATGTAGTCTTCACCAAGCACGGGGTAGGAGACCGAGGTAGCCCCTGCAAAGGCCTGGTTGCGGCGCGCTGTCAGTTCGCCAACCAGCGCCCGGTGCGAGCCAGTGCCTACAAAGATGAAGTAGCCAGGCGTATTGGGGCGTGGATTGACGGCATCGCGGGCTGCCTTGAGTGCCAGTAGCATACGATTGCCCTCGTCGGAGGTGATGGCGTGCTGGACCTCGTCCACGATCAGGACCAAGTTGGTCTTGGCCTTGTCGACGACTTCGGCAAGGGCGTGGGCCAGCGTGGCACCGCCGGGCTCGCCAACGCTTTCAAGCTTGAACCCGAATCTGAGGCCAAAGGCGCCAAGGTCGGCCCCCGACACGCGCTTGAGCTGCCTGAGGGCGGCGGAGCCCGGCTGCTCCAGTTCGGCAAGCGTCTTCTTTACCGCGGCAAGGATGAGGGACGCAGGGCTGCGTTGAGTGTCGCTCCAGAGGTCAACGTAGATAACGATCGCACCGTCGGCCTCGAGGGCTGGAACGAGGTCGTTGATAAGAAACGTCGTTTTTCCGGTGCGTCGTAAGCCCGACAGGAATAAGCCTGACCGCAGCCCTTCGTCCAGCACGCCGGGGTGGAGCAACTGCTTCGACATCTGGCTTGCAAGGGCCGGGCGACGATAGATGTTTGTCATGGCGCACTTATTGGAAATTATTGGATTCCAATAATTATAGCCGAGCAATAATTCTCGCTAATCCGTTAGGGCTCAGCGCTTCGTATCGGTGTAAAGTGACGAAAAGAATTCTTTTGAGCCGTTTAGCGCGCCGTTCCCTTTCCGAGACCGGCCACAAAGTCGTCCCCCTCTGGCAACCCTAAGGAGAACCCGACCGGGAAGTTCACCGCAATCCCGTCTTCTCCTGCTGGGCGCCGCACCACCCCTCGCGCCCGTATGTGCGCATCCTCAAACAATTCCCCCGCCCCCAGCACCGGCGAGAACGGTATATCCAGCGGTCCGAAGAAAGCCTCCCAATCGTCAAGGTCGCGCGTCCGGAACACCGCCGCAAGCAGGTCATTGACCGCCAGCTTGTGCCCATAGCGCCCGGCCCGTGTGGCATATCGCGGATCGCGCAGCGCAGGAAATTCCTCCCCAAGCGCCTCGCCCAGGTTGACCCAGAACTTGTTCTCCAGAATCCCCATCGCCAGATGCCTGCCGTCGCGCGTCTCGAACAGGTCGTTCTCCGGCATCACAGTCGGCGATTCCTGCGGCGCCGCCTCATGGCCGCGCGCTGCCCAGGCGCCGTGGGCGGTCCATGACAGGATGGCGTCGTGGATCGATACGTCCAGATGCTGCCCGCGTCCGTGCTGCCGCGCGCTCATGATGGCCACGGCCAGCGACAGCGCGGCATAACCTGACGCGGCATAGTCCGACACGCGCACGCGCGGGCGCGAGACCTTGTCGTGCACCTGCACCGGCGTCGCCCAGTAGCCGGCCAGCGCCAGGTAGTTGAGGTCATGCCCCGCGTGGCTGGCGTACGGTCCGGTCTGGCCGAAGCCCGAAACCGAGCACAGCACGATGGCCGGATTGACGGCGGCCAATGCCGCATAGTCGAGTCCCAGCCGTTTCATGACGCCGGGGCGGAAGCCTTCCACCACGGCGTCGGCATTGCGCGCCAGTTCAAGGAAGGCCTCGCGGCCGGCGTCGGTTTTCAGGTCCAGCGCGATGGACTTCTTGCCGCGATTGAACTGCGCATAAGCCGCAGGACCGAGCTGGCGGATGGAGTCGCCGCTGCCGGGCTGCTCCACCTTGATCACATCGGCGCCGAGTTGCCGCAGCAGGTTGCACGCATGCGGGCCGGGCAGCAGCTGGCTGGCGTCGATGATGGTGACGTCCTTCAGGCAGGACCATTCTGGTTTCATTTGCAATCCCGGTTTGAAAGCAGGGCGCTCAGCCCAGGTCGCCGACCATGCCGATCGACTTCATCAGCTCGCCATAGCGCGAGTTGTCCGCGGCCACGACCGTGCCGAACTGGGCCGGGGTTGCGCTGCGGCGCAGTTCGCCCGCGCTGGCCTTGAGCTGCGCGTCGAACACGCCGGCATTCTGCAGCGCGGCGACGGCGGCATGGAGCTTCTGGGTTAGCTCGGCCGGGAAGTTGGCTGGTGCAAACAGCCCGCTCCAGTTGTCGATGACAAAGCCGGGCGGCAGCGCTTCGGCCATGGTCGGCACGTCCGGGAAGAACGGCGAGCGCGCGGCGGCGGTGACGGCCAGCACGCGCACCTGCTGGTTGCGCACATACTGGGTCGCCGTGCCAAGCACCGGCATGCCGAACTGGGTCTGCCCGGTCAGCATGGCGGTGATGATTTCCGGCGCGCCCTTGTACGGGATGTGCACTGCGTCGCAGCCGGCTTGGTGGAGCATGGTTTCCACCGCCAGATGCGCGATGCTGCCCTTGCCGCCGGAGCCGTAGTTGA
Source organism: Cupriavidus sp. IK-TO18 (assembly GCF_015549295.1). Classification (NCBI taxonomy): domain Bacteria; kingdom Pseudomonadati; phylum Pseudomonadota; class Betaproteobacteria; order Burkholderiales; family Burkholderiaceae; genus Cupriavidus; species Cupriavidus sp. IK-TO18. The sequence goes on from NZ_JADGMP010000035.1 coordinate 223,030, forward strand.
ACTTGCCCGGCGCTTTCTTCATGGCGGCGACCAGCTCGGCCGCGGTCTTGTACGGCGACGATGTGGGCACGACGAGCGCGGTCGGCCCGCCGGAAAGCGCGGTGATCGGCGTGAAATCGCGCGCCGGATCGTACGGCATCTTGCGGTACATATGCACGTTGATCACGTGCGTGTTGGCGAGGATGCCCAGCGTGTAGCCGTCGGGCACGGCACGCCGCAGCGCGGTGGCGCCGATGATGCCGCCGGCGCCGGGCATGTTCTCGACCACCAGCGGCTGGCCGAGCTTCTGGCCAAGCTCCGCCGACAGCGTGCGGGCAGTATTGTCCGGCGTGCTGCCGGCGATGAACGGGACGATCAGCCGGATCGGCCGGTTGGGATAGTTGGCAGGGGCCGCGGCGCGGGCGGGCAGAAAGACGCTTCCCAGTGCGGCGGCGCCAGCGGTGGCGAGCCATTCTCGGCGGTTCATGCTAGGTCTCCGTGGTCTTGTTGTAGTGTCCTGATGCCGGCGGCGACCGTGCCGCCGGCACGGTCATGCCTGTTGCTGTTTCGGCGGCTGCGCCTGCTGCTGCAGCGGCTCCAGTATCGCGCGCGCGATGGTGTTGCGCTGGATCTCGCTCGTGCCGGTGAAGATGCGGAACATGCGCAGCTTGCGGAAGGTCTGCTCGACCGGATGCCCGCGCGTGACGCCCACGTTGCCGTGGATCTGTACCGCCTTGTCGGCCACTTCGAAACAGCGTTCCGAGACAAAGAGCTTGCACGCCGCGGCTTTCATGCGCAGATCGGCGCCGGCGTCTGCCAGTGCCGCGGTGTGCGCGATCATGCTTTCGCAGGCCCACAGCGCCGCGGCCATATCGGCGAGCATGTGCTGGATTGCCTGGAAGCGCGCGATCGGGCCGCCGAACTGGCGCCGCTTGCCGGCGTATTCCACCGACGACTCATAGGCTCGCATGGCCAGCCCCAGCATCGACGGGCAGTGCAGCAAGCGGTTCACGTTGATGCGCGACATGCCGAGCTTGAAGCCGTTGCCCTCGCCGCCAAAGATATTGGCGCGCGGCACGCGCACGTTGTCGAAGCGGATATCGCCGTCGATATGCTGGCCCGACATCGGCACGTACTCGTTGGTCACGGTCACGCCCGGCAGGTTCAGGTCGACCAGGACCGCGCTGATCGCCGGCGGCGTCGTGGTGGCATCCGTCACGCACATGACGATGGCGAAGTCCGCGAACGGCGCGCCGCTGATGTAGTGCTTGCCGCCGTTGATCACCAGCTCGTCGCCGTCGGCGGCCGCGGTGGTCTTGATGCTTTGCGCGTCGGATCCGGAATGCGTTTCCGTCAGCGCGAAGCAGGTCGACTTCTCTCCGCGGATGACCGGCTCGAAGTACTGCTTCAGCTGCGCCGGCGTGGCGTACTTGAGCATGTTGCCCACGCGCGGCGGGCCGCCCAGGTCGCCCAGCACATGCGCGGCCAGCGTCGAGCCGCTGGCGGCAAGATCGGCCTTGAGCGCGCATTGCTCCTGGATATTCAGCCCTTTGCCGCCGAGCGATTCCGGCAGGCAGGCGGCATAGAAACCCAGTTCGTACGAGCGGCGCCAGACCTTGCGCAGCACTTCGCGCGGCCACGGGTCTTCGGAGCCGAGCCCCAGCTCCTGCTCCAGCGGGCGCAGTTCCTCGTCGATAAAGCGGCGGATGCCGGCGCGGGTTTCCACCAGCACGGGGTTGGTCAGGTGATCGAACATGACAGGCGGGCTCCTTAGTTGACGCGGCGCGCCACGCCTTGCCAGTAGCGTTCGCGCACGATCTTGCGGGCCAGCTTGCCGCTGGCGTTCTTGGGCAGTTCGGCGACAAAGTCGACCGAACGCGGCGATTTGTAGTCGGCGATGCGCTCGCGGCAGTGCGCGATCAGCTGCTGCGCGCTGGCCTCGCGGCCCGGGCGCAGCGTGACCACGGCCTTGACGCTCTCGCCCCAGGTGTCGTCGGGCACGCTGATGACGCAGGCTTCAAGCACGTCGGGGTGCTGGTACAGCGTGGCTTCGACCTCGGTCGGGTACACATTGAAGCCGCCGGAGATGATCATGTCCTTCTTGCGGTCGACCAGGTACAGGTAGCCGGCGTCGTCCACGCGTGCCATGTCGCCGGTGTGCAGCCAGCCGTCGACGATGGTCTCGGCGGTCAGCGCGGGCTCGCCCCAGTAGCCCTGGAACACGTCTTCGCCGCGGATCACCAGTTCGCCGATCTCGCCGGCCGCGACCTCGCGGCCATGTTCGTCGACCACGCGTACTTCGGTCTCGCCCAGCGCGCGGCCACACGAGGCCAGGCGCTCGGGGTGGTTCGCGATCGCGTCGGCGTGGTCGGCGGTCGACAGGCGCGTGACGCCGGAGGTCGATTCGCTGGCGCCATAGCCTTGCGACAGGACCGGGCCAATGCGCTCCCACGCCTCGCGGATACGCGCCGGCGCCATGGGCGCGGCGCCGTAGGCCAGCGTCTTCAGGCTGGACAGGTCGGCCTGCGCCAGCGAGGGCTCGGCCATCAGCATGTTGATCATCGCCGGCACCATGAACACGTGCGTGATGCGCAGCCGCGCCACTTCTGCCAGGAAGTGCGCGGGCTCGAACTTGTCGAACAGCACCAGCGTCGCGCCCAGGTACAGGTAGGGCTGCATCAGCATGCCGGAGGCGTGCGTGACCGGGCCGATCAGCGCCAGCCGGTCGCCGGGGCGAGCGGGGCGGTCCATGCCGGCCACCATCTTGCGTAGCGCCGCCATGCGGTTGCCGTAGGTCTGCATCGCCGCCTTGATTTTGCCGGTGGAGCCGGACGAGAAGTGCAGCACCGCGAGATCGCTGGCAGCGGGCGCGATGTCCGGCGGCGTGGTGCCGGCGTTGGCCAGCAGTGATTCGTAGCCGACATAGCCTGCTGGTGCTTCACCGATGGCGATAAACGTCTCCACGCTGCCAAAACCCGGCGTGGCGCGCGAGTAGCCGGTGTAGCCGGGGCCGGCGATCAGCACGCGCGGCGTGCAGTTTTCGACCACATCACTGGCTTCCGTGGCGGTAAAGCGCGGATTCAGCGCCGCCTTGACCAGGCCGGCTTTGTACAGCGCGCACTCCAGTTCCACCAGCTCGGGCCGGTTGCGCGCCTGCACCGCGACGCGGTCGCCGCGCTGCAGCCCGAGCGCCAGCAGCGCGTTGGCCAGGCGGCTGGAGCGCTCTTCCAGCTGGCGGTAGGTCACCACCTGGTCCTGGTAGAGGATGGCGGGCTGGTCGCCCCAATAGCGCGCGGCGCGGCGCAGGAAGTACGCGAAACTCATGCTGTCTCCGTGATGCGAATGGTGTTGTGCTACGGCTCTGCGCCTAAGTCTGTAAGATGACGCCCATCACCACAATGCGGCGCTGGATATAAAGCCATAACCATCAGGAATGTGAGGCAATGGAGACGCGGGACCTGGAATACATCCTCGCCGTGGCCACGCACGGCGGCATCGGCAGGGCGGCGGAGGCCCTCGGGATCAGCCAGCCGGCCCTGACCAAGGCGGTGCAGCGGGTGGAGGCGCAGGCCGGGCTGCCACTGTTCGAGCGGACCGCCAACGGCATGACCGCCACTTACGCCGGCGCGCGTTTCCTGGAGCGGGCGCAGCGCATCCGGCTGGAATACGAGGACGGCATCAAGGAAATGCTCGGCATCCGCACCGGCGAGCAGGGCGTGCTGCGGGTGGGCTATTCGCCGTCGATTCCGGGCGGCGTGATCCTGGGCGCGTGCCAGCAGCTGATGCGCGAGCGCCCGGTCGCGCGGCTGCGCTTGCGGCGCCGGCTGGCGCGGGACGTGCTGGACCTGCTGGCCGCGGGCGAGCTCGATCTCGCGGTGGCGCCGGTGCAGGCGTCAACGGACTTTGCGGTGGAGCCGCTGTTCGACGACCGGCTGGTAGTGGTAGCGGACCAGGGCCACGCGTTGTTGCGCCGGCGCAAGCTGCGGCTGGCGGACCTGGCCGACCAGGAATGGCTGCTGCCGGAGGGGCATATCACGCTGCGGCAGCAGGTCGACGCCGCCTTCCGCCAGCGCGGCCTGCCGGCGCCGCAGCCGCGCGTCGAGATCGATTTCGGCAGCCCCTCGCTGTTCGCGCTGATGCAGGGCACGCAGATGCTGAGCATCGCCAACGAGGGCGGCGACGCCATGCAGCACGGCCTGCGCCCGCTGCCGCTGGAAGTCGAAGAGCTGGACCTGCGCCGGCAAATCGGCGTGCTGACCCGCGCCGGCGCGTACCTGTCGCCGCTGGCGCAGCGCCTGACGACGCTGCTGCGCGAGCACAGCTGCTGAGCGCCCTGAAGGTTATTGCAGCGGAATCTTGGCCACCGTCGCCAGCCGCTTCCAGCGCACGATCTCATCCTTCTGGTACTGCAGCATTTCCGCCGGCGAAGACAGGATCAGCCTGGTCGACTGGCGCGTGTAGTACTCGCGCACGTCGGGCGCGTTGCCGGCCTGCGTGAACAGGTCCTGCAGGCGCTTCACCACCGCCGGCGGGGTTTTGGCGGAAATCGCGGCGGCCACCCAGTTGTAGGCCAGGAAATCGGGCAGGCCGGCCTCGACGATCGACGGCACGTCCGGCAACAGCGGCGAGCGCTGCGGCGCGGTATAGGCCAGCGCCCGGATCTTGCCGCCGCGCACCAGTTCGATCGCGCCGGTGGCATCGACCACGGCAAAGTCCACGTTGGCCGCCATCACGCCGTTGATCGCATCGCCAGCGCCCTTGTACGGCACCGGCGTGGTCTTGATCCTGGCCAGCTCGTTGAGCCATTCGCTGTACAGCGTGTACGAGATCGAGCCCGTGCCGTAGTTGAGCGCGCCGGGCCGCTTGCGCGCGTCTTCCAGCAGTTCCGCCAGCGTGCGGTAGGGGGAACCGGCCGGCACGATGACCACGCACGGCCCGCGCGACAGCAGCGTGATCGGCGCGAAATCCGTCAGCGGGTCATACGGCAGCTTGCGGAACGTGGCGGCATTGGTCGACAGCGTGGAATTGCTGCCGATGAACACCGTGTAGCCGTCCGCCGGCGCGTTCAGCGCGGTCTGCACGCCGATAAAGCCGTTGCCGCCGGGCTTGTTCTCGACCACCACGCCCTGTCCGGTCAGCTCGCCGATCTTCCTGGCGAACAGGCGCGCGGTGGTGTCGGTGCCGCTGCCCGCCGGGAACGGCACGATAAAGCGCATCGCGCGCGAGGGAAAGGCATCGTCGGCAGCAAACGCCGGCAGCGGTGCGATGCCTGCCAGCGCTGCGGCGACGAGGCCCAGGAAGCGGCGGCGCGAACGGTAAGGCTGTTGCATGGTGTCTCCTTTCGGTCGAAAAAGCCCGGCGTGTTCCCGCCGGTGCAAAGTGGTCAGTAGATCAGCGGCGCAGGCCGAGCAGGTCGCGCGCGATCACCCAGCGGTGCACTTCGCTGGGCCCTTCGTAGATCCGCATCAGCCGGGTCTCGTTGGCCATCTGCTGCAGCGGCAGCTCCTTGGTCATGCCCATCGCGCCAAAGGTCTGCATCGCCTGGTCGATCACTTCCCACGCCATTTCGGTGGCGAAGACCTTGATCATCGAGACCTGCGTGCGCGCCTCTTCGCCGGCGTCGATGCGGCTGGCGGCTTCGTAGGTCATCAGGCGGCAGGCGTGGATGCGCGTGGCGGCGTCCGCCACCCACCACTGGATCGCCTGGCGCTGTGCCAGCGGCGCGCCGAACGTCTGCCGCTGCGGCGCGTATTCGCAGATCATGTCGAGGGCGCGCTGCGCCCGGCCGATGCACCATGCGGCCATCTGCACGCGGCGCGTGGACAGGCGTGCCTGCATCGGCGCAAAGCCCTGGCCTTCGGTGCCAAGCAGCTGCGTGGCGGGGACGCGGCAGTCTTCCAGAACGACTTCATAGGTGGAATGGCCGCCGATCATCGGGATGCGGCGCTCCACGCGCAGGCCGGGCGTGCCGCGCTCGACGATGAAGGCCGAAATGCCGCCGCGCGCGCCCGAGGCCTTGTCGGTCACGGCCATCACGATGGTCCAGTCGGCGCGCGCCGCGCGGCTGATCCAGATCTTGCGGCCGTTCAGCACCCAGTGGTCGCCGTCGCGTTCGGCGCGTGTGGTCATCATGGCCGGGTCGCCGCCGGCGCCGGGCTCGGAAATGGCGATGGCCGATACCGTTTCGCCGCGCGCATACGGGTCCAGGTAGCGCTCGCGCTGGGCGTCGTTCGCGGTCAGCATCAGCATGCGCAGGTTGGGCGAATCCGGCGGCAGGTCATAGGGCGTGATGGTCTTGCCGAGTTCCTCGTTGACGCCGACCATCGCTACCACGGGCAGGTCGGCGCCGCCCATCTCGGCGGGCGCGTCCAGTCCCCACAGGCCCAGCTCGCGCGACAGGCCATCGAGCCGCGCCTGTTCTTCCGGCAGCAGAGCGTGCTGCCCGCCCCCGGCCTCGCGGGCCAGCACCGCCGGCTCCAGCGGGATTAGCTGCTCGCGCACAAAGCGCGCGACCAGGTCCTTGAGCATGCGGTGTTCTTCGTCGAGCTGGAAATTCATGCGTGTCTCCTTGTTATTCCTGAGCGCCGGCGGGTGTGCCGGCATGCGCGGCGGGTAGGGTGATGCCGGCTTCCTGCAAGACCTCGGCGGTGTGTTCGCCCAGTGCCGGCGCATGCCGGCGCAACGACAGCGGCGTGGCCGAGAAGCGCGCGGCCGGGCGCACTTCGCGCAACGCGCCTTCGGTTGGGTGCTGCGTGGCCTGGAACAGGCCCACGGCTTGCAGGTGCGGATGGTCGACCAGCGCATCGAGCCCGTAGATCGGCGTGGCGGGGATGTCGAGCGACTCGAACAGCGCCATCCATTCGTCGGTGCTGCGCTCGGGCGTCAGTTCGGCCAGGTGGCCATACAGCGCGCGGATATTGGCATTGCGCTGCGCGCGGTCGCCGACTTCGTAGCGGTCGGCAAGATCGTTGCGGCCGACCGCACGGAAGAAGGCTTGCCAGTGGCGTTCGGTATAGGGCAGCGCGCAGATCCAGCCGTCGCGCGTCGGCGCGGGGCGGCGGCCGCCTTGCAGCAGCCGCGCATAGCCCGCGCCGGCGGGAGCGGGCTCGAAGGTCAGGCCGCCCAGGTGCTCGGTCATCACGAAGGCGGCCATGGTCTCCAGCATCGGCACTTCGACCGACTGGCCCACGCCATGGCGCTCGCGGTGCAGCAGCGCGGCCAGCACCGCGTTGGCCAGCGCCAGCCCGGTGGTCTTGTCGGCGATCAGGCTGGGCACGTATTCCGGACGCTCGCCATTGCCCGCGCCCAGCGCCACGAGTCCGCAGCCGGCCTGGATGATGTCGTCGAAGGCGGGCTTGTCGCGGTGCGGGCCGTCCTGGCCGAAGCCGGTTGCGACGCAGTACACGATGCGCGGGTTGATGCGGGCGACTGCCTCGTAGCCAAAGCCCAGCCGCTCGATCGCCGCCACGCGCATGTTGTGCACCAGCACGTCGGCACCGGCGATCAGCGCGCGCAGCGCTTCGGCGCCCTCGGGGGTCTTCAGGTCGAGCACGACCGAGCGCTTGTTGCGGTTCAGCGCCAGGTAGATCGAACTCATGCCGGCGTGCTGCGACACGCCGTTGGCGCGCATCAGGTCGCCTTCCGGCCCTTCGATCTTGATCACGTCGGCGCCAAAGTCGGCCAGCACCTGCGTGGCCAGCGGACCGAGCACGACCGCGGTCAGGTCCAGCACGCGGATGCCGTCGAGCGGGCCGGCGGGCGTGGCAGGGGTGTGTTGTCCAGGCACGGTTGGCTCCTTAGCGGCGGTGGAACACCGGCGTGCGGCGCTCGGCCATCGCGGCCACGCCTTCGCGGAAATCCTCGCTGCGGAACTGCCCGCGCTGGACGGCCAGTTCGCGCTGGTTGACCTCGGCGATGCGGTCGGCCAGGCCCTCGCGCAGCGTGGCGCGCGTGGTTTCCACCGCCAGCGGCGCCGAGGCGGCGATTTCCTGCGCCAGCGCCATGGCGCGGTCGTTGACTTCGGCCTTGGCCACCAGTTCGTCGGCCAGGCCGATGGCGACGGCGTGGGTGCCGGAGATGCGGCGGCCGGTGTAGAACAGCAGCGCGGCCTGCTGCTCGCCGACCAGCCGCGGCAGCGTCACGCTGAGGCCGAAGCCGGGATGGAAGCCCAGCCGGTTGAAATTGGCGCTGAAGCGTGCCTCGGCGCAGGTTACGCGGAAGTCGGCCACCAGTGCCAGGCCCAGGCCGGCGCCGACGGCGGCGCCTTCCACCGCGGCGACGATGGGCTTGCGGTTGCGGTAGAGCTTCATCGCTTGTACATAGAAGCCGGCCGGGTCGTTGGCGATCTCGCCCTGGCCGGCGCCGCTGAAGTCGGCGCCCGCGCAGAAGGCGCTGACGCCGGAGGCCAGCACGATGGCGCGGCAACTGGCGTCGTCGTCCAGTGCCAGCAGCGTGTCCGCGAGCCGGTGCATCACGTCGGCATCGACAAAATTGTGCGGCGGACGGGACAGAACGATGCGGGCGACGTGGCCGTCGCGGCTGAGCTGGATATCGGCGGCGGATGACATGCGGGGCGCTCCTCTGTGTTGTGGGCCGGTGCAAGAGCCGGCGGAGCCCACAGTATTCGCGCTGCGGCGCGTCGCCGCTATACTCGGATTTCGCTTACTGAAATTATGCGGAGATGGCCCGGACAGCACCCGAAGCCCCCGAAGCGGTGTCGACGCGCCGCGTGACCCACCAGACCGGCCGCTTTACCCGCGATACCGCCGGCAGCCAGTCACTGGAACGGGGGCTGGTGCTGCTGCGCGCTTTCCGCGTCGGGACCACCAGCCTGACCAATGCGGAACTGGCGGCGCGCACCGGCCTGCCGCGGCCGACCGTCAGCCGGCTGACGCGCTCGCTGGTGGACGCCAGCTTCCTGCGCTACGACGTCAACGAACGCGCCTACCGGCTCGCGCCGGTGGTGCTGAGCCTGGCCGATGCCTTCCGCCATGCGAACCGCGCCGCGGAAATCGCGCTGCCGCTGATGCGCAAGGTGGCCGAGGCCGACAAGGTCAACGTGGGACTGGCGGTGGGCGACAAGCTCGACATGGTGTACCTGGCCTCGATCCGGCATAGCCTGGACAGCGTTTCGCGCACGCGGCGCGTGGTGCCGGGCACGCGCGTGCCGATGGAGCTGACATCGATCGGGCTGGCATGGCTGGGGGCACAGCCGGACGGCGTGCGCGAGGACATGCTTGAAGGCATCGCGGCGCGGCAGGGCGAGGCCTGGCCGGCCATGCGGGCGCGCGTGCTGCGGGCGATCGGGCAGTCGCAGCAACGCGGCTTTTGCACCGCCGCCTACCAGCAGGGGCATTTGCTGGCGGTGGGCGCGGCGTTCCGCGGCCCCGACCAGCAGCTCTATGGCCTGAACATCAGCTTCCCGTATTCAGCCAGCGAGCGCAGGCGCGACAACGCCCGCTATGCGGCAAAGCTGGCGCGGCTGATGGACGATATCCAGTCCGCGTGGCAGCGCGCCGGCGGCGGCTAGCGCCGGCTCAGTACACCGGCGCCATGCCGGCGGGCCGGTTCTTGAAACGGCGGTGGACCCAGTAGTACTGCTCGGGCATGGTCGCGATCTGCTTTTCCAGGAAGGCATTCATGCGGCGCGAATCCTCCTCCACGGAGCCGGACGGAAAGCCCTCCAGCGGGTCGAACACGCGCAGGCGATAGCCGCGGTAGTCGGGCAGCACTTCGGTAGTGAACGGGACCACGCGCGCGCCCGTCATGCTGGCCAGCCGCGAGGCCGACGTCAGCGTGCAGGCCGGCACGCCAAAGAACGGTACGAACACCGAATCGGTCAGGCCGAAGTCCATGTCAGCCGCCAGCATCACCGGGCAGCCGGCACGCAGCGTGCGCACCACCTGCTTGCCGCTGCCGCTGCGCGGAATCATCTCGGCGCCAAAGCGCCCGCGCTGCGCGCGCGCGATCTCTTCCAGCATCGGGCTCGACATCCTGGTGTACAGCGATGCGACCGGGTGGCGGATCGAATAGAACATGCAGCCGGCTTCGATGCCGACGAAGTGGAAACCCAGGAAGATGGTCGGTTGCCCGGTGCAGGTGGCCAGGTCGATGCGGCTGTCCAGTTCGATCAGCTTGTCCAGCTGCTGCGCATCGCCGAACCATTGCACGCCGCGCTCCAGGTAGCTGCGCATGACATGGCCGAAATGACGCCGTGCCAGCCGATGCCGGGCGGCTTCATCCATGTCCGGGAAACACAGCGCCAGGTTGGTCAGCACGATCCGGCGCCGGCGGCTGGGGATCTGGTACAGCAGCTTGCCGATGCCGTCTCCCAGGCGCGCGGTCACGCCGTAAGGCAGCGCGGCAAAGAATTTGAAGACAGCGACGACAAGTGCGGCCCGGAGCCGATGGGTCATGAGGATCCTGTGGAGCGATGGCGGCAGCGCGGCGTTCCGGCGCGCGGCTGCACAGCGATGATTGGGCGCCACGGCAGGTGGCGGACGAGGGCGGGCGGGGCGCGCGCGGTCGGCAAGAGCGAATGGCTGGCGGCCCGGCACGTCGATTGGGCAACGCCTGGCGCGCACGGTGTGCGCGCCGGAAATGTCGGAACGGGGACAAAGGCGCACAGTTGCGCTGGCCCGGTGCGAAGGGCGCACTGTAGCACGTTGCGCCAAGCTGGCTTGTACCGAGGTGTTACAACGTCGACAAAGTGTCCGCCACGCACCGGTGGCGGGGCATAGTCTTGGCGGCTGCGTTGTCGCACCGCTGAAGCGCTGCGCCCTCAGTGCTTCAGTTCGCCCAGGTAGTAGTTGATTTCAGCCAGCAGGGTGTCGTGGAATTCCGCCGGCAGGCCCCGGTCGTCGGTCAGCGCCAGCAACTGGTCGACGCGCACGCGGAAGCGCCGTTCCACCCCGGCCTGGGCTGCCGGCGGCAGCCCGGCGGCCAGGGCGGCGAGCAGTTCCCGTATCACCAGCAGGCGCGCGCCATACTGCACCATGGCATCGCCCTGGGTCTTGAGGTTGGTGGCCAGCAGGTCCGGGTTGGCCGGCGCCGCGGGCGCGGTGACGGCAGGCGCGGGCGGCACGGCAGGCGCTGGCGCCAGGTTGTGGGCATCGTTGGCGGCCTGGGAGGGCGCAGCGGCGCCGAGTATGCGGGACAGCAGGTTGATCCTGAACATCGGCGGGGCTCCCGAGGCAATCGTGAAGACCGCGTGCATGCGCGCGGCTGGCCGGTCTGGCTGGCTTGCCTATCTTGGGAGGGCGCGGCGGCGCTGACAGTGCGGCAGGAGACAATGCCTGCCACCGGCGCGCTCAGGCCACCGTGCTCGCGGCCGCCTTGCGGCCCTTGCCGGCCCGCGCGGGCGGCATGCACATGCCGCAAACGTAGTGCCGGCGCGGGCCATTCGCCTGGACCACGTAGTCGCCTGCGCAGCGCCGGCAGCGTGCCAGCTGCAGCATGCCGTTCTCGTGGAAGCGCACCAGCGTCCAGGCGCGCGTGAAGCTGAGTTCCGCGGTTTCCCCGGTGACGGAGAGCTGCTCCCGGTAGACGCGGTAGCCCGACAGTAGCGCGCGGATACCCGCCAGCCCGCCGGCGTCGCGCATGAAGCGGTAGGCATTGAGCAGCATCGACGCATGCGCATTGGGCCGCCACGTCACGAACCAGTCGGTCGAAAAGGGCAGCATGCCCTTTGGCGGCGATGTCCCGCGCAATTCCCTGTACAACCGGACCAGCCGCCCGCGCGGCAACGACAGCGCCGATTCCAGCACCTGCAGGCGCGCGCCCAGCCCGATCAGTTCGATGGCCAACTGGGTCTGCTCCACGTCATGCAGCACGCTCCTGGCGGCGGACGGCGGGGTTGTGGCAGTGCGCAAATCCATCGTCTCCCGGGTTTGTTTTCGCTGAATTGCGATGGATTTTATGGACCTCCGTTTAGTTATGACTCTGATATGAATCAAGAGGCGCTTTCATGCCGGGCGTGTAGGAGGAGTGCCCACACGCTATAGGACGGACGCCGATTTTGCCGTGGCACCCATGCGCTACCCTTCAAGAACACGTAAACGACTCGGGAGCGACCCATGGCTGCGAACTTCCTCATCAGGCAGACGCCCCAAGGCTGGGAACTGACGGTCGAAAGTGCACGCAAGGGCCTGGTTCATTGCGAGGATCGGGACGTCGCCGTCAATATCGGCAAAGCCGCGGCAAAGCGGCGTGGCGTCGGGCTGATCATGCAGGAAGACCAGGACGGCAGCGGATCCGCGCTGGACTTTGCGGAGTCACTCGCCGCCTGAGGCGATGCATCATCGGGATCCAGGCCGGGTCCCTTGCAGGAACATCCGGGGTTTCTCCGGCATCGCAAGGATGCCTTACAAAGGCGGGCGCTTTTTACAGGGCGCCCGCCTTTGCGTTGGCTTGCGCCGGCGTGAACTGCAAGCCGCGCGCGGCCGCGCGACATGCCTGCCGCAGTGGAACGGAACTTGCGCCCTCAGGCAAGCGGTGCGGCGCCGCTGCATGCCGGCGCCGCAGTTTCCATTCCGCAGTTCCGATCGGCAGGAGACGAACCATGCATCCATTCCGGAATCAAGGCAGCAGCTCTTGGTGGCGCGACGATGAGGCGCCGCACCGCGCAGGCGCGGACGACCCGCGCGGCTATGGCGAAGGCCGCTACGGGCAGTCTGGCGGGCCGGCCCGCGACTATGGCGAAGGGCGCTACGAAGGCCGCCAGCGCCATGGCGACGATGTGCGTGGGCAGGGCTATTACGGCAGCCGCCAGGGTGGCCGCGAAGACTGGCAGCGTTCCGGCCAGCGCGCGCCGTGGGACGAAGATGAAGCGTGGCGCGCCAGCGGCCCGGACCAGGGCGGAAACGTGCGCGACGAGTGGGGCGAAAGCCGCCGCGGCGGCCAGGCCATGACCGGGCGCCAGGGCGGCATGGCCTCGCACCTAAGCGAGTATGACCGGGGCGAAGGCAGATCTGGCCAGCCGTTGCGTGGGCGCGACCGCGTCGGCCCGAAGGGCTACCAGCGCAGCGACGAGCGTATTCGTGAAGAAATCTGCGAACGGCTGGCCCATGCGCGCCATGTCGACGTGCAGGACGTCGAGGTCAACGTGGATGGCGGCGTGGTGCGGTTGAGCGGGAATGTCCGCGATCGCCACCAGAAATACTGCATCGAAGACATCGCCGACGACGTATTCGGCGTGCGCGAGGTCCATAACGGGATCCGGATGGGCGCGGCCGGGCCGTTCGGCGTCTCGGGGATTTCCGAGGGTGTCAGGGAGGCTGCAGGGGATATGCGCCGCACCGGATCCGCCGCAGGCGGGCGCGGCCATGTCAGCGGCGTCAGCAGTTCGGGCAGCGCGACCGGGTCGAGCGCCAGCAGCTATGGCGGCGGCATGGAGGCGGGCAGCGGCGGCCCGGGTGCCGGCCGGGACAGCACCGGCGGCACGACGCGCATCTGATCTGCCACGTTATCTGCGATATGCGATGAGAAGGGGCGCGCCGCTGGCGCGGCCCCTCTGCCGTCTGGCTCAAGCGTCGCGGCGCGCTCCTCCTGCTGCTCCTTTAAGTGGTTCCTCCGGCGGCAAGCGATCGTCTGCCTCGCTGCGCGGCTGCGCCATGCGGCGATGCCGCTCGGCCAGCACGTCGGCCGGCGTGACCATGGCAATCGCCGCACGCAGCTTGTTCTGCCACCCGGTGATGACCTCGCCTTCGCCGCGCATCATCGCATCGAAGCCGCTGCGTGCCACATCGGCCGGGTCGGCCTTCTTCTGCTGGGCGATCCTGGTGTCGAGCAGGTCGGCCCGCTCGAAGAACTCGGTCTCGGTCGCGCCGGGCATCAGGCAGGTCACGGTTACGCCGCTGCCCTGCAATTCGTGCCGCAGCGCGTATGAAAACGAATCCAGGAACGCCTTGGTGGCGTTGTACACCGCCTGGTAGGTGCCGGGCGTGAAGCCGGCGATCGATCCCGTGATCAGGATGCGTCCGCTGCGCTGCTCGCGCATGCGCTGGCCCATGCGGTGCAACAGGTGGACCGTGCCCGTCACATTGGTTTCCAGCACGCGCTGGATGTCGGCAAAGTCCTGGTCCAGGAACGCGTGGCCGAGGCCGCGGCCGGCATTGGCGCAGAGCACGTCGACCCGGCGGTTATCGACGGCCGCGCACAGCTGCTCCACGCCCGCCGGCGTGGAGAGGTCCGCCACCAGCGCCTCCACCTGGGCACCCTCGTCGCGCAGTTGCGCGGCGGCCACTTCGATTTGCGGCTCATCGGCGGCGATGACGAGGTCATAGCCGTGCTGCACGCAGCAGCGCGCCAGTTCGTAGCCGATGCCTGACGAGGCACCGGTGACCACGGCAAGCAGGCCGGCGCGGGCCGGGGATGGGGAATTAGAGGGAGTATCAGCCACGATGGCCTCCGGGGACGGGCAGCGGAGGGCATTCTTACCGCCGCGTTGTAAGGTTTAGCCACACGTGGCGCCAGCCCGCAGTTGCCTCAGCCCACGCGCCGCCAGGCATGTATGCCGAACCAGACGCCCAGCAGTGCCACGATCGTCGCCAGCAGCGCCAGCGCCGCGCATGCCGCCGGGGCGAGCGAGCCGAACCAGGCAAAGGCATCGGTACGCCGCCACAGCACCCAGGCGAGCGTGGCGGCCATCAATACCAGGGCGGTCTGCGTCAGCGCCTCGACCACGCGCATGGGGCCGCGGGCGGTGCTGTCCAGGGGATCGCGGCGGGCTTCGGCCGCAGTGACTTCGGGATCTTCCATGGCGCTGCGCGCAGGTGCGCCCCAGGGGGCGGATGACATGGCGGTGCAAATCCCGTTCCCGGACGGGAGTCACGCTGGCCCAGGCTCCAGGCCGGTCAGAACACGCCCAGCGCCACCCCTGCCGCCAGGCTCTCGCCCAGCGCCGCGCAGCGCGCCAGGTCGTCCGCTTCGATCTGCTTGGGGGCCAGGATGCGCTCCGGCGTCTGCGCGTGCGTGCAGACGATCAGGCCCGGCGCCACGGCGTTGAGGCGCCAGCCGGTGGCAATGCGCTCGACCTGGCGCAGTGCGTTCTGGCCATCGCTGCCGGCGCAGATCATGGTGGCGTAGGGGCGGCCGTTGATGCGGTCCAGCGCGGGGTAATAACAGCGGTCGAAGAAGTCCTTCATCATCCCCGCGATGGCGGCGAGGTTTTCCGGCGTGGCGAACAGGTAGCCGTCGGCGGCCAGCACATCGTCCGGGCCGGCTTCGGCCGCACGCTTGAGCACCACGGCGACGCCTTCCTGCGTGCGCGCGGCCGCGGCGGCGGCCTCGGCCATCTGGCGGGTGCCGCCGGTCATGGTGTGATAGACGATCAACAGCGTTTTCATGCTTGCGGGCAGGTCGGGGTGCGCGGATCACTGTAGCACGCCGGGCACCAGTGGCGACCTGGGAACTTTTACAACGCGCCGGCGGACTGACCGGCATGGGTGCCGGCGTTAAAATGTGGCGCCCGTGCAGTTTTTGCCCCCCGGTCCAGGAGTCTCCAAGATGCTTTCGCCGCGCTCGTCGCTTTCCCCGCGTTCCCTGTCCGCCGCGCTCGTGCTGGTGCTGTCGCTTGGCTGCGCGGCAACCGTGCAGGCCGCGCAGGCTGGGGATGAAGCGCCAAAGCCGCGCGGGCGCGACGAGGCCCCCGAAGCCCCGATCGCCTGCATGAAGGCCGTCAAGGCCGCGCTGCCCAACCCCGGCAGCTTCAAGTGGGTCGGCGCCAAGACCCGCAAGGTCGCGGAAGACGCGTACAGCGTAGTGGGCGACGTCGAGTACCTCGCGCAGGACGGCGCGGTGCGCAAGGCCAAGGTCCAGTGCGACGTCATGCGCGCGCCGGGCAACCAGTTTGTGGTGCCCAAGGTGCGGCTGCCGCAGTAAATCCGGCCGACAGCCCAGGCAGTGCCGCCTTTCGCGGCGTGCCGCAAAGAAATGTGGATGCTGTCCATTTCCTTTGCTAGTCTATGTGTACGGCATCCACAAATGCCCGTGCCGGGGATGGTGGCCGCAAACGCTAGGAGACCCTGAATGAAGACCGAAGCACAGAAGGAACACCGCTGGCTGCAACGGCTGGCGGGCGAATGGATGGCCGAAGGCGAGGCCGTGATGGAACCGGACCTGCCTGCGCAGAAGTGGCAGATCCCCGAGAGCGTGACCGGTATCGGCGAGCTTTGGGTGCAGGGCACGGCGCAGGGCGACATGCCGGGCTGCGGCCCCGCCACTACCGTGATGACGCTGGGCTACGATCCGGCCCGCAAGCATTTCGTCGGCACCTTTATCGGCTCGATGATGACCCACCTTTGGGTCTACGAGGGCGACCTCGATGCGGGCAGCCAGCAACTGACGCTGCGTGCCGAGGGACCGGACTGCTCGGGCAATGGCCGCACGGTCCAGTACCGCGATGTAATTGCCTTCAAGGATGACAACGAACGGACGCTGACGTCGTTCATGCAGGGCGAGAACGGCGAGTGGACCGAGATCATGAAGGCCACTTACCGTCGCAAGCGCTAGCGCGGCGCCCGCTCCTGACGCTCAGGTGCGCTCGCCCGCGGCGTGGGCGACGCGCGCCATCCGGCGCCCGGGACCGCCTGGCCCGCGATGCTGGTCGTCATGCTGGCTGTCCTGATCGCCGTCCTGCTGGCTGTTCTGCTGGTTGCCCGGTTGGCTGTCCTGCTGATTCACTGGCCGGTGCCGTTCCGCCTTGTTGCGTTCGGCATTGCGCCGCCGCCGGCGCCGCAGCACCAGCAGCAGCGATGCCGGCAGCAACAGCACCAGCGCCAGCAGGGCAAAAGTCGCCAGCCCCGGGTTGCGCGCCGCGGCGGCAACGCGGTCGACCAGGAAGGCCGAGATCACGATGCCCGGCAGCATCCCCAGCGCCGTGCCCACCAGGCAGTCGCGCAGGCCGATGCGCGAGGCGCCGACCACCAGGTTGACCAGCGAGAACGGTGCGATCGGCACCAGCCGCAGCACCACCATCGCCAGCACGCCATGCCTGCCCAACTGGTGGCTGACCCGGTTCAGCCGCCGGCCGCCGAAGCGCCGCACGGTATTGCGGCCGAGCAGGCGGCCCGCCAGGTAGCCCGCGCCGGTGCTCAGCATGGTGCCGCCCAGCGCCAGCGCGGCGCCGTAGAGCGGCCCGAACACCACCACGGTCACGAGGATCAGCAGCGTCACCGGCAGCATGGTCACGGCACCGGCGACGTATATCCCCATCATCGCCAGCGGCGCCATGGGCATATCGTCCAGGCGCTCGACCACGGCCAGCAGCGCGCGGAAATCCGCCCATTCGCGCAGCGGCGTATAGCGCCAGGCGAAGGCGAGTCCCGCCAGCACCAGCGCCAGCGCCACCATCACGCCGACCCGGCCCATCACGCGCGGGCGCGCTTCGTGGCTGACGAACTCCGCCAGCACCTGGTCGCTGTCGATGGGCTCGATCGGGTCGAGCAGGTGGTCGGCCGGCGACGCGGCATCGAGGTCGTCCGGCAGCGGCGGCGCATAGTCCTCGAGCGTGCGGCCATCTTTTTGCTGCAGCGCGCGGATGGCCGCCAGCAGGCTGCGCGTTTCGGCCACCTTGGCCTGGAATGCCTCGGGCGTGACGTCCAGGTGCTCGCCCAGCAGCCGCGCCCGCATCGCCGCGATGGCCTCGCGCACGCGCGGGTCGCCGCCCGAGGTCACCACCACATTGCACTCGGTGTCCAGTCCCAGCGAACGGTTGCTGAGGTTGGACGAGCCGATGGTCAGGAAATCATCGTCGATCACCGTGACCTTGCTGTGGATGTTGACGCATTCCGGCAGCAGCCCGGGGATCGTCGGGCAGTACAGGTGGAAGCGGTCCCAGCTGTCCGCCGCGCGCAGGCGCCGGTACAGGCGCGCGCGCAGCACGCCCATGCTGTGCGCCTCCAGCCAGCCGCTTTCGTTGCGCCGCGACACCAGCACGATATCCGGGCCGTCCTCGCGCCCCAGCCGTCCGGCCAGCGTCTTGGCGATCTCGCCAGAGCTGAAGTACTGGTTCTCCATGTAGATGCTGTGCCGGGCCGAGGCGATGGCATCGCGCATCAGCATGCGGATCTCGCTCACGCCTGGCTCGTCCTCGCACACCGGCATGGTGCGGGCGATGCCGACGCGCACATCCGTCAGTTCCGGCGCCAGGCTCGGCGGCCAGGGGTCCGAGGAGGTTGCCGCCGGCGGGCGCGGCCTGCGGCCCGTCGCGCGCAGCCAGCGCGCCGCGCACAGCATGGCGAGCGCGGCGGCGGCCTGGCCATCGAGCGCGCACTGGACGTCGTGGAAGGGCGGATAGGGCTTGCCTTCGGCAACGCGCAGCGGCGCGCCTGGCGCGTGGCTGTTGTCGTCCCAGCGGCGCAGCGTCAGGTCCAGCCCGCCGACGAAGGCGACCTTGCTGTCGATCACCACTACCTTCTGGTGGTGCGACGCGCCCGGGGGATGGTTGCCGTCGAGGCGGAACGACAGGTGCCGGTGCGCCTGCCAGTGCGCGCTGGCCGACGGCAGCCATTCGCGCTCCATCGCCATCACCATGGCGTAGTCCCAGCTCAGGATGTAGATGCGCAGTTCGGGACGGCGGTCGGCCAGCGCGCAGAGGAAGTCGCGCAGCCCGTCGGGCAGGCCGTCCTGCGCGCCTTCGGGCACGAGTTCCATGCGGCTGTCGATGTCCCAGCCGAGGATGAAGATGGTGTGCTCGGCGCGCGGCAACGCTTCGCGCAGCGCGCGGAAATAGGCATCCCCGTCGACGAGCATGGCAAAGCGCCGGCAAGGTTCGACGCACCAGCAGTTGCGTCCCGGTTCCAGCTTGAACGGGGGTGGTTCCTGCAATGCATGCGAAGTGTCCGGCGGTGGCTGCGTGGCCGTGCCAGGCGGATTCGGTGGCGACATTTCGAACGCTCAGGGGGATAAGCCTCAAGCGTCGCGCAAGTTCCATACCGGAGGGTGGGCCGGGGGACCGGGGAGCGTTGCCGCGATGGAAAACGGCGCACACCGCTACGGGAATGACGGTGAGGCGGGCGCGCTGCGTGGACGATGCATCCGCGACATGTGTGCGCCGATTGTTCAACGCTTGGCCGCAGGTGTCCGCTTTACCTGCTTTTGTAAGAAGCGCACTGCCGGCGCATGGGGCGCAGGCAATTCTTACGGTGCCTGGCGGCGCCCCGGGCGGGCAATGCCCCAGGCGTCAAGCAGCGGCTGGAAGTGCGGCGAGTTGTCGCGTGCGGCCGGCGTGACCTTGCGCGGCGGCGGCAGCGGCCTGCCGGTCAGTACCAGCAAGCTGTCGGCCTGCGCGGCCATGTCCGGCTCCCCCGCATAAGCGACGACGCCCATCTGGCGGGCCGATTTCAGGGCGCGGGTCAGTTCCGCGGCACTCAGGCGGCTGGCGGCGGCAAGCCGGTGCCGGGGCATGGGCCCCTTGGCACGCAGGCTGTTCATCAGCGCCAGCACGCATTCCCGGGTGGTTCGATCCATGTCGCTGCGTCAGAGGATTGGGCATCCGCCTGACCCGTTGGGGCCATAAGGATGCGGGAATCCATTCTTCCGCAAGGGTCATAGCTTTGCCAACCCGATATGACACTTGTTCACATTCTGTGGCGTGTCCAGGGAAGGCTTTCAAAGCATGGGGAGGCCTTCAGTGCCGGGTTTGCGGATTGCCATATGGAAGCCGGTGTTCCGCGCCGCCGGCCACCCCGGCGGCCGCGTTCTGGCGGCGCCATCGGCGGGCCTGCCTGGCATGCACATCGGTAGCCATTTCGTGTAATTCGGCGATCCTGGCCTCGAGCGGGTCGGGATAGATGTCGAGCGGGCGGAACCTGAGGATTCGGGACATGACGGGTCTCTGTAAGTGCCTGGTCTTAGTATTGGCACTGAACCCGTCAATTGCATGCTGCAATTTCTGCGCCGTTGATCTAATTCAATGTTGACCGCGCAATGAACTATTGCCGGCGATGGCGAGAAATGCCGGGAGCGAATGCCGGGAGCGGGCTGGGCGTTTCCAGCCCCACCGTACCGGATTCAATGCCCCAGGCGGGAGATGGCCCTGGGGTCGCGGCAGTAGATCTTGCGCTCGCGCACCAGGCCGTCGCGCCCATGGATGCACAGCGACACGCCCTCCTGGCGCGCCCGCATCCAGCCCGCGGCGATGGCGGCTTCCTGGGTCGGAAAATGCAGCGCCGTGGCTTCCTCGTCAGCGCCCATGCCATCCATGCCATCCATGCCTTCAATGGTCAGGGCCCATTCGCCGTCGCGGGCGGCATTGTCATTGTCGTCATTGTCGGTTGCGGCAGGAAGCACGTGGATGCTGCGTGACGTCATGGCGGTCTCCCGGGAAGTGGACAGGTGTGGACCTACATTTCTAAGCGAAGCCGCGGCGCGCGGGTATCGGTCGCTGTCCTACACCGCGTGGACATGTCGCGCCGTCGGCTGACATCGGGGTAGGACGAAAGCCGACTTTTCGCGCGGTTGGCGGTTGCTACGATCCAATTGCCGGTTGGGCATGAAGCTGCCCGGTCAAGCCATCCCGAGCTATTCCATCCTGGCGGCGCATGCCGCTTCCACACGAAGCAAGGAGATCGTCATGAGAAAGCTGTTCGCACTGTTTGCCCTCGCTGGCGTGATGCTGGTTACGGGCTGCAACACCATGGCCGGTGCAGGCAAGGATATCGAACGCGGCGGCGAGAAGGTGCAAGGCGCGGCGGAAAGCACCAAGCAGAAAATGTAATCGCCTGCCGATCGCAGGCGCAGAGGACAACGGCCCGTGCTCCAGGCACGGGCCGTTTTCGTTCGCGGGAATTTCCGAGCGCGGATCTAGTGCGCGGCCGTGACCGCCACGCGTTCTTCGTCGGTGCGGCTGCGGCGCCAGCTTGCCGGCGGCAGGCCGAACTCGCGCTTGAAGGCGCGGCTGAAAGCCGCCTCGGAGTCATAGCCGACCGCGCCGGCGATCTCGCCGATCGAGCGGTTGCCGCTGCGCAGTTCCGCCGCTGCGGTGCGCAGGCGCCAGTGCGCCAGGTACTGCATCGGCGGCTGTCCGAGCAGGTCGGTAAAGCGCTGCGCCAGCGCCGAGCGAGACAGGCCGACGTTGCCGGCCAGTTCGTCCACTGTCCACGGGTAGGCCGGGCGCGCATGCATGCGCGACAGCGCACGCCCCACGTAGCGGTCGCGCAGCGCGGCGAGCCAGCCGCTTTCGTTGTCCGGTAGCGTGTCGATGCAGCGCCGTACCGCTTGCACGAACAGCAGTTCCGACAGCTTGGCCAGCACCGTGGCGGTGCCCGCTCGCGGCTCGGCGGCTTCCGAGGTGGCGAAGGCCAGCGCGGTGGCAAGCCATGCCGATTCGATGCCGTTGTCGAGCCCCACTTTGAACAGGCGCGGCAGCGAGGTCAGCAGCGGGTTGCCCATGGTGTCGTCGAATCCGAGGAAGCCGCACACCATGCGCGTGGTCTCGCCACCGCCGCCGTACGACACGCGCATGACTTCGCCCGGGCTGTTGCGCAGCATGTCCGCGACCAGCGGCGCGGACTGCACCGGCTGCAGGTGCAGGTCGCTGCCCAGCACGTGCGGCTCGCCCTGCGGCACCACCAGCAGTTCGCCGCTCTCGACGCGCACGCCCGGCCCCGTGCTTCCGACCAGACGGGCCCAGCAGACGCCTTCGGTAATCAGGTGGTAGGAGACGACGCGATCGGTGCCGGGCAGGAAGGCGGCGCGCAATTCAGCATCCGCTTCAGACACCAGGCACCACGGCGACTTGAATTCGCCGTTGAGGAAGACCGCGCCGCTCAGTTGCACGGCGCGCAGCAGGTCGGACAAGGCATCCATGGTCACTTTCCTCCAGATCCGGTGTTTCGCGCAAGAAAGCCGGACGCCCGATCATACGGGCAAGGGGACCAGGCTCCGATACTAGCACCGTGCTACGGGCCGGACAACGGCAGCCGGGCACGGATCAGACAAGCCGGAGACAACACCATGGAAACAGTTACCGCCCCCGATGCCAGCGCAGGTGCGCAGGCCGACTGGCTCGCACTTGCCGCGGCGCTGGGCCGCACCTTCGACACCCGCGCCCCCGAGATCGACGCGAGCGGGCAGTTCGTCAGCGCGAACTACGACGACCTGCGCGCGCACCGGTTCTTTGCCGCCGCCGTGCCGCAGGAACTGGGCGGTGCCGGCCTGTCGCACCAGGAGCTGGGCAGCGTGCTGCGCGAGCTGGGCAAGTACTGCGGATCGACCGCGCTGGCTTTTGCCATGCACACGCACCCGGTAGCCACCGCGGCATGGCGCTGGCGCAACCAGAAGGCGCCGGTGGAAGGACTGCTCAAGCGCGTGGCGGGCGAGCAGATGGTGCTGCTGGGCAGCGGTGGCTCGGACTGGCTGCAGGGCAGCGGCAAGGCCACGCGCGTCGATGGCGGCTTCCGCGTGGACGGGCGCAAGATCTTCGCCAGCGGCGCGCCGGTAGCTGACCTGTTCATGACCTGCGCGGTGTATGACGATCCCGAATCCGGCCCAACCGTGCTGCATTTCGCATTGCCCATGAAGACCCCCGGTGTGAGCGTGATGTCGAACTGGCACACGCTCGGCATGCGCGGCACCGGCTCGCACGATGTGATGCTCGAAGGCGTGCTGGTGCCCGACACCGCCATCGCCGCGCGCCGCCCGCAAGGTGTTTGGCATCCGATGATGCATACGGTCTCGATGATCGCGTTGCCGCTGATCTATGCGGTCTACGTCGG
Source organism: Cupriavidus sp. IK-TO18 (assembly GCF_015549295.1). Lineage (NCBI taxonomy): Bacteria > Pseudomonadati > Pseudomonadota > Betaproteobacteria > Burkholderiales > Burkholderiaceae > Cupriavidus > Cupriavidus sp. IK-TO18. The sequence goes on from NZ_JADGMP010000035.1 coordinate 245,724, forward strand.
CATTGCCGAGGCAGCGCGCGACATTGCGCTGCAACTGGCGCGGCAGCGGCGCCTGAACGCGCATGCGGTGGAAGCGGCCGGCCGCCTTTGCAACGAAGCGGAAGCCGCGCGCATGGCGCTGGATACGATGTTCGACGCCGCGGCGGGCCAGGCGCCGGGTGCGGTGACCACCAACCGCATCATGTGCGGGCGTACGCTGGCGGCGCGCGCGGTGCTGGCGACAGTGGAAGCGGCCATGGACCTGGCCGGCGGTGCCGGCTTCTATCGCGACGCCGGGCTGGAGCGCCGCTTCCGCGATGCGCAGGGCGCGCGCTTCCATCCGTTGCAGGCCGGTGCCCAGCAGGAGTATGCGGGGCGCATGGCGCTGGGCCTGGATATCGATGCGCCTCCCGGCGAGGTGCGGCAGGCCGCGCAATGATGCCCGCACCAGCCCCGCTGCCGTTTGCCACCGAGGCCTGCAACGACAGCGGCTGCGATGACCTGGGCGGGGCCTCCGGCGGCATGGGCCACGACGTCCGGGCACGGCGCGCGCTGCGCGACGCGCTCGGGCAGTTCGCCACCGGCGTGACGGTGGTGACCGCCGCGGATGCGCAGGGCCTGCCGGTGGGCGTGACGATCAACGCCTTCACTTCCGTATCGCTCGCGCCGCCGCTGCTGCTGTGGTGCCTGGCGCGCGCTTCCGGCAGCCTGCCGGCGCTGCGCGCCGCGCCCTGCCATGCGATCAACGTGCTCGGCAGCGGGCAACTGGCCTTGTGCCGGCGCTTTGCGGACCGTGATGTCGACCGCTTTGCCGGCGTCGACTGCCGCCCCGGGCCGTGCGGCACGGTACTGCTCGCCGGCGCGCTGGCGACGTTCATCTGCCGGCACCGCTCGGTACGCTCGCTCGGCGACCACGTGGTGTTCGTGGTCGAGGTGGTGGCCTATGGCACAGCGCCAGGTGCGCCGCTGGTGTTCCATGGCGGTGGTTTCGGCGAAGGGGTGGCGCGCATCGACGCCGGCGCGGCCTAGCGCGGCCTAGCGCAGCACCCGTGCTCCGCGGGCCTTGCCGGCGATCACCAGCGCAATGCCGCCGAGCACGGCTACCGCGCTGACGGCGAGCCGCAGCGTCAGCCTTTCACCCAGCAGCACGATGCCGCCCGCCGCGGCGATGACCGGCACGCTCAGCTGCACCGTCGCGGCGGTGGCCGCGCGCAGGCGCGGCACCACCGCATACCAGACCACGTAGCCAAGCCCGGACGTTACTGCGCCGGACAGCAGCGCGTACACCAGGCCCGCACGATCCAGCGAACGCTGCGCCTGCATCACCGCGGACAGCGCCAGCGCCAGCGGTACCGCGCGCAGGAAATTGCCGGCCGTGGTCGTTACCGGATCGGCATTGCGCCTGCCGTGCAGCGAATAGATGCCCCACGCGACGCCAGCCAGGATCATCTGCAGCGACGACAACAGCGGCGGCGTGGCCAGTCCCGGCAGCAGCAGCCATACCAGCCCGGCAAGCGCGAGCGCCAGGCCGATCCATTGCTGCATGCGCAGCGGCTCGCCGGCCGCCAGCCCGTAGCCCGTCATGGTGGCCTGCACGGCAGCGAACAGCAGCAGCGCGCCGGTGCCGGCGCCCAGGCGCAGGTAGGCAAACGAAAACGCCGCGGCGTAGCAGAACAGCGCCAGCGCCGAGACCCAGTTGCCGGCCAGCGGCGGAAACCTTGCTGCCGTGTCCGCTCGCAGCACGCGGTGCTGCACCACCACGATGACCCACAGCACCGCTGCCGCTGCGGCGACGCGCGCCAGCGTAAAGCTGGCCGCGTCGATGGTGGTGCCTTCCAGCGCCACCCGGCATAGCAGGGAATTGCCGGCGAAGGCCAGCATGGCCAGGGTGGTCAGCAGGATGGTGTTCGCACTCGGCATGCGGGCCAGGGGGTGTATGCACGCTAGACAGAGCGGCTTGGGCTTAGGCCGCGGGCGGCGTGTCGCCGATGGCGAACGACGACAGGTGCTCGATCGCCCGCACTAGCGCGGAATGGTCCCAGCCGCTACCGCCCAGGCCGCCGCAGACATTGAACAGCTGCTGGCACGAGGCAGTGTTCGGCAGTCCCACGCCCAGCTGGCGTGCGGTGGACAGCGCCAGTTCCAGGTCCTTCTGGTGCAAGGCGATGCGGAAGCCCGGGTCGAAGGTCCGCTTGATCATGCGTTCGCCATGGACCTCGAGGATGCGCGAACTGGCAAAGCCACCCATCAGTGCCTCGCGCACGCGCGCGGGATCGGCGCCGGCGCGCGCGGCCAGCACCAGCGCCTCGCCGACGGCCTCGATGGTCAGGGCCACGATCACCTGGTTGGCCACCTTGGCCACCTGGCCCGCGCCGACTTCGCCTACGCGCACGATGTTCTTGCCCATCAGCTGCAGCAGCGGCAGCACGCGGTCGAACACTTCCTGCTTGCCGCCAGCCATGATCGACAGCGTGCCGGCCTTGGCGCCGACCTCGCCGCCGGACACCGGCGCATCGACATAGTCAACGCCCAGCGCCTCGATGCAGCGCGCGAACTCGCGCGTGGCGATCGGCGAGATCGAGCTCATGTCGATCACCGTGACGCCGCCCGCGGTCTCGGCAAGGCCGTCGGCCACGCCTTCCTTGCCGAACAGCACCTGCTCCACATCCGGCGTGTCGGGCAGCATCAGGATGATGGTGTCCGATTGCCGCGCCAGCTCCTCGGCGCTGCTGCAGGCCTGCACGCCAGCATCCAGCAGGTCCTGCGGCACGCCGCTGCGGGTATGGGCGAACACGGTATGCCCGCCGTCGACGATGTGCTGCGCCATGGGCTTGCCCATCACGCCAAGCCCGATAAAGCCGATCTTGCTCATGACAGTGTCCGGTGGTTGTGTCGGAGCGCCGCGCAAGGGCGGTCGCATAACTCTGATCATAGTCAGTCGCACGCCGGCAAGGCTGCGGATAGTGCGCTGGCCGGACCAAAAGAATAAGCCCCGCGCCACATTGGCAGCGGGGCTGGTCGCGCGCCGGCGAGACTTAGCGGCAAGCGGCATCCCTGGCCGAATCGCCCGGACGCTGGCCCAGGATCTCGCGGATGCGGGCCAGGTACTGGTCGCCAACGGTCCGGTGCATGCGCGCGGCCTCGGCGGCGAACTGGCGCCGGCCGGGCGGTCGGATGCCCAGGCTGCGGCAGACCGTCGACAGGTAGGGCTTGCGCTCGCGGCCCAGGCGCAGCGCCACGGTCTGCAGCGCGGCATCGCCGATGCGCCCGCGCAGCCAGGCGAGCACCTGGCGGTCGTAGTCGTTTTGCACGCGGATCAGGTGTTCCATGGCCAGACTCCTACTGTTCATCCATACAGTTACTGTAAATATATACAGTATCCGGACGGATGCAAGAAAAGTCTGCGTCGATTTAGCGCCGCGCCGGCGATCCTTGCGGCCAAGCCACCCCGGGCATGCGGAATACCGCGAGGCCCGTTACTCCCCTTGGTCGCAGGGAAGCCGATCCTCTAGCATTGATACGCCGGCCAGGCGAGCAACTGCCTGAAGTAGCGGCCACCAGTCAAGTGACGGTTACGAAGCTCCGGGAGGTATCGGATATGTCTGCCACAAGGATAGAGATGTGCGACCAGGATGGCGACGGGGTATTGACCATTCGGGACGACGGCGCCGAATTTTCAGGAGTCGCGCTTGAGCTTTCGAATCTCTTCGGTGAAGACGTAGTCGCGGATCTCGACAAGCACCAGTTGCTCAATTGGTGCGAGACGGTCGCCGCCCACCTTCGCAACCAAGGCGTTATGCCGAGCGAGTGCGCTCCGGAGGGCAGCGTCAACAAGACCAGTCAGAGCCGGACGAAAGAACAGCCTGGCGTCGACGAGCTTGTGCAGACGGCGGCATCCTGATTTGATTCAGTGGCCGGGCGCGGCAAAACTGCCGTAGGTGGCCTTGCGTGGCCTTAATTTTGCGAGCGCCTCTGCCTGCACGGCGGCACAAGCGATGCCGTCCAGGAGCGGCACGTCTGCCTGCGCGGCAACCGCCGGGACATAGCCGCACAATGCTGCAGCCACGGTGACGACCACGTCCGCGCCGTCGTCCCGGCTGAGCGAAGTGATGGCATCGCGCATCATTGCGCCGACTTCTTGCGCAAGTCCGGCGCCGTATGGCGCTGCCGTTTCGATGCCGCGGATACCGGCCACGCGCCCGGCATAGCCGTATGAGGCCGCAAGTTCTCCGTACAACGGCGTCAAGGCGCGGCCGACGGTCAACAGTCCGATCCTGCCGCCCATCATGCTTGCCGTTGCCAGGGCCGCTTCGGTCGTTCCGACAACAGGGACCTCAAGCATCTGCCGCAATGCATGAAGGGCAGTGTCCATCGAAACCCCCAGAATCACGGCCTCGACATTGGCATCCAGCGTCCGGGCCATTTTCAGCAAGCCATCGATTGCAGCGGCATTGTCCACGCGCGACCGGATAACCGCGGGACCTGCGGCGTTGGTCAGGCCGAAAATCTCGCACGCGTCGCCGGTGGCCCGCCTGGCTTCTGCAAGCATGCGGTCGGTGATGTGCTGGCTGGAATTGGGATTCAGGAGGGCGATACGCATGGGCCTGGACTTGTCAGTAGCCGTCGATGATGCCGGCAAGTTCAATGCTGTGTCTCGTGGGAGAGGAGGCGAGCCGCCAAACGACGGCGCCTGATCTTCGCCTTGGTACTAGGCCTGCGGCATGCCGCTGGCCGCGCCCGCCTGGATCAGCAGCACGGCATCGCGCTTGTCTAGCAGGTGCTGGCGCAGGATTGCGGCAAGCCGCTTGCCATCGCGGGCTTCCAGGGCCACCAGCATCTCTTCGTGGTCATGGATGGCGCTGTCCCATTTCGGCTTCTGGTAGTTTGAACGGAAGCGCAGTGCCTGCAGCTTCCGGTTCACTGACAGATAGGTCTGGCGCAGTGCCATATTGCGTGCCGCAAGGTTGATGCGGTCGTGGATCTGGTGATTCAGGTTGTAGTAGCCGGGCAGGTCTTCGTTTGCCCTGCACGCCAGCATCGCGTAGTGAAGCGCCTTGATTTCCGCCAGTTCGACAGCGGTGATGCGCGCGCAGGCCAGTTCGCCCGACAAGGCTTCCAACCCGCTCATCAGCTCGAAGGTATCCAGTATTTCGTCCGTCGACAGCCGGGATACGGTCGCGCCGCGATTGGGAGAGATATCGATCAGCCCTTCGGCGGCGAGCACCTTCAGTGCCTCTCTGAGCGGCGTGCGCGAGATGCCGAGGGTCTCGCACAATTCCCGTTCATTGAGCTTGCGGCCTGGCTCCAGCACCCCCTCGACGATAAATGTCCGCAGGTGCGCCACCACCATGTCATGAAGGCGCTGGCGTTCGAGCTTGGGCAGGACCGGGGCTGGCGAATCCAGGCCGCGGGCGTCTTCTTTTGGCATTCAAAATTCCTTACGCGCGTTTGCATGCGATTCTAGCAGACACATCACGGAAACTCAAAAATCCGGGTAATTCCCGCGTAAACCCTTGTAATACCGGGTTTGTGGCGGGTAAACGCTAGCTCGGACAGGCCGATTTCTCACGATTTCCTCTGCTAAAGTATTTTGCATTCAAAACTCAATCGGAGGAGTCAAATGCTCAATCTCAACTTCCATGCCGCTGGCCGCCACTTCCTGCAGATCCCTGGGCCGAGCCCGGTGCCCGATCGCATCCTGCGCGCCATCAGCTACCCGACCATCGATCATCGTGGGCCGGAATTCGGCGCGCTAGGCCTGAAGGTGCTGGATGGCATCAAGAAGATCTTCAAGACCGAACATCCGGTGGTGATCTATCCGGCTTCGGGCACCGGGGCCTGGGAAGCGGCGTTGTCTAACACCCTGAGCCCCGGCGACACCGTGTTGATGTTCGAGACCGGCCATTTCGCCACGCTGTGGAAGAAGATGGCCGAGAACCTCGGCATCCGGCCCGAGTTCCTTGGCTTGCCAGGCGTGGAGGGCTGGCGCCATGGGGTGCAGGCCGACATGATCGAAGCCCGGCTGCGCGCCGATAGCGCGCATGCGATCAAGGCCGTGTGCGTGGTGCACAACGAAACCTCGACCGGCGTGACGTCGGATATCGCCGCCGTGCGCCGCGCCATCGACGCTGCCGGACATCCCGCGCTGCTGCTGGTCGACACCATCTCGGGGCTCGCGTCGGCCGACTACCGCCATGACGAGTGGGGCGTGGACGTGACCGTATCGGGCTCGCAGAAGGGCCTGATGCTGCCGCCGGGCATCAGCTTCAATGCGGTGTCGCCCAAGGCCATCGAAGCGTCTCGCACGGCCCGGCTGCCGCGCAGCTTCTGGGGCTGGGACGAGATCATCGAGATGAACCGCACCGGCTACTGGCCCTATACGCCCAGCACGAACCTGCTCTATGGCCTGTCCGAAGCCCTCGACATGATCCTGGAAGAGGGGCTGGACAACGTCTTTGCCCGCCATCAGCGCCTGGGCGAAGCCTGCCGCCGCGCAGTCAAGGCTTGGGGCCTGCAGATCCAGTGCGCGGACCCCGCCGTCTACAGCCCGGTGCTGACCGGCGTGATGATGCCCGACGGCATCGATGCCGACGTGGTGCGCAGGAACATCTACGAGCGCTTCAACATGTCGCTCGGCGCCGGCCTGGGCAAGGTCAAGGGCCGCATGTTCCGCATCGGCCATCTGGGCGACTGCAACGACCTGACGCTGATGGCGACACTGGCCGGCTGCGAAATGGGCCTGAAGATCTCTGGTGTGCCGGTTGTCGCTAGCGGCACGGCTGCCGCCATGGACTATCTCGCCGCGCACACCACGCCGCTGTCGCTCCAGGCTGCTGCCTGACGCAGCCACCTCCATCCGGGGCGGGGGCGGGCGCAGCGCATGCGCAGCGCCCCCCCGCCAGGCTGATCGCAACGGATCAGCACAGCACTGCCGTACCTGACAAAAAAAGAGAGGAGACGCTGTGGATACAACCCTGCAGGCAGGAGAAAGGATCAGGTCGTTCGAGGACGCGACCTATCGCAAGGTGAGCTGGCGGCTGGTGCCATTCCTGATGGTCTGCTTCCTGATCGCTTATCTCGATCGTGTCAACGTAGGTTTTGCCAAGCTCCAGATGTCGCAGCAGCTGGGCTTCAGCGAAACCATCTACGGGCTGGGCGCCGGTATCTTCTTTATCGGCTACTTCCTGTTCGAGGTGCCCAGCAACCTGGCCCTGCACAAGTTCGGCGCCAAGGTTTGGATCGGCCGGATCATGATCACGTGGGGGATCCTTTCCGCGTGTTTCGCCTTCGTGCAGACGCCAGCCCAGTTCTACACGCTGCGATTCCTGCTGGGGTTGGCCGAAGCGGGCTTCACGCCAGGCATCGTGTACTACCTGTCCTGCTGGTACCCGTCGCACCGGCGCGCCAAGATCATGGCCATCTACTGCATGGGATCGCCGCTGTCAGGCATCATCGGCAACCCGCTCTCCGGCTACCTGATGGGAAGCATGGCCGGCGTGGCCGGCTGGGGCGGCTGGCAATGGATGTTCTTTATCGAGGCGGTGCCGGCGGTGTTGCTGGGATGCTTCTGCTTCTACTACCTGGACAACTCCATTGCCAAGGCCAAGTGGCTGACCGGCGAGGAGAAGCAGGTCCTCGAGCTGGCCAAGACCGAGGATGTCAAGGCGGCGGACCCGCAGGCACGCGTCGGCAAGGTCTTCACCGATCCGCGCGTCTGGCTGATCAGCCTGATCTGCTTCTGCTATGTCACGGGGCAGTATGGCATCACGCTCTGGTTGCCCACCTTCATCAAGTCCACCGGGGTCAGCGACCCGTTCCATATCGGCTTGCTGAGCGCGATTCCTTACATGGCGGCGATCGTCTCGATGTATTTCTTCGGGCGCAGTGCCGACAAGCATCGCGAGCGCCGCTGGCACCTGATCATCCCGTGCATGATGGGTGCGATCGGCTTCCTGGCCTTGCCCTGGGTGATGCACAACACCGCGCTGTCGCTGGTGTTCCTGTCGATCGCGGCAGCCGGCATCCTGACCTGCACGCCGCTGTTCTGGTCGCTGCCGACGGCCTTCCTCAGCGGCGCGGCGGCAGCCACGGCCATCGCCATGAGCAACTCGATCGGCAACCTCGCCGGCTTTACCAGCGGCTACATGATCGGCTACCTGCGCGACGTGACCCAGAGCGGCAACAGCGCGTACTACATGATCGCCGGGATGCTGCTGCTGGGCGCCTTCTGCATCTGGACAATACCCGCCCGGCTGGTCAACCGATAGCCAGGAAAAGCGGGGCGCCGGCACCGTGCCGCAGCCCCCCCTCTCGCTCACTTCGCCAACCTTTCGCGCCCTTGCCGGCGCATGGATCCCCTCATGACAAATTCATATGAACCGGTGCCGGACGGGCCGGGCCAGCACGCGCCGTTCAGCGTGGTGGAAGCCACCGTTGCCGATGCGCATGCCGCGATGCGCGACGGCAGGCTGACGGCGCGCCAGCTGGCCAGCGCATGCCTGGACCGCATCGCGGCCTATGACCAGCACGGTCCCGCCCTGCGCAGCATCCTGCAATGCAATCCGCACGCGCTGGACGAGGCCGGACGGATCGACGCCCAGGCCGGGCGCAATCCGGCGCAGGCGCTGGCGCCGCTGCACGGCATCCCGGTGCTGGTGAAGGACAACATCGAGTGTGCCGGCATGGCAACCACTGCCGGTGCCGCCTGCCTGCGCGACAATTTCTCTACCGACGATGCCTTTGTCATCCGCCGCCTGCGCGAAGCGGGCGCGATCGTACTGTGCAAGACCAACCTGCACGAGTTGGCGTCCGGTGGCGAGACCGTCAGCACCTTGTCCGGCCAGACCCTGAACCCCTATGACCTGACACGCACGCCCGGCGGCTCCAGCGGAGGCACCGCCGCCGGCATTGCCGCCAGCTTCGGCTTGCTCGGCATCGGCACCGACGGCGTCAACTCGATCCGCTCGCCGGCGTCGGCAAATGGCCTTGTCGGCCTGCGTCCGACCATGGGACTGATCAGCAGGGCGGGGCTGGTCCCGTGCGGGCTGACGCAGGACACCATTGGCCCGATCACCCGCACCGTCGCCGACACGGCGCGGCTGCTCGATGTCATTGCCGGCCATGACCCGGCCGACCCTGTCACCAGTGCCGGCGCGCCCCACATTCCGGCGAGCTATGCCGCCAGCCTTGACCGCGACGGACTCAAAGGCGCGCGGATCGGCGTATTGCGCCACTTCTTTGGCGACCAGGCGGTGCACCGTCCTGTCAACGCAGTCATGCAGGCGGCGCTTGCCGTTATCGCTGCCCAGGGGGCCGGGCTGGTCGCAATCGAAGACGCCATCAGCCCGGACGAGTTGCTGGCCACCACGCTGGTGCACCACTACGAAATGGAGCGCGATCTCGACGCTTACCTGCAGCGCATTTCATCAAGAGTGCCGGTTCGTTCCATGAAGGACATTATCGCCGCGGGCAATGTCCATCCGAGCGTGGCGGGCACGCTGGATACCGCTGCCGCGCTAAGCGGGCGGGAAGGGGAGTACCGCGAGCGCCTGCAGCGCCAGCAGGCATTGCGGGAGAGACTGCTGGACCTGATGGCGCGTCATCGGCTTGACGCGCTGGTGTTTCCGCACCAGCGCCGCCTGGTCGTGCCGGTTGGCGAGACCCAGGCAGAGCGCAATGGCGTGCTCGCGTCGGCCACCGGATTTCCGGCCATTGTCATTCCGGCCGGGTATTCGCCGCCGGACGGCAATGCACCCCAGGGGGTGCCGGTCGGGCTGGAATTCTTTGGCCGCCCCTACACGGAACCCGTGCTGATACGGCTCGCCTATGCCGCGGAGCAGGCCTTGCGCGCCCGCCGGCCGCCGCAATCGACACCCGCCCTGGAATAGCGGCACGCGTCGGAACGAAGTTTTATCGCTGCTCTGCAAACGCCGGCCAGACATGGCGTCGACCAGGTCGCGGGCACACCGCGACGACTACCTCGATACGAGGAGGAGACAAAGATGGGCGCAGAAACCGTAGTTCAATCGCCGAATTCCCCACAGCAGCACGAACTCGACCGGGCCATGGACGGCATCGGCGTAACGGCGTCGCACAAGAAGATCATTTTCCTGATCATGCTGGGGGTGATGTTCGACGTGTTTGAACAGAACGCCGTCGGCCTGATCGGGCCCATGTTGCGAGAGCAGTGGGGCATATCGGTCGCCGAAATCGGCTTCCTGAATACCCTGACCTTCAGTGCTGCCGCGCTCGGACGCATCGGCTCCGGCTATATCGCGGACCGCTACGGCAGGCGCACCATGCTCAGCGCCAACCTGCTTCTGTTCACGCTGGGCGCCATCATCTGCGCGCTGGCACCGAACTATGGCGTGCTGGCAGCGGGCCGCTTTATTGTCGGCATCGGCCTGGGCGGCGAGATATCCATTGCCGTGACCATGCTGGCCGAACTGTGCTCGACGCGATTCCGCGGCACCGCGGTGGGCATGGTCAGCGTTGGCAGCGGCGGGCTGGGCAATATGCTCGCACCGGCGTTCGGCCTGGCCGTATTCGCCATGTTCCCGGGGCCGGACAGCTGGCGCTGGCTGTTTGCCTGCCTGGTGCTGCCGGCGTTCTTCGTCGTGTTCTACCGGCGTTTTATCCCGGAAACGCCACGCTTCCTGCTGTCCAAGGGGCGCGTGGACGAAGCTAACCGGGTGCTCTCCGTCCTCGCATCCGGCCGCCTGGGCAAGCTGCGCGGCGAGCCGACATCCTATATCAAGGCTGCGGTGCACGATGACGCCCCGCGCACCAGGGTGGGCCTGAGCGATATCTTCAAGGGCCGGCTGGGGCGCCGCACGATCGCACTGGGCATCGCGGTATCGATGACCTATGGCGCGCAGATCTCGGTGCTGACGCTGATGCCGACCATCCTGATGTCGCAGGGCTACACCATCTCGAAGAGCTTTCTCTTTACGATGGTGATGCAGAGCGGCAGCCTGTTCGGGGCGCTGGCGGCGTCATACTGTGGCTACCATTTTCCGCGCAAGCGTGTGCTGACGTTCGGCGCAGGGCTGGCCTGCGCGGCGGGGCTGTGCTTCGGCTTCCTGACGTATAACGTAGCGCTGGTGCTGCTGTTCGGTGCTGCCTTTACGTTCTGCGTGGTGTTGCTGAATACCTCGATCTGGATTTTTGCGCCGGAGCAGTATCCGACCCACGTGCGTGCATTCGGCACTTCACTGATCCTGGCCCTCGGCACGCTGGCGGGAGCGCTGACGCCGCTGATCAGCGGCCGCGTGTTTGAAAGCTACGGCGTTGGCGGCATGTTCAGCATGCTCGCTGCGATGTATGCGGTGTTCGCGCTGAGCGTGCAATTCGCGCCTGAGACTTTCGGGCGTGCGATGGGCGAGACGGCCGCCGATGATGAAACCGGCACGGCAGTCGGCGAGAGCGCAGCCAGTGCAAGCAGGTTGTAAGGGCGGTCCGTTCCCTCCAGCGTGCGCTGTGGGCACGCTGGGGCGAGCGGCTCCTCGTCCGATGTTTATCATTCTCAATGAGACCCTAGAAGGCATGAATTCATCCAACATTGACCGGGTTGCGCAGGCGCTGCTCTCCGCGCGACGCGAGGGCCGTTGCGCCGACGCGGAGCTTATCGCCACCGCGCTTGAAAATGCGGACCAGGCCTATGCCGTTCAGGCGATCGTGGCGCGAACGCTGGCCTGGGAAGACGCCGGCACCGCGTACTGGAAATCCGGAGGCGCCTCGCGTGACGCCACGCTGACGCATGCGCGGCTCCCGCCAGCCGGCGTCTGGGCCAGTCCCGCGCAGTCCGGCGACTGGCCATTCACATGGCGCGGCATCGAGGCCGAAATCGCGCTGCGGCTCGGGGCCAGTGTCGACGCGGCGCAAGCTGCCGGTCTTGACTACGCCGGCGCGGCGGCGCTGGTTGACGCAATGGCGGTGTCCATCGAGGTGGTCGATTCGCGCTGGCAGCAAGGCCTCGCGGCGCCGGCCCTGCTGAAGCTTGCCGACTTGCAGTCCCATGGCGCACTCGTGCTCGGGGAGTGGCAAGCCTATGCAGACCGGGACTGGGCAACGCAGCGTTGCCGGGTAAACATCGGCGCCGAAGCGATCGAGCGCCGCGGCACCCATTCAATGGGCGATCCGGCTTACGGACTGCTGGCGTGGCTGCGCCATGCCACGCGAGAGGGGCGGCGCGTGGAGGCTGGTACGGTTGTCACCACCGGCACGTGGGTCGGCATCCTTCCGGCGTCCGAGGGCGACCTCGTGACCGCCGAGTTCGAGGGCATCGGATACGCTTCGGTCCGACTCTGAAGAGGACTGGCTGTGGAATGCGCCTCCGGGCGGCAACAGACTGCCTGGCGGCCTCTGCGTGCGGGCAGGCTCTCGCTCGGGCGAGCCTTGGCTCTCCCGCTCGGAATCTGCCTGACGAAGCAAAGCAACTGCGCGCTTTGCCGCAAATAGCGACAGGTAGATATGAACTCGCGCATCCGCCCTGAGTTCCAGCAGTGCCGCGAGGTAGCACTTCTTCACAACTTCAACAGGGAAGCCCGTCTTGAGTGAAATGCTCGCGACAACCTGATCGTCGTCCTCTGCCCTCATAGTGCCCCCTCAGCCTCGTGACACTTGCTCACGCGGCTAGCGCTTGACCCGGCCCGTGTGGGCGTCCGCCTGGCGGAGCGCCTCGTGACTCTACCCGGTCGTTGCAGTGCAGCACCGTTCCAACAACAGTGAGCGGGCGGCCCGAGGCCGATGACACCCTTCTGGCAAGGCAGCATCGGGGACCCGACTTGCCTGGACGAAATATTAGGTTCGGCCAGAACAACTGTCCACCTGACATTCGTCCCTGGGCCAGGCAACTTGCGCGAACAGCTGTACGAGCACGAGCCGCGCCGCACCTTACTTCTTCGGGAGTGGCTCCCGCCAGGCCACAATATGCTAACGTTAAACCATGCGATAGCCGCAGGGGGCAACGGGCAGCGACCGCTCTGGTCGCGCATGCCTGTTCGGGCGGCTCCCCCAGGTTATCGATCCGTTCAAGGAATCAATGCTGAGCCGGAGTCCGCCCCGCGTGCTGGCGGACTCTATTTGCGCCAGCAGGACAAGTCATGATGGAAAGCCACAGGCGCGCTGGCTACTATGAGTTCAAGGCTTATACCCAGCCACTAAGCAACGGCAAGCACCAGGGATTCGTGCTTGTCCGTCAACACACGATGGTGGGAATGCAGCAGTCAGTCTTTCGTGCGGGACGGCCGTCGATGGCGGAAGCGGATGCCTTTGCCCTGGCCGAAGCCCGCGTGGACGATCTTATCGTCCTGATCGGCAGTGGCCGGCTGCCAAAAGCAATGCTGGTTCCACCTGGCTGACGAACGCAGCCATCGAGCGCTTCGCGGTGCAATGCACAAATTGCGCAAGGAGCCAGTGCAACGAGGTACACGCCCGGCACAAATTCTTGCCTGATGCGACGTTCCCGGATGAATGTGAATAGAGCCGTCGTAAGCCAGGACAAATGACAGGGAGCCGTGAAGCCTATGTCCAAGACCATCAAGAAGCGGTATCTGAAAGCGCTCAACCGGCGCCTGAAAAAGGAGTCGGCAGGCAGGTTCGACACGGTTTTCGTCTTTTATCCACTGGGCGCGAAGCCCAAGAAGGCCACGGGCGTCACGGCCAGTGGCCCTGCCGATCCGCAGGTCCTGGCAGTCATGGACGCAGTCCAGGCCCGTGTGTTCGCCAAGTTTGAGAGTTCGGAAAAACTCGCGTAGGCGGAATGCCGGCCGTGAAACCGTCAATGTCGTCCGACTGGTCGGCCTGTGCTCCGGAAGCGCTTCCACAGCTTTCGCTGATTGTCCCGATCGTCGGCCACGCGTGCCGCCAGGAAACCGCGCGCGTAGCTCGCGCCGGCGGAGGCCTTGCGATGGTGCTGCTGCAGATGGCCTAACAGGCCATCTGCCACCGCCATATCGTTGCCCCATCCCAGGTCATCCTGCAGCTTCGCCAGCACGCGCCGATACGGATTCAGGCGCTTTTGCCTGAAGAGGTCGGCGAAGAATTCGGCAGCGTAGCGCAGCTTCTTTGCCGCGATCCTCGCGCGGTGGCGGCGATGGGCATCGAGCTTGTGAAGGCCTCGACCCCGGCGCACGAGCTTGCGATGACGCTTGCGCAGGACGCGATCGGCGAGCACGGCAGCCGGCCTGCCAAGCTGTTTGCGTGTGTCGTCGGACGCATCGCGCCATGGGGTCGCCGTGATCCAGTGATCGAGCGCAAGGGCGACCCGTGCGTAGCGCGGCGACTGTACCGCGGCTGTCGCCTTGGCATGGCGGGCCTTCGCGATCTCGGCCGCCGCCGCTTTGGTTTCCGCCATCTGCTCGCGCTTGTCCTTGCCTGCGTCAACCTGCGGCAGCGTCGAATGCGCCAGCACATACCAATCCCGGGATTCACCGAGTTCGTCGGCAATCCACTTCACTTCATCGGCGAGCGCTGCCGGCAGCGTGATCACATCGTCGAACATGTCGAGCGCGGAACGGAAGCGGCGCAGTCCCACCCGCATCTGATGCACGCCTTCGGGTGAATGTCCCGTGGCTACCAGCGGGGCATTGGCATGTACCTGGTCCAGACAGCTCTGCAGTATCTTGCAGATGGCCTCCTCTACCGTGTCATTCCTTTTCAGTGCGATCGGCCGTGCCTTGACCGCCGAGCGGTCGCCAGATACCAGCAAGTCGTAGCCGCGGTCGCTCTTGCTCTGCATGCTCAGGCTCATCGGTAGCTTGTCGATGAGTCGCAGCCCGAGTTCGCTAAGGCGCCGGGGCTCGCCCTGCTTGAGTTCCAGTTCAAGCTCGGAGAAGGTGCGGGCCTGCGCCGCCGCTGTGATTTTCCCGCTGTCCAGCGCGAGTTCTATCTCCTCGCCGCTTTCCAGCTTCAGCGTCCACAACTTCCGTGTGACCGTGCTTCGGAAAATCGGAACCAGCTGATCCGGCAGCGAGCCGTTCTTTAAGAGATGAGAGAGTGCTGAAGACTTCGGCACTGCAGCCCGCAAGGCCTTGAGATCGGGCTTCGTCTCTTTCAGCGCGGACTCGTACTCTTCGCGCTCGAAGAATCCGCCGCGCCGCTCGCCGGACGACTTGAGGGTCTGCGTGAGCTGGTCGCCATTGCGGCGGACACGCAGATCGGCTCCGTTTCGCCGCAGGAGGAAGTCCGGAGTGTCGAAGTATTCGCTCTCCAGAGCCTGTTCCTGTTGCGAATCCGGTTCCACATCCAGGAGCGCAGGTAATTCGCGCATGGCAGCGCCCTGATTTGCCGCCAGTTCGAATTTCAGTTCCTTCTCCATGGTATTGCTCCTTGTACAGGACGCTTCCATTACTGAGTGGGCGGCCGTCCGGGTCCTGCATCGGATTGCCCGATCTGCGCGTTCTTGTCCGCGAAATGCCGGTTCCCTTGGCCTCATGGCCGTACTGTGATCAGTTGGTCGGCGCAAAAATCGTGCCGTCAGGCGGCACGCGGCGCTTCGCAGCGAACCAGGACGAACTACGGCAAGTAAGCGGGAATCCGGCGGGCGATTGGCGGATGCCCGGCTACGCGGAAAGTTCGGCCAGTATCGCCTGCCGCACGTTCCTGACATGCGCCACCCCGGTGGCTTCGGCCTCGTCCGGCTCGCCTGCCAGCACGGCCGTCGCGATGCGCCGGTAGTCCGCCAGCCGCATCTGCTGGAGCGACGCGAGCCGATGCTGGGCGTGGACGATCGGCATCTGGATGGTGGGAAACAGGCGAATCAGCTCGCGGTTGCCGCCCATTTCCAGCAGCGTCCGGTAGAACTGCCGCCTCGCGCCCGCAAATGCCGCGGTAGCGTGCGCTTTTTCCGCGGCAGCCAACTGCTGAACCGTGGCGCGCAGAGCCTGGGCATGGTTGCGATCGGTGCAACCGCGGGTTGCCGCGCGTGCCAGCAGTCCCATCATGCGCTCCGCCACGTCGAGAACATCCAGGGTGTCCTGCATGGTCAGCCGCCGGATGACCGCGCCGCGATGGCGGGGCAATTCGACGATGCCCTCGGCGGCAAGCCGCTGCAAGGCTTCCCGCACGGAATTGCGGCCAACGCCGAATTGCGTCACCAGATCGGTTTCGACCAGCCGTTGGCCGGGCACGAAGCTGCCGAGCTCCAGCCCGCCAATGATGCCGAAAAAGACGGTGGCGGAGGCGCTCCGGTCAGGCTCGCCGGTGTCGGCAGGCGGGGAAGAAGGAGGGAAAGATGTCGCAGGCGTCACGCGGGCATTCTAACAGCAAGCTGTCGGACGTTGACATGGGATGAAATCATCCTACAATCTGATCCTCATATCCAATGGATCGGGAGACAACCGTGCAGGACACATTGCTGGATCTTCGGGGCAAGCGCGCGCTGGTGACAGGCGCGTCGGGCGGATTGGGCGCGCATTGTGCGCAGGTCCTGGCATCGCGCGGTGCCGAGGTGGTGCTTGCCGCGCGCCGTACTGACGCGCTGAAAGCCGTCGCGGAAAAGATCGGAACGGATGCGCGCCTGCAGTGCGTGGCGCTCGACGTCACCGACGGCGCTTCGCGCGCGGCACTCGTGCGCGATATCGAGCCCGTTGACATCCTGATCAACAATGCCGGCCTGGTGCGCGAGGGCGCGGCGCTCGGGCACGCCGAGGACGATTGGGATGTGGTGATGGACACCAATCTCAAGGGGATGTTCTTTCTCGCGCAGGCGCTGGTCCCCGGCATGCGCGAACGCGGCGGTGGCAGCATCGTCAATATCGCCTCGATCCTGGGGCTGCGACAGGCGGGCGGCGTAGTGTCCTATGCTGTCTCCAAGGCCGGCGTGGTGCAGCTCACCAAGACGCTTGCGCTGGAATGGGCGCGCTACGGCATCCGCGTGAATGCCCTGGCCCCCGGCTATATCGACACCGACATCAACCGGGACTTCTGGCAGACCGATGCCGGCAAGGCGCTGATCCTGCGCATCCCGCAGCGCCGGCTCGGGCAACAGGAGGACCTCGACGGGCCGTTGCTGCTGCTGGCCTCGGATGCGTCCCGGTACATGACGGGCACCGTGATCGCCGTCGACGGCGGCCATCTGGTCAATACGCTGTAAGGAGACCGACATCTTGCTCACCGACTATCCCACCGAAAGAAGCCGCAGCATCGGCGAGCGCGTCGAGCGCTTTGTCCGCGATGTGGTCGTGCCCTACGAGCGTGACCCGCGTTGTGAATCCCATGGCCCATCGCCGGAACTGGTTGCCGAACTGCGTGACAAGGCGCGCGCCGCCGGCGTCATGACGCCGCATATCCTCCCCGACGGCTCGCACCTGAGCCAGCGGGAGACCGCCGCGGTGCTCATGCGCTCGGGCTTGTCGCCGCTCGGGCCGGTTGCCGTCAATACGATGGCGCCCGACGAAGGCAACATGTTCTTGCTGGGAAAGGTGGCCACCCCGGCGCAGCAGCAACGATTCCTGGCGCCGCTGGTCAGCGGCGAGGCGCGTTCCGCGTTCTTCATGACCGAGCCCGCGGAGGACGGCGGCGCCGGTTCGGACCCGTCGATGCTGCAGACCACGGCGGTGAGGGATGGCGACGAATGGGTGATTCGCGGCCGCAAGAAATTCATCACCGGTGCCGAAGGCGCAGCCGTGGGCATCGTGATGGCGCGTACGGGAGATGGCGAGCGTGCGCAGGCCACGATGTTCCTGGTCGATCTGCCACACCCGGCCATCCGCATCGAGCGCCTGATCGACACCATCGATAGTTCCATGCCCGGCGGACATGCGCTGGTCATGATCGATGACCTGCGCGTGCCGCACAGCCAGGTGCTGGGCCAGGCGAACGAGGGCTTCCGCTATGCGCAGGTTCGCCTGTCGCCGGCGCGGCTTTCGCATTGCATGCGCTGGTTCGGCGGCGCCGCGCGGGCGGACGAGATCGCACGCGCGTACGCGACCACACGCAAGGCTTTCGGCAAGCTGCTGATCGACCATGAAGGCGTCGGCTTCATGCTGGCCGATAACCTGATCGACCTTCAGCAGGCCGCCCTGATGATCGACTGGTGCGCGGGCGTGCTCGACGGCGGTTCGTCGGGGACCGCGGAAAGCTCGATGGCCAAGGTGGCCGTCTCGGAAGCGCTGTTCCGTGTGGCGGACCGTTGCGTGCAGATCCTGGGGGGGGTGGGCGTGTCACGCGACACTATCGTCGAGCAGATCTTCCGCGAAGTACGAGGGTTCCGGATCTACGACGGCCCGACCGAAGTCCACAAATGGTCGCTGGCCAGGAAGATCAAACGCGAAACCCTGGGTGCGTCGCAAGCTGGCTGACCGGCTACGCCGGCGGCGCGCGATGCGGTAGTCGTCGACCCAGGCAATCGACGCCCTGGTAGCGCGATATCCCGTAGCGCGCCGGCCGAGCCGAAAAAATCCTTCAATGAGGTGCCATCACCTTTTTCCCGCAGTGGGATGCTGCGAAAGAGAGCGAGAAATGTGCCATTCGTTTGGCCAACGCAGCAACCTGAGGCGGCCAGGCGGGGAGTGTCGCCGATTATGTTCGCCGGCCTGTCGCGAACCGCGACACTGGAAATCCGGAACAGGGCCGGGACAATTGATCTGCCTGCGCGCAAGTCTATTTCAATTCGCATTGCATGCAGACTCCCGCTGGCATCCCCGGCGACGTCAGGGTATGCGAATTCCGTACACTGACGGGCAGGGAGGTCGTAGCGACGAGGGAAAAGCCGTAACGAGAAAAGAAGCCGGGGCACTTTGCGGTAGCAAGGACTGCGCGTTCGCAGCCCTCTGCACGTGCCCGCACCAGAACGGCAGACACCAGGTGCTTGGCAATACCGCGATCCCTATATCCGGGCAGTACCGCAACTGAACAGACGACTATGACTTTCGCGTGCCGCTCCGCTCCGGCGCAGGCGACAATGCGCCCGTCCATTAACGCAATGTGGAACATATCCGGAGACCACGATGCGTTCTGCGTCAATCCACATTTGTCTAGCACCGTGGTAATTCCAGGCAGGTCCGCAGTGGTGGCGGATCGGATCTGTAAGGCTCTAATCATTGCTGCACCAGCGCCCGTCGAAGCGTTTTCTTCGTAATGCGCTTACTTAATAGACATCGGTTCCACAATACCGTCGCGTAGCTGTTTTGCCTACGTGTCCGAAATTCGCAAACAAGAAAGCGAGGGTAATTCCCTAAAAGGGATACATTTAAGGCGATTTGTTCGCCTCTCGAAGCCTTGTTGGCAAGCCCGTGGCACCTCCGACTTTGGAGTCGAAATAAGCACACCATCGGCCGTGGTGTGCGGAAGGCCGCGCTCGGTGGCGATTAGGTCGCGCAGCGTCGGGCGTTCGGGCCTGGCTAGCGCACTATCCTTGCAAGGACGACGCCACCCCAGATCCGGGAGCTATTGGCCGGGAGCTGTTGTCCACGCTGATGGCGAGGACCCGGCCGACGCCGGACTAAAGATGTGGCTTTGCGGGCAGTTCTCGCCGGCAATCCGGCAAGGATCGAATTTCCAGTCTTTCGCTGCGCTCCGATGATGCCGGCCGCTTCCGATCACGATGGCCCCGAGGACAATAGCCGGACCCTGCTGTACTTCGGCTGGCTGACGTTGATTGTCCATCTGGCAACGCCGGCCGGCTACCTGATTGATATCCAGGCGTCGTACCTGCTCAAGAATGAGTTGCACGCGACGGCGACGGAGATCTCGACATTCCGGCTGGTTACCGGAATCCCCGTGTACATCGCATTTGCCTTTGGCCTCGCGCGCGATCACTGGAATCCGCTGGGTTTGCGCGACCGTGGCTTCTTCCTGATTTTCGCTCCCATCACCGCGGCGGCATTCGTCTGGATGGCGTTTGCGGGCATCTCATACACTGGACTGCTCGTCGGGATGCTGCTGGCAATGCTGTCGTCCCGGTTTACCGCCGCCGCCTACCAGGGGTTGATCGCGCTGGTGGGCCAGGAAAAGCTCATGTCCGGGCGCCTGAGTGCGCTGTCGAACGTGGTCAGCTCCGTTCCCGTCGTGGCGGGTGCGTTCGCTTCCGGGTACGTGTCCGATCATCTTGCGCCGCAAGAGGCCTTCTTGCTGGTGGCGATGGTCACTTTGCTGATTGCGGTGTTCGGGCTCTGGAATCCCGCCACCGTCTTCGGTAATACGTACGACAAGCCGCAAGCCAGGCGCGCGGATTTCGTCGGGAATGTCAGGCGGCTGGTGAAGCATAAGGCCGTCTATCCGGCGCTGCTTATCTGCTTTCTGTGGAACTTCGCGCCAGGGGCGGCCACACCGCTGCAGTTCTACCTGGCCAATGAACTGCATGCATCGGATTCCGTCTACTCGTACTACAACGGGATCTTCGCTGCCGCGTTTATCCCGACATTCCTGCTGTATGGCGTGCTATGCAAGAAGGTATCGCTGAACAAGCTGCTGTGGTGGGGGACGATCGTCGCGGTGCCGCAGATGATTCCGTTGGCATTTATTCGGTCAGCCGATCTCGCGCTGGTATTGGCGGCACCAATAGGGCTGATGGGCGGGCTAGCCACGGCGGCATACTTCGATCTTGCGATGCGGTCGTGTCCACCGGGCCTGCAAGGGACCCTGATGATGCTGGTCGATGGTGTTCTCGCGCTCTCGGCGCGCGCCGGCGACCTGTTGGGCTCATGGATCTATAACACCGGCGCAGCGCACGGCTTTACGTGGTGCGTGATCGCGACTACGGTCGTGTACGCACTGATCCTCCCCTTGATCCCGCTGGCGCCGAAGGCATTGATCGCTACCCGGGACGGCGAAGCCAATCCGGAGGCTGCGGCCGACGCCAATGGCTAGCCGCAACCGGCAGGGCTTTCTGACCGGGGCGTCAGTGTCCCGCCCCCCGGATCGAATCCGGGGAAAAATACGCTTCGCCAAACTGCGGGCTGCTGTTCAGGCGTACCGGCTTCCCTTCATTGGTCAGCCGATCCGCCAGATAGGAGCCGGCCGTAAGGTCATGGTAGAACGCCACCGCCGGGTAGTAGCGCCGCGCATCGTAGGCGTAAAGCGACGATTGCATATTGGTTCGCCACAGCTGGCCGCGGGCATCGTAGTTGTCGGCAAGCACTGCCATCCAGGTGTCTTCATCCAGGTACAGCACACGCTTTGCATACTGATGCCGGAAGCCTGGCTTCAGTCTGGCTTCGAGCACCCAGACACGGTGCAGTTCGTAGCGGACCAGTTCCGGGGTCGCATGGTTGGGGCCCAGCAGTTCGGCGTACCTGACGCCAGGATCGACCAGCTTGTAGTTGTGGTACGGAATATAGATTTCCCGCTTGCCGA
The DNA here is from genome assembly GCF_015549295.1 of Cupriavidus sp. IK-TO18. Classification (NCBI taxonomy): domain Bacteria; kingdom Pseudomonadati; phylum Pseudomonadota; class Betaproteobacteria; order Burkholderiales; family Burkholderiaceae; genus Cupriavidus; species Cupriavidus sp. IK-TO18. The sequence continues at coordinate 267,000 of NZ_JADGMP010000035.1, forward strand.
TAATCTTCCACTCATAGCGCTCGCCGGAGCCGTTGAACAGGCGATCGTCGTCCACCGTACGGAAGCCGCCCGGCCCCAGCGGCTGGTCAAAGCCGAACTCGGGTGCCTGCCGCACCCGGCGCGTGCCGGGATTGTATTGCCAGGTCCTGGCCGTATCCGAGCCTTCGCGATCCCAGAAGTTGTGGGAGACGATGATATTGCCGCGCTCGCGCAAAGGCAGTTCGGTTTCCACGCGGGCGAAGGTCCGGTTGATCAGCGGCGAGCCTTTTTCAAACGCGGCGCCGTTGACGGGTGACCAGATGTCATATTTCCACTTGCCCCATGCGATCTTGCCGTCGCGATACACCACTGCCTGGTCGTAGACGGCTGATTCTTCGGCAATGGCGGAAGAGAAGCGGAGATTCCACATCAGCTCCAGCCCGCTCTTGGGCACAGGAAACGGCGCGGTGGGCGGATAGTCCTTGAGGCCGTTCGCGTCCGTCGTCAGCTGCGTCCTGGCGGCGTGGTGCTGGATCGCCTTGTAGACGGCATCGCCATAGCGGAAGTCACGATGGCTGGGGTAGATCGCCATCCTGAATGTCGTCGGGTACAGCCTGAACATGGCGAGCTGCCCGTCGCTCAGGTGAGCACGGTATTGCTCCACGTTCTGGGCCGTGATCACCGCCAGCGGTTGTTCCGACGCGTAGGGGTCAGGGTAGGTGTCGCCTGGCCGGAAAGTCAGGCCCGCGGGCGCGGCCTGCCATTTTCCGCTCCACGCGGGGATGCTGCCGTCCTTGTTGGCGGACCGTTCGGCACCCATCGGCGTGAGCGGGCCGTCCAGGCGCCTGACTTCGTCGGGCGTCATCGCGGCAAGGGAAGGTGCGTTCAACTGTGAGGCCGCTAGCACCGCACCGGCTATCGTGCACAGCACTAAGGTCTTGCTTTTCATTATCTCTCCTCCGATTTCAATGGCGTGATGGTCGTGCGCCGGCATCGGGCTGACGGGCTGGCGCGGGACGGCCTGCGATCAGGCATTGCTCAGCTCGGCGATACGCAGCACCAGCTTGCCTGGCGCCTTGCCCGACTGGACCAGGTCGAGTGCGCGTCCCGCCTGTCCCAGCGGCAGGCATGCGATGCGAGGCGGCCGCAAGCGCTCGCTTGAGATCAGCGACGCGATCTCGCGCAGCCGCGCGCCGCTTGGCATCTTGCTGTAGGCCACTGCGGTGCGCATGCCGCGCCGAGCGGCGTCGGCCGGATCCGGGCCGTTGTCGCCATTGACCAGTGTCAGGATGGCGACAAGGATGCCGCCGGGCCTGAGCAAGTCCATGCCGTTCGGCAGGGTGCCGCAGCCAACGGTGTCCAGAACCAGGTCGACACCAGCGGGCGCCCATGCCTGCATGGCGGCAGCGATGTCGCCGCGATAGTCGATCGCCAGGTCGCAGCCGAGCGCTCTCAGTTCGTCGCGGCGAGCCGCACTGCAGGTGGCAGCGGCAGTGGCACCGGCTGCGGTTGCCAGTTGCACAGCAAACGTGCCGACCGCACCGGCACCGCCATGCACCAGCACCGTCTGGCCTGGCTTGAGTCCGCCTTCGTCGAAGAGTCCCGTCCAGGCCGCCAGCGCCGGTGTCGGGACGGCGGCGGCTTCGGCAAATCCCAGGTTGTCGGGGATCGGGACCACGCAATCCCGAGAGACCGAAACGTACTCTGCATAGGAGCCCCATTTGCCTGCGCCAACCTCCGTTTGCGCGAACACGCGCTGGCCCGGGACGAAATCCTTGACGCCTGTTCCCGCGGCCGCCACGACGCCGCTGGCATCGAAGCCGAGCACGAACGGGAAGCGGTATGGCATGAAGCGGCTCAGATAGCCTTCACGGCATTTCCAGTCGGCTGGATTCACGCCGGCGCAAGCGACGCGGATCAGGATTTCGCCGGCAGCGGGTTCCGGCCTCGGGACGTCTGCAAACCTGAGTACGTCGGGTCCGCCGGTACGGTCAATGACGACAGCGCGCATGCTTTTCTCCATCGCTTATCTTGCGGACAGGTCTTCGTGGTTCAAACCAGGGTGTGCCCACGGCGGGATCACGGGCGGTGGCAGCGTGCCCTGGCCATCAAGCGTGCGAACGTTCAACCCGTGCGCCAGGGGAAAGTGCAGGCTATGGGCGATGTGGCCGGTGCGCAGGCGGGCTGGAACGCTGCAGAGTGCAAGCGCTGTTTCCGCCAGGTACTCCACCGGCTCGGTTGGATAGCCGTCCGGGATATAGCGCGCGCTGCCAGGCGTGCGGATCGCCGTGCTTGGGGCTACGGCGTGGACGGCGATATTCTCGCCCTCCAGTTCCGCGGCAAGGCCCCCGGTGAACCGGTTGATGGCGGCCTTGACCGCGGCGTACACCGTTACGCCGCCGGCGCGGTCAAAGTCTGAATACGGGCGTGAGGGCGACAGGGCGGTGACCGAGCCGAGGTTGAGGATCCAACCGGCGCCGCGCGTGCGCATCAGCGGGATCGCTGCACGGCTGAGCATGAAGGGAATGCGCAGGTAGTGCTCAACCGTCTTGTCGAATACTTCCAGCGGCATAGCTTCGACGCGGCTGTATTCCGCCATGCCAGCATTGTTGACCAGGATATCGAGGCCGCCCGCCGCGCTTGCTGCTCGTGCCACGAGGTTGTCGCGCTGCTCGGGGTCCTCCAGGTCTGCCGCCAGTGCCATGGCACGGCCCCCTTGCTGCCTGATCCGGCCAACTGTCTCGGCCAGCGTATCGGTTTCGTCCTCTGACTGGCCTGCGCGGCGGGCCGTGGCAACTACCAGCGCGCCCTCGCCGCGAAGCGCTGCGCGATGGCGCGGCCGATGCCGCGGCTGGCGCCGGTCACCAGCGCCCGGGAAACTCGGGGTCGAACCACCGGTCGACGCGGCCCCAATGGAAGGGGTGCATCAGGTATTCGCCCAGGAGGTCCTCTGCGCTGGCGAACTCCTGCTGCCAGACGTGGGTCCATGTGCCGGGCGACAGGACGCGGGCAAGCCGCCAGTTGAGGATGCCGGGCATGTACCCAGGCATGCGCAGCAGGTCCTGCTCAAGGCCGCGGACCTGCCAGTCAGGTGCTTCGGGCCTGACCCGGAACATCAGCGTGCGCCAGATCCCCTGGCGCAACAGGGGCGCCCGCAGTCCGTCCGAGATCGGGCTGTAGGCCACGCGATCCACCTCTGCCAGGCCGTCCAGCGCGGCAGCCAGGCCGGGGTCGTGGCCGGGCGGGCAGGACGCCACCGGGTCGAACTGCAGGTCGAGCGTGTAGTCGCCAGCGCCCCAGCTTCCCGCCAGGTTCCGGCCAATCGCAACCTGGCGCAGGCCTGGCAGGGTTTCGATCCTGGCAAGCAGTGCCTGCTCCTGTGTATTCGCCCCGGTGCAGATGCCGGGGTGAATTCTTATCTGCGCTGTCTCATGCCGCATCGCATGGCTCCTTGCGCTGGGGCAGGCCACATGCCGCATCGGCCATCACATGGCGGCGGCGGGTATCGCACAGCGTGCTGACTGTTGACCAGAAGGCGAGGGCCGGAGCGTCGATGCTGGCGCGCATGGCGTAATAGGCTGGCGCATCAGCCACTTGCCACAGCAGCCACAGCGTATTGGGTGCATCTTCCAGCGCCACCGGTGGCGAAACCCAGCGCTGCAGCAGCGCCAGGCCCCTGGCGGCGCTGCCGGGCAGGTACTGGCTCTCCAGCAGGCTCAGCACAGTGGCCAGGTGCCGGGGCGCGAGCACGATTTCATCGAGTATGTGGATCATGGTTGTGTCTCGCGCGGCGCAGGCAGGGTGCAGCGAGGCTGCGATGTCGGCGCCGGTGACTTGCGGGCGGAATGCGCGGTCATGGGTTTCCCGTGGGTTGTCCCGTATGGGCATGGCGTTCATGGCGTGGCAACCTCCATGGCCCATGGCCGTGCGCAACCTGTCGCGCGGGTGGAAGTGCCGGGATGATTATGGAAGGCCCCGCCGCACGGGATCCCTACCCGGACGATCAACAACCGCTACCGAAGCAATCAGGACAAGCAACCATGAATGCCTACATACCGGGGAATCCCGTACCTGTTCCGGATGGCATGGTGCTGCGCTTGCTGGACGAGTTGAAGCGGCAGGGCGTCGAGGTGCCGCCTGCCGCCGGCGCATCGGCGCATGCGCCGCCCGCGCAGTTCACCGCGCTCTATCGCGCCGCGATCGAGCAGCTGGAAGCCCTGGTCGCCAAAGGCAACGGCCACCCTCCGATGCGCAAGCAGGAAGTGGACTTGCTGTGCCGTTGCGTGTTGAGCAGCCAGACGCTAAGGGAAGCGATCCGCTGCGCGGCCGACTTCTGCGTGATGCTGTACCCGCGCGCCGGTTCACTCAGCCTCGGGCAAAGCGCGGGCCAGGCGGTGTTCCGCATGGATTCACTGCGGCGCGCAAAAAGCTCTGCGGCTTGCCTGGTGGACCTGACCGGGCTCTTCTTCTACATGCTCCTGTTCGGCTGGCTGATCGGCCAGCCGATACGTCCGACCCACGTTTACCTGGCGCATCCCCGGCGTGAGGACGCCATGCCGTTCCTTGGCCTGTTCCATGCCGCTGTGACCTCAGGCGCCCAGACCTACGGATTCGAGTTCGATGAAGCCTTGCTCGACCGGCCGGTCGTGCGCCAGGCAGCGGAGCTCGATGCCTTCCTGGAAGACTTTCCTTACCGGCTGATCGGTGCGCCGGTCGAGGTCGTATCACTGAGCCAGCAGGTGCGTGGCATCCTGCATGCAGCGCTGGTACATGGCGCGCGACTGCCCACGCTCGCTGAACTTGCCGTGCGCTTCGATGTGAGCGAGCCGACGCTGCGCCGCCGCCTCGCAGCCGACGGCAGCAGTTACCGGATACTGCGCGAGCACAACCTGCAGGAGTACGCCGAACAATGCCTGTGCACGACCAACTGGCCGATCGGCAGGATTGCGGAGCAGCTTGGCTTTGCCAGCGAGGAGGCGTTTCGCCGGGCGTTTCAGCGCTGGACCGGGCATGCGCCGACGTGGTTCAGGCGCGAGGGGAGAAGGTGAGGCGCTGGGGGGGGCAGCGCTCCGGGAGGCGCCGCAAAAAGCCGGCCCCGGTGCCCGAGGCCTCAGAACATGGCCCCCGAGGCATAGAATGTTGGTTTTGCGATCAGTACAAGAGAATATGCACCGCACCGACGAATCACTTTCGGAGCAAGAACCGGCAGCCATCCACGAACCCCGACTGTGGCGAGACAAGGGCTGGACTGCCCGAGTGATCAAGAACGAGGATGGCGACGGCTGGGCCGTCGAAATGATCCGGGATGGCAGCGCAGAGCCGGCGCTTGTCGGTCCCTGGACCATGGGGCGCAACAAGGTCGATCCGAAGCCGCTCGATGCCACGGCTCACCAGACGCTGGTCAAGACCGCCGCCGAAGTCATTCGGCGGCATGAGCAGCAACTGCACGCCCAACTCAACAAGCAGACCAGCTTCGAGACCGAATCCGGAACCGTGACCGTCAAGCTCGTTGTTACGCCGGATGAGTTCGAGCCTTTCGGCACGCTTACGGCAGTGGATCCCTTCGGGGACGTGATCGCGACCGTCAAGGTGCCGCCAGATTTTCGCCTGACGCGGGATAGCGCCGCCCGCTGGGCGGCTGATGGCTTTTGCAAGATCCGCTGACGTCGCACGCGATAGAGACAAGGGCACCCGAGCCCAGAGCGCCCATCCGATTGTTCGTGGTAGAGTCGATCATCATTCTTTGTCGCATAGCCCTATGTCGCCACCCGTTGAACGTGGGTCCGTCGATCCAGCATACCGCCAACAGGGCATGGAAAGCCCGGGGGATGCGCAAAGTCTGACCGTGCAGGTTCCGGCAATTGTTCCGGCGCAAACCGCTTTAGTGGTCATGCATTATCAGACCGACATACTGGAGTTATTTCCATCGGTTGCGCCCACTTTGCTCTCCAATACCCGCAAGCTGTGCGATGCTGCGCGAGCCAAGGGCATCAGTGTCTATTTCGCCAAGATCCACTTTCGCCCAGGCTATCCGGAAGTCAGTCCGTTGAACAGGAACGGGCAGGGCATCAAGCAACTCGGCCTTTTCGTCGACGACAAGATCTCGCCCGAGCTTGGGCAGCAGGCCACTGAACCGCTCATCATCGCGCATCGCGCCAGCGTGTTCTTTGGTACCGACCTGCAGGTGCGGCTGTCCGCGCAGGGTATCGATACCCTGGTCATGGTGGGCATTGCGTCGACCGGCGTGGTGCTGTCGTCGGTTGCGTACGCGAGCGATGCGGACTTCCGTTTATTTGCGGTCAAGGATTGCTGCTACGACCCGGATCAGGTCGTGCACGATCATCTCTTTTCAACGGCGTTCGATTCGCGCACAACGGTGCTGTCGCTCGCCGATGCCTTGCAGTTGCTTGCCTAAGGCTTATAAGCAACGGCCTCGATTTCCACTTTGGTGCCTGCCATATTCTTCCCCTGCAACGTCGACCGTGATGGCTTGTTTGCGCGGAAGAACTCTTCGTAAATGCGATTGAATGCATCGAAGTCGCCTGCGTCTTCAAGCCAGACTGTTGTCTTCACGACGTCCTCGAGGGTACAACCCGCGAGAGCGAGTACATTGGCGACGTTCTTCAGCGTCTGGCGTGTGTGAGCTTCTATCCCGCCAATGACGATGCTGCCGTCTTCATTCCTGGCTACCTGACCGGACACAAAGACAAAGTCGCCAGCCTTCACCGCCATGGAGCGTGGCAAGGTTCTTGTACCCGGATTGCTCTCTGCAAACTGCTCGATCGTCATTTGGGTCACCTCCCGGATTCCACTGTCCCGTCCTTGCTCCATCATGCGCGCGTTTTCGGGGCGAATACGCCACGGCCTCACTTTCCCGGCTCGCTCCCCTGGTTTCCCGTCATGCAGGAATAGAACGCGGCCCGCACAACGGACAGAGGCGCGGCCCCGAGAAGCGCGTCGGCCTCTGCCTGGCAGTCGCGCGGGGGGCCGGCTGGCATGCCAGGCCGCTCGCCCGCGGCCGTCTTGCCGGGCTGCCTGCCGTCGTTCGCGGCGCAGGCGCCCAGCAGGACCAGGGCGGCGAGGACTTGCACGGATCTGAGGCGCATATTGCAAGGCGCTCCATGGCAGGTCTGGGCATAGCCCGGCGCAAGCGGGGCTTCCGGTAGGCACTATACGCCGCCAACCAGCGATGTGACGCCCGCGCGGGCCGAAGCGAACGACTATGGTACGCGCCGATCAAGGCCTGATGGTTAGGGGCCGCAGCGACATCCAGCAGAGGACTCCCCTCGCACATGGCATGAACTGCAAAGCCGTCGGCGGACCAGGCAAAGCGTGCCAGCCTCCGGTGGCCTACCTTGATTATGAGTTCGCGACGTCAATCCGAACGAAAATCGACATCAGGGACGCGCTGCAGGCACGGAATAAAGATGCGGCGCCTTGCTGATGATTACCAGATCAATTGAAGAGGCTCCTTTACATGCACTACCATCCGGCTTTAGATCCCGTGGCGCTTGCCGCTTGCCTTGCCGGAATGGCCTTGGTTGGATGGGCGCTTGCCGTTTTCGTGCTGTGAGACATCAGTTCAGAAATACCAAAACGTCTCCCCGCATCGTCCACTGACGAGAACGGCGCAATGCTCCAATTCTGAATGCTTCTTCTTACGGGATGGCATCGCCGCAAAGCGATCCCTCGCGCGCAGGCATCAGACCAGGAATGTCTCCGCCAGCCGGCACCAGAACGCTGCTCCCAAGGCCAGGTTCCTGTCATCGAAGTCGTAGCGGGGGTTATGCAAGCCACGCCCACCGTCCGACGGGCCGTTGCCGATACGGACGAGGGCGCCCGGGCATTCCTGCAGCATGTACGCGAAGTCTTCGCTGCCCATCATCCTGGGATAGTCGCGGTCTACGTCCTCCTGGCCAACAAGCTCCGTGGCAACTTCGGCCGCCAGGGCTACCGCGTCGGCGGCGTTATCGACGACCGGGTAGCCCTCCACATAGCGGATTTCCGCTTTCGCGGCGTACGATTCGGCGGTCATGTGGACCAGCGTTGTGATGCGGTCCTTCAGTAGTGCGCGCACTTCCGGACTGAACGAGCGCACGCTGATGCCGATTTCGGCATCGGCCGGAATGACGTTCAGTGCGTCCCCGGACCGTAGCCGGCCAACAGTGAGCACTGCCGACTCGTTGGGGGGGACGTTGCGCGAGACCACGGTCTGCAGCGCCATCACGATGGCAGCCGCTGCCACAAGCGGGTCAACCGCCAGGTGAGGGCGCGCGGCGTGGCCGCCCAGGCCCACGACCTTGATAAACACCCGGTCGCCCGCGGCGAGAAACGGTCCCGGACGCATCAGGAACCGGCCCTGGGGGGCACCGGGATGGTTGTGCATGGCAAATACCATGTCGCAAGGAAAGCGCTCGAACAGGCCGTCCGCCACCATGGACTTGGCGCCGCTGTCGAACCCGCGCTCCTCCGCTGGCTGAAAAACCAGGTTCAGCGTGCCGGAGAAGTTGCGCGTGGCCGCGAGGTGCTTTGCCGCGCCAAGGAGCATGGCAGTATGGCCGTCGTGCCCGCAGGCATGCATGAGGCCGGGCCGGCTGCTGGCGTATGGAAGCCCGGTCTCTTCCTGGATGGGCAGGGCATCCATGTCGGCGCGCAGGCCAAGCCGCTTGTCCCCCTTTCCTACGCGCAACTGGCCGACCAGCCCCGTCTTTCCGATGCCGCGGGTCACCTGGTAGCCCCATTCCTGCAACTTGCCGGCAACCAGATCCGCGGTGTCGTGCTCCTCGAAAGCCAGTTCCGGGTGCCGGTGGATATGCTGCCGCAGGGCAGCAAGTTCGTCGTGTAGCGGGAGCAGGTCGGGAAGCGCTGTACCAGCCTTGGAATCGATGGTCATCGTCAGTCCAGGGTAATGCGATTGTCTTTGGCGATGCGCTGGTAGAACCTGATACGCTGCTCCGTTTCCCTGGTATAGGCCTCTGGCGTAATGTCTTCCGGCACGATCATGCCCTTCGCGACCCAGGTCGAGCGGGTCGAAGGTTCCGCGAGAATCTTGCGTACCGCCAGATAGAGTTGCTGCACGATCGCATGCGGTGTCCCGGCCGGGGCGGCAAGGCCGTTCCATGAAGTCTCATTCAGGTCAGGCAGCTTGAGTTCGGCAAAGGTCGGCACATCCGGCAGTTGCGGCACGCGCGCGGGTGCGGCTACCGCCAGCGCACGCAGCTTGCCCTGGAGGATGTGGTCCAGGTTGGAGGACAGGTTATTCCAGGTCAGGTGCACCTGTCCGCCCAGCAGGTCGGTCAGCGCCGCCCCGGCGCCCCGATAGGGAACATGCGTCATCGGGATACCCGCCTGGTTCTTGAGAAGTTCCATGCTGACGTGTGACACCGAACCCGTTCCGGCACTTGCATAATTCAGGGCGGTCGGATGGGCGCGCGCATACTTGACCAGCTCGGCGAAGTTGCGAACCGGCAGCGATGCATTGCACAGCAGCACGTTTGACAGCCGGCTGATGAGCGTGATATTCGAGAAGCCCTTCACCGCGTCATAGGGCAGCTTGGGGTTCATCGCGGGATTCACGACATGCGTGCTCTGCGAGGTGACAATGAGGGTGTAGCCGTCGGGCTGTGCTTTCGATACGTATGTCGAGCCGATAGCGCCCCCGGCGCCGGGCCGGTTGTCGACCACCACGGGCTGGCCAAGCGCCTTGCCCAACCTCTCGGCGATCAGGCGGCCGGACACGTCAACCGAGCCGCCCGGGGGAAACGGCACCACCAGCGAGATTGGACGGGCAGGATACTTGTCAGCGGCGAAGGCGGGCAGCTCCAGCCCGCTCAGGCTGCTGAGGGCGGCTGCTTTGAGAAAGGTGCGACGATTGATGGTCATTGCCGGCGTGCGAGTTAGAGTATGTCCCAAGGTTAAGCAGACGCAGACCCGCAGGCAAACGACAAAACCATTGATCACGATAACAAAATGTAATTGAGCATGAAGATTCGCTCTCCTTCACTGGTGGAACTGCACGCCTTCCTGGCGGTTTGTCGGCTGCGCAGCTTCCGCCTGGCGGCCGAGGAACTCTGCGTCACCCAGGCTGCTGTCAGCCGGGCGGTGCAACGCCTCGAGCAGCACCTGGGCGATTGCCTGTTGTTCGAACGGTCCTCGCAAGGCGTGGCACTGACCGAGCAAGGCCGCCAGTTGCGCAAGTTGACGGAGCGCCATGTGCTGGCACTGGAGGCGGCCGCGAACCGGCTGCAGGGGCCGCGCGCCGACGGGAAACTACGGCTGAGTGTGATTCCTACGCTTGGTACCCAATGGCTGCTTCCACGCCTCGCGCGCTTCAGGACGACGCATCCTGAAGTGGACGTCGAGATGCGGCAGTTTCGCCATGACGAGGACTTCAGCCGCGACGACGTAGACATCTGGATCGAGGTGAAGCGACCCAAGCGACGTTGGCCGGCCAGGATGCAGGTGCAATACCTGCTCGGCCGCGAGCTCGTTCCCGCCTGCGCGCCATCGCTGCTGCCGCGCCTGAAACGCCCCGGCGACTTGCTCAAAGAGGTGCTGCTGCACCATACGAACTTCCCGGAGAACTGGGCGCTCTGGGCCAAGGCGGCCGGACTCAGGGCCGCGCCGAAGCTGGGCCCTGGCTATGACCTGAGCATCAACCTGATCTTCGCGGCCAAGGCCGGACTGGGTATCGCGCTGACGCAATCCTGCCTGATCGAGCGCGAACTGGCAGCCGGTGAACTGGTGAAACCTTTTGACATGCCGGTAGACACCGGGCGCGGCTATTTCATCTGCGTGGACGCACAGCGGCCGCGCAGCGCGGCACAGAACGCATTTCTGGACTGGATCCTGGCCGAGGCGCATCGCATCGAGCCGGCTGACGCCGTCGTACCGGGGCAGCGGCGCTGACGCCGCGGCGCCTTCGTTGGTTGTTTGCCCCGTGCGGGCCGTGGGACGATCAGCCAAGCAACTGTCCCGATCTGCAAAACGGACGTGAGGGCCGGTTGGTACAATCGCGAGCCCTATGCAGCCCGGTCTCGCATGCCACCACGTACCCTCTCCGCCGTGATCGCGGACGATCACCCGGTGATTCAACTCGCCGTCAAGACCACCCTGAGCGAGATCCCGAATGTCCACGTATCCGCAATGTGTTCTTCCGGACGGGAGCTTTTCGCTGCGCTGGAGGCGCACCGGCCGGATCTCATTGTTACGGATTTCACAATGGGACATTCCGAAGAGAGCGATGACGGCCTTCGCCTGCTCCAGCGACTCAGGCAGGCCAGCCCCTGTACGCCGATCGTCGTCTTCACGATGCTGACCAACGGCGGCCTGCTCACGCGTATCCAGGAGACAGGTATCGCCGGCATCGTGGGGAAGAACGAGGATCCACGCATCCTGCGGCAGATCTGCATGGATGCGGTCTCCGGTCAGGGCCTGCGCCTGTCGCCGGGAGTATCGGCCAGGATGTCGAGCGCCGGCGCGCTGGCCGGCGCAAGCGCGAGCGCGCTGTCTCCGAAAGAGATCGAAGTCGTGCGGATGTTCGCCGCGGGCAGCACCGTCACCGAAATCGCCGGATACCTGCGCCGCACGCTGGCAACCGTGGCGACACAGAAGCGCTCGGCCATGCGCAAGCTGAACATCACCAGCAACGCGGATCTTGTCGCGTACGCGCGCGACAACGGCCTGACCTGATGGCGGGCACGTTCGAGCCGTCGCCCGACCTGCGCACCGTTGAACGGAACCTGAAGCGGGAACGCCGGGTTTTCTCGATGGTGATTGCGTTGCTGGGGCTGGTCGCCGTCGCGATCGCCGCCACGGGCGCGTGGGTCCGGCTCAATGGCTCGCTGCGCGCCCAGGAGCAGGTGGCCCGCCTGTATGAGCAGGGTGTCGTCGATGCCGTCCTCGAACGCCGGAGCACCCTGGCCGCCAGCAACCTGCTCCTGGAGTTGCGTGCCAATGGCACGCTTCCGCTCTCACAGGACCGTAGGGGCGGCCTCTGCACGCAGGTGTTTCCGTCCGCGCCCGCCGACGACGTTCTGCACCAGAGTTGCGACCAGTCGGTCCGCACGCTGATTGCCGCCAGCCAGCGGCCGTCGATCGAAATGATCTCGATCGCCAGCGGTGCGACGTATCGCTATGAATCGCCCGATGCGTCGGGATCGGGGGCGCGGCCGCTGCCGCCGCCAATGCCGCCGACGCTCATCACCAGCATGATCCTGGAGCGCTTCCGGAGTCGCGATATCGACGTCCTGCAGGCCGCGAGGGAGAAACGCGTCGAATGGCTCGGCGTCCCGGGCAGCGCCGCAGGCGCCGGTCCGGAGATGGTTGGCGCATCGCTGGTGGCAAAGGGCGACACGCTCTACGCGGTGGTGCTGACGCGCATCCCGCTATACGATCTGCTGCGGCCTGCCGGGCCAAACCTGTCGATCCCCGAACCGATCGTGTTCGACAGGCTCGGCACGCCGCTGCTCGCGGCCGGCGCACGGTCCAACGCGCAACGCCTGGATGCCAGGCTGGAAGCGCGGCAGGACGGGATGTTCCATTGGGTCCCGGACTATGGCTGGGCACTGCGCCGCCCGCCACTCGTGGCGGATTTCGGGCACCTGATTTTCGCGCTGCCGATCGGCCATCAGGGGCGGGCGATGATGGAGGACCTGGTTGTCATCGGCGCCATCACCGCGGTGCTGCTTGCTTTGCTGTTCGCGATGTACCGCTACTGGAACTATCGCTTCCTGACCGGCACCTATGCGGAAGCAGCGCGTGCGCAGCGGCTGCTGCACGAAGCCCGGCTCGCGACCGAAGCGGCCGCCAGGGCCCGGGTGGCGTTCTTCGCGTCGATGAGCCACGAGATACGCACGCCGCTTGCCTCGCTGCTGGGGAACATGGAGCTCGTGGCGATGGGGCCGCTGGATCCGGAGCAGCGGAGGAGGGTGGATGCGATGCAGGTGTCGGCCGGAGGGCTGCTGCAGATCGTCGATGAAGTGCTCGACTTCTCCAGGATCGATGTGGGCGCATTGCGCATCGAGGTGCAGCCCGTATCCGTCACGGAGCTGCTCGGCCGCATCGCGATCGCCCATGCGCCGCTTGCCGCGCAGCGCAGCCTGAGCTTCCACGCGGTGTACGGCAGCAATATTCCCTCGCAGCTCGAGCTTGATCCGGCGCGCCTGACCCAGATCGTCAACAACCTGCTTGGCAATGCGTTCAAGTTCACGCCGGCGGGCAAGATCGTGCTGCGCGCGCGATGGCTGGAAGGGAACCTGGAGATCGTCATTGCCGATACCGGCATCGGCATACCGGATGCGTACCGGGACCGGCTCTTCCAGCCGTTCTCGCAGGTCGCCGACAAGCGGATCGCCCAGGCGGGTGGCACCGGCCTTGGCCTGTCGATCTGCATGCGGCTGGTGGAACGGATGGGCGGCAGCATCATGCTGGACAGCACCCTGGACGTGGGAACGCGCGTCACGGTTCGTCTGCCGCTGGGCGTTTCCGACGCGCCGCCGCCGGTGCGCCCGCGCTTGCCGCGGAACCGGACGGTGGTGCTGTCCCGCGATCCCGAGTGCATCGAGGGAGTGCTGAACCATTTCGACTGGGGCGCGTGCCCGCCTTCGGCGCGCTCAGACCTGGACGAGCCCGTGGATGGGGACGGCCATGACTGCCTGCTGGTGACCGAGGCATTTGATCCTGCGCGCGTCCTGGCCTGGTGGCCAAAGCCGGCCTCGGTGGTCTGGCTGAAGCAGCTGGGGCCGCTGGTCGCGACTATCCGGCCGGATGGCGGTCGCGAGGTTTCCAGCTACAGCCTTGCCGGCATCCATGCGGCAGCGCTGGCGGTCATCACCGGGGCACAGCCGCCAAAGCGGAGCGAGGCAGGCCCTGCCGGGCGGCCCGCATCGCCGCTTGCGGGCCATGCCGTGCTGATCGCGGAAGACAACTTGCTGAACCGGAACCTGCTGCGCGACCAGCTGCGGGCGCTGGGCGCGGGCGTCATCGTCGCGGGCAATGGCAGCGAGGCCATGGCGGCGCTGGCGGAGCAGCGCGTGAACGCGGTGCTGACCGATATCGACATGCCCGTCATGAACGGCTTCGACCTGCTCCGGGAAATGAGGCACGCCGGCATCGACATCCCCGTCTATGCCGTGAGCGCCAGCGCGCGGCCCGAGGACGTCGCCGAGGGACGGGCGAGGGGATTCACGGGCTATCTGACCAAGCCGGTATCTCTCGCCGAACTGGCGTCGGTACTAGCACGCAGCGACGATGGCATGGGCCATGAGGATGAGCAGTCAGTCGCATCGTGCGGTGACGATGATCTCCCCGAACTGCCGCGGATCCCTGCCGCGTATGCCGAAGCCTTCCTTGCCCAGGCCGGGGCGGATCTCGATGAATACGACGCGATCCGGTCCGGACGGGACGTGACCTGGCTGGCGCGGTTGCTGCACCGCATCGCGGGCAGCCTCGCGGTCGTCGGGCCGTCGGAACTGGCCGAGCTGTGCGAAGACCTGCGCGAGTACGCCGCGGATGCGGATGGCTGGGACGACGAGATCGAAACGCAGTCAGCGTATATCGCTCGGAGTCTCAGGCAGTTGTGCGGGCGCCTGTCCGTGGCCTCTTGACGCCCTGCCGCCGCGAAACGCTATAGCACAGCGCAGGCTTCCGCGGTGGCGACGACGGTCAGGCTCGCTCGCGCGTCATTGCCCAGCAACACGCACAGGTAGCCGCCCGTCATGTCTTCGGGGCGGGGGTCTTCGTGCCATAGCGGCGGCGGCAGCACCATGGCGGCGTGTTCCCCGCCGACGCTTGCATCGCTCCAGGTGATCGGGATTGGCCCCTCGGGCCTGGTGCCGAGGAAGCAGTATGCCGGAGTGGATTGCGATTGCCGCAACGCGCTCCCGGTTTCGCAATTGCCCGCGCGCACCGCCAGCACGTCGTGATCGGTGCGATTGACAGCGACGATCTTCGTCCATGGCCACGGTTCCTGGAATGGGCTGATGAATTCGGCGGTCGGGATTGCACACCCGGACAGGGCGCTTGCGGCGGCAACGGCAGCCAGGCTCGCGGGGATCGGAAAAACAACATTCATAGGGTTCTGCAGGCCGGGCAAGTCTGGACTACACCCGAGCGATATACGACGGCGGACAGGTTAGGCCGCTCACGCCGTCAGGGCTATCAATGGAATTCGAAAAGCGCCGCCGTACCGGGAGCGGATCGGTGCCGCGTTCCCGCACTTTCTAAGTTCTTTGATAGCCGCGACTGACGCATTGCCATAACGTGTGCGCTCCATCGGGATGTGGCGGCAGTGCCAACGCACGTCGACGACATCCGAATCCATTCGAAGGAACCTGCAGACATGACAAACAACCATCGCTCGGCCGTCCGGGCCCTTGGCGCTGCGCTGCTGATCGCGGGCGCTGGCCAGGCTTATGCGCAGCACTCACGGGGACTGGAATCGCAAACGACGCGAGATCAGCCGGATGCGTGCGCCGGAGCCGGACTTGCCGCGAAGCCCGCCGGCTGCCGCGCTGCCAGCGATACTGCCAACAGTAAATACAACCTTCTGTACGTCGAGGGTGCGGCAGCGGACGAACGCGAGGACAAGGCAGTATCCCGCCGGTCCGCAGGACGCGCGCGCGCGGACGCCTACCGGGGCGGCTCGCGCAGCGACCCCACCGGCTCCTGACCGGACAGTGCATTGTGTAACCGAGCGCCAACGCTCCATCTCAAGACAATTCGATGAAACTGCGCCCCTATCTGCTGGCGGGCATCGGCCTGCTGGCATCGAGCGAACCTGCCTTCGCATCCCTACTGAGCGGCAAGGCCCTTGAGACCGCGGCCAACGCCATTTCCTGGGTGGTCCTGATCTTCGTGCCGGTGGCAGGGGGCTACCTGTTCTGGATGCTCCATATCTGGCCCGAGAAGATCGCGCAGCGCAAGCGCCATCCGCAAAAGGAAGCCATCCACTCGCTATGCCTGCTGTCGCTTCTCTTCGGCGGCTTGCTGTGGCCCCTGGCCTGGCTCTGGGCCCACACGAAGCCCGTGTTCTACCGCGCCGCGTACGGCACCGACAAGGCCCCGGAGGACGATGACGCGCCCGACCATGGCACCCGGCAGCCAGCCGCGACGATGGAAATCGCCAGCAGCATGCGCGCCGGACAGGAGCGGATCTGAATGGATGCACTGCTGCTTGGTGTCTACGCGCTGGCCGTCTGGCTGATCTTCTTCAAGTTCAAGTGGCTGCCGTGGAACACGACGTCGATGGTCATCGTATTCACGATTCCCGTGGTTGCGCTGCTGCTGCTGATCCTGACGCTCAATGTGGTGGCGCCGTCCACCCATGACGTACGCGTGGTCGGCAAGGTCCTGCAGGTTGTGCCGCAGGTTCGCGGCCGCATCGTCGAGCTGCCGGCCGAAGGCAACCGGCGCTACAGCAAGGGCGATGTCCTGCTGCGGATCGATCCGACTCCCTATCAGGCCGCGGTCAGGCAACTCGAAGGCAGGCTGCGGGCCGACGATGCCGCGCTGGCGGAAGCCGAGGCCTCGGCGCGCCAGCTCGGCGAATCGGTTCGCGGCGCGGCCGGCCGGGTCGGCACCGTGCAGGCCAGGCTGTCGCTTGCCCGCCAGCGCGTCAAGGAGCATGAGGCGCTGCTCGCGGCAGGCGCCGGTTCAAAGTTCGACCGGGAAGACGCGCTGGCCCGCCAGCGTGAACTGGAAGGCGAACTGGTCAGCGCGCAGGCCGCCGAGGACGAGGCCCGGCAGAAGTTGTCGGCCAGGAGCCAGGGCGAATTTGCCGCCATTGCCACGGCGCGCGCGAAGCGGGCGGAAACCGAGGTCATGCTGGAGAACGCCCGCTGGGAACTTGAGCAGACCGTCTACCGGGCGCCCTCCGATGGCACCGTCGTGAACCTGCAGGTACGGGTGGGCACCATGCTCGTGCCGTTCCCGTTCTCGCCCGCGTTCAGCTTTGTCGAGGATCAGCAGGAAGTCATTGCCTTTTACCGGCAGAACGAGCTTTACAACGTCAAGGCGGGCGACCTCGCCGAGCTCTATCTGCCGACACATCCGGGCGAGATCATCAAGGCGAAAGTCAACTCGGTCGTGTGGGCGCAATCGCAGGGCCAGATTGCTCAGGGCGGCATGATTCCCAACACCGGCGCCACCGATGCGGTGCCGAACCGCTTCGCGGTCAAGTTCGACCTGCGCGACGAATCCCGCGGGCGGATGCTTCCGGTCGGGGCAGTCGGGGCGGGCGCGATCTATACGAAGCATATGGAAGTGTTTCACATCATCCGCATGGTCTTCCTGCGCGTCAGTTCCAAGCTGAACTACCTGGTGTTCAAGCTTCACTAGGTTCACTGGATCCGAGGTTCGACAGAGATTCGATAGAAATTTGGTAAAGGGAAGTCCGTGTCGTCGTTTCAACCAATGAAGACCTTGCTGCTGGCGTTTCCGCTCGCCATGCTTTGCGGCTGCGCCCTGCAGGCACCGCCCGAGGGCGCGGACCTTCGGCGCCAGGCCGTGCCCGCGCTCGAAGGACACGCCACGTGGGCGAACGCGGCCACAGCCGGTGACGCCGCCAACGGCTGGCTTGCCACCTTCGACGATGCCGGACTGCAACGGCTGGTGCACGAGGCCATTGCGCACAACGGCGATCTCCGGCTGGCCGTGGTGCGCGTGCAGCAGGCGCAGGCGCTGGTCGCCATCCAGCGCAGCGGCCTGCTGCCGGACGCGGGCGTGAAGGGCAGGGCAGGCAATTCGGAAACGCAGATCCTGTCGATCGGCGCAAGCTGGGAAATCGACCTCTGGGGACGCATCCGCGCCCAGTCGCGCGCGGCGGAATCGCAGTACGCGGCCACCAGGGACGACTATCTCTGGGCCCAGCGCGTGGTGGCAGCGACCACTGCCAGGGCATGGTTCACGCTGATCCGGAACGCGCAGCTGGAGGACCGGCTGCGGCAGTCCGCCGCCATCCAGGAAGAGCTGGTGCGGATTACCGGCCAGCGTGTCGAGATCGGGGTAGCGCCGGACACCGAGCTGCTGGATGCGCGCAATGCACTCCGCGCGCAACGCGACGCAATCGGAAAGGCCGAACTGGCCCGAGGCCAGGCCGCGCAGGCGCTGGAGCTGCTGCTGGGCCGCTATCCCGCCGGAGAAATCGCGACGGCGCCGGAACTGCCCGCCATGCCACCGGCCCCGGCCGCGGGCTTGCCGGCGAACCTGCTCGGGCGTCGGCCTGACCTGACCGCGTCGGCGCACCGCGTCGCGGCGGCCTTCGATATGCGGCAGTCTGCGCAAGCGGCACGCCTGCCGCGGGTCTCCATCAGCGCAGCCATCACCGGCATCCGCAGCGACGTGTTCCTGCTCAACCAGGCCGGCACCCCGATCAAGGGGCTCAATGGTTCCTTCTTTGCGCCGCTCTTCACGGGCGGCGAGCTCAAGGCCAGGGCGGACTACTACAGCGCCGAAGAGAAGGCCGCCCTGATCGCCTATGGCAACACCGCGCTGCAGGCACTGGGCGAGGCCGAGGCAGGACTGCGGGCCGAATCCGGCTATGCCGGGCGCACCAGGCAACTGCGGGAGCGGGTGGATGAAAGCCGTGAACTGGTGCGGCGAACGGAGGCGCGCGCAGCCATCGGCGCCACGGATACGCGCAGCCTGCTAAAACAGCGGCAGGCACTCGTGGCCGCCGAGATGGATCTAGTCAACGTGCGGGCCGATCATCTCGACCAGCGCATTGCGCTATTGCTGGCGCTGGGTGGCGACTGGAGGGACGAGGCAGGCGCGGGCGGCTGACTTGTCTGCCGATGCCGACCGCCTGTGATCGATCAGCAGGACCGCCACCATGCCAATCACGGCGGGAATCGCAATCGCAATGAAGTTCTGCTGCAGCGGCAGGTTCATGGCGACGAGTACGCCAATGACGATTGGCGCCAGGATGGCCCCACAGCGGCCGACACCCAGCGCCCAGCCGAGTCCGGTGGAACGGATCGCGCTCGGGTAGAACTGCCCGGTGTAGGCGTTCGCTACGATCTGCGTGCCGATCGTAGAAGCGCCGGCAAGGCCCACCACGAGATACTGCAGTTCCGCGGGCAGCCTGAACCCGAGCAGCGTGATCGAGACCGCGGCCAGCGCATACATCGCGGCAAGCACGTACTTGATGTGATAGCGATCGGCCAGCCATCCGCCGCCGACGGCACCGATCATGGCGCCGATGTTGAGGACCAGCACGAACGTCAACGCGGAGCCCAGGCTGTAACCCGCGCTTGCCATCAGCCTGGTCAGCCATGAACTCAGGGCGTACACCATGAACAGGCACATGAAGAACGCGATCCAGAACATGAGGGTGCTGAAGCCGCGGCCGTCGTGGAACAGGTGCCGGATCGGCGCGCTGTCGGCCTTGTCCTGGGCAGGCACGGAGAACCGGTCGGTTGCGGACCAGCGGCGGCCTGGTGCGAGTCTGGCAACGATGCGGCGCAATGCCTCGTCGTCGCCCCTTGCCAGCAGGAAGGGCATCGATTCCGGCAGCGACCTGAGAATGGCGGGAACAAGCAGAACGGGAAGGCCGGCAGCTAGGAAGACCGATTGCCAGCCATACGTTTCGATCAGGCCCTTGCCGAGGATGGCGGCGAGCATCCCGCCGACGGCATAGCCGCTGAACATCAGGGTGACCAGCGTCGCCCGCATCCGCTTCGGTGCGTACTCTGTCATCTGCGCGACGACATTGGGCATGACGCCGCCGATGCCCAGCCCGGCGAGGAAGCGCGCAATGCCGAAGAGCAGCGGATCCTTGACCATGCCAGCCGCGGCGGTGAACACGCTGAACAGGATGACGCAGATCGCGATGGCCCAGCGCCGGCCGATCCTGTCGGCCAGGGTGCCGAGGAAGATCGCGCCGAATACCATGCCGAACAGGGCGGAGCTGACCATGAGACCGGCCTGCGCCGGTGCCACGCCGAGGTCCTTCATGATCGACGGCAGTGCGATGCCGACGACTGCCAGGTCATATCCGTCGAAGATGATGATGATCGCGCACCAGAACAGCACGCGCGCATGGAAGCGATTGAAGGAGGCCTCGTCGGCCAGCTTGTGGACGTCGATTTGCGACATGGGGGCTTGTCTCCGGTATTTTTTTATCTAGTGGATTACTGCTTTGCCATCGGAACGTTCGGGTCGGCGAGGCGGGTGGGATCGACTTGCGTGCGCTGCTCGATCAGGCGGCGTGCGATGCGCAGGTCGCGCGCCGCGTTGGCACCGGCCGCGGCCTGGACGACATCGCCGTCGAGATAGCACAGCAGGAAGCTGTCCTCGCCAGGCGTGCCCCGTGCCACCATGCGATGCGACGGCAAGGGAATGCCGTAGATCTGCAGGTTCATCCCATACTGGTCCGACCAGAACCACGGCAGGGGCGCATAGTCGACCGGGAGGCCGAGCGCCGCTCGCGCCGCGGCGATACCCTGGTCCTGCGCGTTCTGCCAGGATTCCAGCCGCAAGCGCCGTCCGGCCCACGGATTCGGTGTCACCGCCACATCTCCCGCGGCGAAAATATCGGGGTCGGAAGTGCGGCAACCCTGGTCGACGATCACGCCGCCATCGCATGCCAGCCCGGCGTCACGCGCCAGCTCATCGTTGGGCACGAGACCCACACCAGCGACGATGGCGTGGCACGTCAGCGTGCTGCCATCGGCAAGAGTCACCACGGCCTGGCCGTCGGCGCCTGGCGCGATGCCGGCGATGCGGGCGCCGAGCATGACGCGGGTGCCGTGCGCACCATGCAGCCCGTGCAGGTGTTCGGAGATCTCCGGCGGCACGGTACGCTCGCACAGCCGTCCTTGCGCTTCGACCACGGTAACGTCCGCGCCTTTCAGCCGCGCGGTGGCGGCGACTTCCAGCCCGATCCAGCCGCCGCCCACGACGACGATGCTGCGGCCCGGCCGAAGCTCCGGCGCCAGCGACAAGGCATCGCCAATCGTGCGCAACGTATGGCTCGGGGTCGTATCCGCGCCCGGGACGGCAAGCGCGCGCGCCTTGCCGCCGGTACAGAGGATCAGCTTGTCATAGGACAGCATCTCTCCATCGGACATCTCCAGGCACTTCGCGGCCCGGTCTATGCGGGCCACGCGCGTGTCCACCCACCACTCCACCCTGAGCGCCTCGAACGCCTCCGGCTTGTGCAGCCACGTGCTGGCGGGCGCCGCTTCGCCGGCAAGCACGGCCTTGGATAACGGTGGCCGCTCGTACGGTGGATGGGCCTCGTCGCCGATAAGCACGAGCCGGCCGGCGAAACCTTCGCTGCGCAGCGTCTGGGCGGCCCAGCCGCCGGCCTGTCCCGCGCCGACGATGACGATGGTGGCGGCTGGCGCCATGGCCGTCGCTACGGCCGTCGCGCCCGGTGGTCGTTCGGAAGTCATGTGCGTCCCTTGTGGTTGCTGGCCGGCACTTCTCAGCCGAGGTCGAGGTAGACCTTGTCGCCTTCGATGCGGACCGGATAGGTGCGGATGCCTTCGGTCAGCGGGGCGCACATCGCCGCGCCGTTGCGGATGTCGAACCTGCCCTGGTGGAGCGGGCATTCGATCTCGTGTCCTTCAAGAAAGCCGTCGCACAGGCGCGCATGGCCATGCGTGCAAATGTTGTCGGTTGCATAGACGTCGCCGTCGACGCCATACAGGGCGATCTCCTTGCCCTCCACGGCCACGGCGATCACATCGTCCTGCGGGACGCTGGACAGCAGCGCTGCCTCGATCCAGGTTTCAGTCATGAATGGCTCCTGCTAGATGGGGTAGATCAGCGAGTTGGGGATCATCTCGCTATCGAACACGCAGATGCGCGACGCGAAGCGCCAGCCCTCGGGCGTGCGCACGATGGTGTCGAGGTAGCGGCCGGCGTTGTACACATCGGTCATCTGGTCCGGCTTGGTGCGCAGCACGGCATAGTTGGCCTCGGCCACGATCCTGTCGGCACCGGCCTCCCGGATCAGGGGCGCCCCGACGATGTGGCGCTGGTAGTAGGGATCGTGGAACAGCGTCTCCCGGATGCCGTAGATGCGGTCCTTCAGCATCCCCTTGCCCTCGAGCGACAGCGTGGCGAGCGGTAACCCGCGTTCGTGGTTCTCGCGCGGCTGAACCCGGTAGAGGCAGTCGTCGGTGAAGAACTCCGGCCAGCGGTCCCATTCGCCGTTGTCCACGGCGCTGGTGTAGTCGGCGTACAGCGCGAGCAGCGCGTAGTAGTCGGTAAAGTCCATGGCTTCAGACCTCCATCACCTTGCGCCAGTAGGCGTACATGCCGCGGATCAGGGTCTCGGTGACCATGTGTTCGGTGTTCTCGGCGGTCTTGCCGCCCAGTTCGGCAATCACGCGATGCCAGGGCTTCTGGGAGAAGCCTTCCTGCGAGCATTCGATGGCTTCGCCGTCGTCGGCTGACACAAAGCCGGCGGGCCCGAAGAGATTGGCCTGGCGCAGCCGGCGCCGCGTCATGTCCTCGGTGTCGTCCTCGAAGCCGAAGTGCGTCCAGACGAAGTCGAAGGAGTCTGGGCCGTTGGGCTGGATATGGCGCGTGGACACCGAATTGACTTGCTGCTGGAAGATCACGCTCGGGAAGACTGTCATCATCACCGCGGTTGGCTCGCCCCACCACGGCTCGTGGACGATGTCGAGGATGCGGTCGTCGTGCAGGGCCATCTGGTCCTTGAAGCTGGACACGCCGGAGGTCACGTCGCTCTTGCCGCCCTGGCCGCGGGTCGACACCATCGCGGCATGGCGGAAATCAGCATCCATCACCAGGCGGGCCTTGTTGTCCGCGCGCCAGAGCCCGAACGTGACAAACCACGTATGCAGCAGCCCGGGGTGGTAGGGGTCCTTGATGTTCTCCTGCATCAGCTTCCAGTTGCCCGGAATGCGCTGCTTGTTGTAGCCGAGGACCTTCAGCTTGCGGCCATTGAACAGCCGGTCGAAGTAGCCGAGGATGTCCGGCCCGAGGTAGTCCTCGAGCGAAGGGACGTCATGGTCGAACGAGGCGAACACCACCCCGCCGCGCGTGGCGACCCTCAGCTGCGTGAGCCCGTGCTCCTGCGGCCTGAAGTCGGCGGGCATGCCCCCGTTGACCTTGCCGTCCTGCTTGACGCCACGACGCAATGGCACCCCTTGCAGGTTGCCCTTCAGGTCATAGTTCCACTGGTGGTAGGGGCAGTGGAAATCCTTCCGGTTCCCGCTGCGCTCGCGGCAGAACTTCATGCCGCGATGGGCGCATACGTTCTCGATGACGTTGATGTCGCCGTCCTGGTCGCGCACCAGGATCACGGACCGCTCGCCAAGCGTGGTGCGCTTGAAGTCGCCGGGATGCGGGATCTCGGCCTCCAGGCCGACATAGTTCCAGTGACCCTGGTAGAAGCAGCGTTCGAGCTCGCGCTGGTAAAGCTGCGCGTCGGTATAGACGCGGAACGGGATGCGGCTGATGCTGTCGTCGACCCACACTGGGCGGTCTTCATGGGAGGCTGTTGCCATGGCGGTTTCCATAGAGCGAACGGAGTCCGCGCGCGGGCCCGGCGGGCCTGTGCGGCGTCTGTGTGCTTGGGGTGACTTCAGGGGGGGATTCCCCGGGGCGGGCTATCGCCAGGGAAGGGCGGGATTCATGGGGCGTCTCCGTATGTGCCTATGTCTTTTCGTATGGGAAGGATCATCGGACATCGACCGCAATAAACCAATAGAATCCCGGCTATAGTTGATATTCACGGAATCAATAAAGGTGCGCGATGGAACTGAAGGACGTCGACCTGAACCTGCTCGTCGTGTTCGATCAGCTGTTGCGGCAGGGGACCGTTTCCGGCACGGCCAGGGCCATGAACCTGAGCCAGCCGGCAGTCAGCAACGCGTTGGCACGCCTGCGGACCCTGCTGGGCGACCAGCTCTTTGTACGAAGCAGCAGGGGAATGCTGCCGACACCACTTGCGCAGGAACTGGCCGAGCCGGTCGGCCATGCGCTGGAATCGCTGCAGGCAACGCTCAGCCGCAAGATGACTTTCGATCCTCTGCGCAGCGAGCGCGCATTCCGGATCGCCATGACGGATATCGGCGAGGTGCACTTCATTCCGCCGCTGATGGGTGCGCTCGGGCAACGGGCGCCGGGCGTGACCGTGACCACGGTGCGCAATACGGCGGTCGACCTGGCGGCCGAGATGAGCCAGGGCAAGATCGACCTTGCTGTCGGCCACCTGCCTGAACTCAGTACGGAATTTTTTCAGCGGCGCCTGTTCCGCCAGCGCTACGTCTGCCTGTTCCGTCCCGGCCACGCGATGGACAAGAAGAAGGTCAGCATGCGGGACTTCGAAGCCGCCGAGCATGTCGTGGTCACGGCGGCGGGAACGGGGCATGCGCGCGTCGACGAGCTGCTGGCCCAGGGCGGCGTAAAGCGCAGCATCCGGCTGCGCGTCCCGCACTTCGTGGCACTGGCGGACATCATTGCCACCACCGACCTGGTTGCCACCGTGACCTGGACGTTTGCGGAACGGTGTGCCAAGTATTTCGGGCTCAGGTATATCAATCATCCGTTCGCGCTGCCGGCCATCCAGATCAACCTGTTCTGGCATGCCCGATATCATCGCGACCCTGCGAATCAGTGGCTGCGCAACGAGTTTATTGAATTGTTTTCGGAATAGGGCCTCGGCTGAAAGCGAGTGCGATTCGCATCCTGCATTTAGTACTATGTCTGGCACTTACGCTTGAGTTTCGGGGCAATCGAGTAAATGGACAGCGCTTCCCGAAGTCGTGGAAATTGTCGTTGATTGGTATGCGCAGGCTTGTGCCTGGAATCTCGGGAGCGGCAGTCCGGAAGGCACAACGGTGCGGTGGCGAAGCCGACGCAACGTGCTCTCCAGTCTAGTTCAGCGAACCCGTCGGGCCAACCCGGAATCCCGTGCGGCAACGAACCGACGGACTGAACCGCGGCTCCGCGCCGAAGTAGATGTCGACTGATGCGTCGGCATTGCGCTGCAGCCCTCGCCGGGAAGGGCGCGGGGTGCCGCCACGCTGCGCTAACGTGGCACCCCTGCCACCTCGATCAGCGCATCGACCACCACCACGCCGTCGGCGCTCGCCATCACCGGGTTGAGATCGACCGAGCGGATCGTGCCGCCGGCCGCGTGGACCAGTTGGCCGACTTGCACCGCCAGCCGGCACAGCGCGGCGATGTCGGCCGCCGGCTCGTTGCGCACGCCGCGCAGCAGCGGCGCGATGCGCAGGCTGTCCACAGCGCGGGCGACATCGGCTTCGCTGCACGGCGCCAGCAGCACGGCGGTGTCGCGCAAGGTCTCGACATATTTGCCGCCGTCGCCGACCACCAGCACCGCGCCGAATACGGGATCCCAGTGCGCGCCGATCATGCATTCGCGCTGGCCGCGCGACATGCGCGCGATGACGATGCCTTCGCAATGCGTGTCCATGGCCTGCAGCGTGCGCATCTGGGCGCTGAATGCACGCGCTACTGCCTCCGGATCATTGCAGTGCAGGGCGACCAGCCCGTGCTCGCTCTTGTGCGGCACCTGGGGCGAGCTCGCCTTGACGGCAACCGGCGCGCCGATGCGCTGCCACGCGGCCACGGCGGCGTCGATGTCGTGGCAAAGATAGTGCTCGACCACCGGCACGCCTGCCGCGGCGAGACGCGCCAGGCTGGCGGCTTCGCTCAGCGTCGTACCTTTCACCGGTGACGCCGGCACGGCAGGTGCAGCGGGTAGCGGCGGCTCGCCCTCGGCCGCGATCTGCCGCAGCCGCTGCTGGTGCGAGACCAGTTGCGAGAACGCTGCCAGCGCTTGCGCCGCGCAGGCGTAGGTCGGCACGTTGGCCTGCCGGAAGGCATCGGCCACCGGCGCTTGCCATACGGCGACCGCGATGGGCTTGCCCGCGGTGTCGGCAAACGCGGCGGCGTCGCGGGCAAAGCGCGGCACGTCGTAGCCCATGCCGGAGACGGGGATATCGAGCAGGAACAGGTCGGCGGCGGGATCGCGCGCCACCACCGGCAGCACCTCGCCGAACAGCGCGCTGTTGGTGAGCAGTGCGGCGGTGACATCGACCGGGTTGGCGGTGGCGGCGAAACCGGGCAGGCGCTCCGCCAGCGCGGCCTGCGTGGCATCGGACAGCGGCGCCAGCGCCAGGCCGGACGACGGCGCTGCATCGGCGGCCATCACGCAGCTCGCGCCGGAGTTGCTGACGACCACCAGCCGCCTTCCCCCGGCTTGCCAGCCGCGCAGGTACATCGGCGCGCAGCGTGCCAGCGCATGCGCATCGTCGACGCGCCAGATGCCGTGGCGCTGCAGGAAGGCATCGACCGCGCGGTCCTCGTTGGCGATGGCGCCGGTGTGCGACGCGGCGGCGCGCTGCCCGTCCTGCGAGCGGCCGGCCTTGGCCGCCACCACCGGCACGTTGCGCGCCCGCGCCACGCGCGCCGCCTCGGCCAGCATCTCGGGGTCGGTCAGGCTTTCCAGGTACAGCAGCACCAGCCGCACGCCAGGATCGTGCGCCACCGCCAGTGCCAGCTCGCCGACGGTGATGTCGGCCTGGTTGCCGGTGGCATGCACGTGGCGCACGCCGATGCCCTGGCCGCGCAGCAGACCATAGACCATCGCCGCCACGCCGCCGCTCTGGCTGACCACGGCGACCGGGCCATCCTGCGGCGGCACCTCGATGAACATGGTCGAAAAGCTGGCGATGGCGCCGCTGCCGAAATTGGCCAGCCCCTGGCTGTTGGGACCAACCAGCCGCAGCCCGCTGGCGCGCGCGGCGCGCACCATCTCGTCCTGCTGGCGCCGGCCTTCGGCACCGCCCTCGCCGAAGCCCGATGCGATCACGATGGCCGCCGCCACGCCCAGCCGCGCGCAGTCCCGCACGGCCTGCACGGCGGCATCTCCGGCGACGATGATGATGGCGAGTTCGGGGACTTCGGGCACCGCGTCCAGCGTGGGACAGGCGCGCAGGCCCTGGATGGTGTCGCGCTGCGGGTTGACCGGGTAGAGCGTGCCGACGTAGCCGTGCGCCTTCATGTAGTGGATGGGGCGGCCGCCGATCTTGTGGATATTGTCGGAGGCGCCGATCACGGCGATGGAGCGGGGAGCGAGCAGTGACTGGAGGGGAGCGGTCATGACAGGGGCCGTGGGGTATGAGTGAGCTATGCGTAGGGGATCAGTCGATGGTGGCGCCGGATGCCTTGACGACCCGGGCCCATTTGTCGATTTCGTGTTCGAGGAACCGCGCGGTGGCCGGTGGCGAGGTCCATTCCGCGGCGAAGCCCTGCGTGGCGAAGCGCGCACGCACGTCCGCATCGTCGAGCACGGATTTCAGCGCCGTCCCGAGCGCAGCGAGCGCCGCGGGCGGCGTGCCGGCGGGCGCCAGCAGCGCGTTCCAGGCGCTGGCCTCGTAGCCCGGCAATCCTGACTGCGCGATGGTCGGCGTGTCCGGCGCGGCCGGCGAGCGCGCCGCGCCCGTGACCGCGAGCGCCTTGAGCTTGCCGTCGCGCACGAACGGCATGGCCGACAGCATGGTGTCGAACATCACCGTGGCCTGGCCGCCCATCACGTCGGTCAGCGCAGGCGCACTGCCTTTGTACGGTACGTGCGTCATGCGCACGCCGGCCATGCTGTTGAACAGTTCCGCGGCAAGGTGGGTGGACTGGCCATTGCCGGAGCTGGCAAAGGTGACCTGGCCGGGCCTGCTCCTGGCCAGCGCGATCAGATCGGCGACATTGCCCGCGGGCGTGGCGGGCGCGGTGACCAGCACCAGCGGGCCGCGCGTGAGCAGGCTTACCGGCGCGAAGTCCTTGCGCGTGTCGTAGCCGGGCTTGCGGAACAGCGTCATGTTGATGGCATGCGCGGTGGTGGCCACCAGCAGCGTGTAGCCGTCGGGCGCGGCCCGGGCCGCTGCCTCGGCGCCGATACTGCCGCCGGCGCCGGGGCGGTTCTCCACTACCAGCGGCTGGCCGAGCTTGTCCGAGAGCTTCTGGCCGACCACGCGCGCAACGATGTCGGTGGGGCCGCCGGGCGGGTAGGGCACCACCAGCCGGATCGGCTTGACGGGGAAGGACTGCGCCAGCGCTGGCGGCATAAATGCCGCGGACAAGGCGAGGCAGGAAAGCAGGGCGAGCGCGTGCCGCCGGGATCGATTCGGTGCCAAGGGGATTCTCCGGTTGTGGGTGCCGGCTGGGATGGAGGCGGACGCGCGCCGGCTGGCGCCGGAAGGCGCTATTCGCGCAGGAAACGCAGCAGCGTCCCTTCGCCGAAGCGCAGGAAGCCTGCGCGCACGCGCTCGCCGATCGCCACGCCGGGCTCGGCATGGCCCATCACGCGCGGGCCTTCGTCCAGCGTGGCCAGCACCAGCGTGTAGGGCGCCAGCGCGCGGAAGGCCCCGGCCGGGGCGCGGCTGATCTCGGTGACCGCATACACCGTGGCCAGCCCGCCGGCATCGCGCCAGCGCAACTGCAGGCTGCCGCAGGCGCGGCAGGCGTGCCGTTCCAGCGGCTGCCAGGCTCCGCAGTCGTCGCAACACTGGTAGCGCACCACGCCGGCATCGAGTCCGTCGGTATAGGGATGGCTCATGGCGCGGCCTCCAGCACCAGGCTGACATGCGACGACAGCACGCCACCGTCGGCATGGAACAGCGCGCGGCGGCGCTTGCTCAGTTGACGTTCCCCGGCGCGGCCCGCGAGCTGGCGCGCGGCTTCGGCAAGATGCATCAGGCCGCCTGCCGCGCCGGAATGGCCGAACGCAAGCAGCCCGCCATGCGTGTTGAGCGGCAGCGCGCCGGCGCGGCTGAAATCGCCGGCTTGCAGGCGCGCGTGCGCTTGCCCGCGCGGCGCCAGTCCGAGTTCTTCCAGCAGCATGACCAGCGTGATGGTGAACGAGTCGTAGATCGCGAGGCAGTCGATGCCGTCCACGCTGCCGCCCGCCTCGGCGAAGGCGCACTGCGCGGCCTCGGCGGCGCCGGTCTGCATCACGTCGTCGATGGCGCCCAGGTGCTGGTGCCGGTGTGCCTGCCCTGCGCCGGCGATGCGCACCGGCGTGCCCGCGCCGGGTTCCGCGGAAACGATCACCGCCACCGCGCCATCGGAAATCGGGCAGCAGTCGGACAGCCGCAGCGGCGTGGCGATCGGGCGGGCGGCGCGCGCCTGCGCGAGCGACAGCGGCTCGCGCAGGTGCGCATCCGGATGGCCGGCGGCATGCTCGCGCATCAGCACGGCAAAGCCGGACAGCGCATCGGCACCCATGCCGGTCTCATGCAGGTAGCGCGACGCCAGCAGCGCGTAGTAGGCCGGCACCGAGGCGCCGTTGGGCACCTCGGCATGCGGCTCGCCCACCTGCGCCAGCGTCTGGATCGACTGGTCACGGCTCTGGCCGCTGAGGCGGTTCTCGCCCGTCACCACCAGCACGTGGCGGCAGCGGCCGGCGCGCACCAGCTCATGCGCCAGCATGGCCATCACGCCGCCGGTGGCGCCGCCCGCGGCCACGCCGTGGGCGTAGGCGGGCGTGAGCGAGGCGTATTCGCAGAAGCGGTCGGCCAGCATCAGGTGCGGCAGCGTGGTGGCATAGCCGCACAGCACGCCGTCGATGCCGGCGCGCGCCAGCCCGGCATCGGCCAGCGCGGCATCGGCGGCCTGTGCCATCAGCGCCAGCGGCGTGCTGCCCTCGATGCGGCCGAAGCGGGTGTTGCCGCTGCCGCGCAGGTAGGTGGCGAGCATGTCAGTGCTTGAGCAGAGGGCATTGCGACTTCGATGCCGGCATGAAGGCCTGCTCGCCGGGTACTGTCGCCACCGCCTTGTAGTAGTCCCATGGATACCGGGATTCGGCCGGCGTCTTCACCTCGAACAGGTACATGTCGTGGATCATGCGGCCGTCCTCGCGAATGCGGCCGTTCCTTGCGAAGAAGTCGTTGATCGGCAGCGACTTCATCTTCTTCATCACCGCCGCGGTCTCGTCGGTGCCCGCCGCCTGCACCGCCTTCAGGTAGTGCATCACCGACGAATACGCGCCGGCCTGGCTCATGTTGGGCATCTTCTTCAGCTTCTCGAAATAGCGGCGCGACCACGCGCGCGTGGCATCGTTCATGTCCCAGTAGAAGGCTTCGGTGAGCACGAGGCCGCCCGCGGTCTTCAGCCCGATGGCGTGGATATCGTTGATGTAGAGCAGCAGTCCCGCCATGCGCTGCGCGCCGTTGCGCGTGAGGCCGAACTCCGACGCCGCCTTGATCGCATTGATGGTGTCGCCGCCCGCATTGGCCAGTCCCACGACTTGCGCCTTGCTGGCCTGCGCCTGCAGCAGGTACGAGGCAAAGTCGCTGGCGCCGATCGGGTGGCGCGCGGCGCCCACCACCTTGCCCCCGGTTTCGTTGATCACCGCGGTGGCGGAGTCCTGCAGCGTATGCCCGAAAGCGTAGTCGGCGGTCAGGAAGAACCAGGTCTTGCCGCCGCGCTGCACCGTGGCGCGCGCGGTGGTATTGGCAAGCGCATAGGTGTCGTAGGCGTAGTGCACCGACACCGGCGTGCACAGGTCGTTGGTGATGCGCTCGGTGCCCGGCCCCGAGAACACCACGATGCGGTTCTTCTGCTTCGCCACTTCCAGCACGGCCAGCGCTGGCGCCGAGGCGGCCACGTCGAGGACGGCATCGACATTGCCGGTGTCGTACCACTCGCGCGCCTTGTTGGCCGCGATATCGGCCTTGTTCTGGTGATCGACCACCACCAGCTCGATCTTCCTGCCCAGCACCTTGCCGCCGAAATCGTCGATGGCCATCTGCGCCGCGGTGGCGCTGCCGCGGCCGGTGACATCGGCGTACAGGCCGCTCATGTCGAGCAGCATGCCGAGCTTGACCACGTCGTCGGAGATCGCAGTCTTGGGCTGTGCGTGCGCGGCGCCGCAGGCAAGCGCCGCGGCCAGGGCCAGGACGCCGGCGGCCCGGCGCTGGATCGAATGGCGAAGCTTCATGGTGTCTCCTCTGGCGTGTTGTGGTTCTTGTTTGGGCTAGACGGTAGCAATCGGCGTCACCGGCGACCCCACCGCCCCCGGCAGCCGCAGCGGCGGCGCGGTCAGCTGGAAGCGGGTGCGGCCATTGGCGCGCAGCCAGTCGGCCAGCTCGCGCAGGTACCACAGCTCGCCCAGCGGCAGGCCCAGCTTGAACAGGCAGTGGTGGTGCAGCGGCAGCAGCGGGTGGTGCCGGTCGCCATCGGGCGCGGGGCGGGCCGGGTAGCGCTCGACCGCGTAGTTGTCGGCGATCAGCGCGGCGATGCCGGCGTCGGTGATCCACTGCAGCAGGCGGTCGTCGCGGCCGTCTAGCGCGCAGCAGCTGTGGTGCAGCACGGCTTCGTCGGGCTCGCGCTGCATCGACAGCACCACCTCGGCAAAGCCGGTGCGCAGCAGCAGCATGTCGCCGGGCTCGACCTCGGCCTTGCCGGCGTCCATGGCGCGCATCAGCTCGTCATAGCCGATGTTGCGGAAGTCCTGGCCGTACACGTGCGCCAGGTCCACCAGCACGCCGCGGCCCTGCATGCCCTTGACCGCGAAGTTCTCGATGCCAAGCGCCTGCGCGGCGCTGTGGTCGTGGCCGCAAGGGTGGGCGGCGAAGTGGTCGTCTTCGGCGTAATCCACCGGACCGACGATATGCTCGTTGGCGCGGAAGCCGTTGTAGTAGACGCGCTCGGGCCGGCCGTCGCCGTCGGCATCGAACAGCGCGCCCACGTGCGCCAGCGCATCCCACTGCGTGCTGTACTGCAGGCACATCAGCACCTGGTCGTCGCTGATCACGTCGGTGGCGGCGGGATCGACCTTGGCGAGCGGGAAGTTGAGGTAGGGGCTGTCGTCGCGAAATGTCGGGCGCAACTGCGGCGGGTGCCGGCGCGGGTTGAGCTTGTTGCCGCCCGGGTAGTCCAGCGGCAGCGACAGGCAGAAGCTGATGCCGGCCCGCACCTCGCGCGCGCCCTTGACGACCTGCTCGGGGCCGATCAGGTTGACGCGGCCGAGCTGGTCGTCGGGGCCGAAATCGCCCCAGTTGGAGCCTTGCGGACGTTGCTTCCAGCGCATGTCATGCCTCCTCTCGCGTACGTGGCCGGGTAGCCGGCCGTTGGATGTCGGGTTTGATATCTGGCTTCACGGCGGCGTGCGAGCGCCAGTGCTCGCAGATGGCGTCGGCCTCGCGCAGCAGTGCTCGCGCCATCGCGGCCTCGCGGCTGGTGATGCGATCGTTGAGCGCCGCAATGCTGATCGCGCCCAGCGGGTAGCCGTCGGGGCCGGGCAGGGCGATGGCGATGCCGCCCATGCGCTCGACCACGACGTCCAGCAATACGGCGTAGCCGCGCTCGCGCGTGGCCTGCACATGGCCCAGCAGCATGTCGCGGCTGAAGCGCGGGTAGCGGCGCATGGCCGGGGCGATGCCGTCGAGCACAGCGTCGACCTCGGCATCAGGCAGCGCGGCCAGCAGCGCCAGGCTGCCGGCGCCGATGCCCAGCGGCCGGCGGCTGCCGATGTCCAGGTAGTTGGCGCGGATCGGGAAGGTGCCCAGCCGCAATTCGATGCAGACCGATTCGCAGCCGCTCGGCACGGACAGGATGGCGCTGTCCTCGAAGGCATTGGCCAGCCGGATCAGCGCGGGGCGTACCAGCGGGCGCAGGTCGGTGCGCGCCAGCGTGGCGGCATGCAGCGCCAGCCATTCGCGCCCCGGCGTGAAGGCCTTGGTGGCGGGATCGCGCTCAACCAGTCCCTCGGCCGCCAGCGTTTCAAGCAGGCGCAGCGCCGAAGCCTTGTCGACGCCGGCGGCCAGCGCCAGATCGGTCAGGCGGCTGTTGCGGGCATCGGTCAGCGCGCGCAGCAGGCGGCAGGCTTTCTGCAGCGAGGTGCTCGGGGTGGTCACGGCGGCGGTCTCCTGGTCCGGTTTTCGTCACGTGAAACCGGTTGAAGCCGTTATAAGCCATCCGTCGCCGCCCGTCATTCTGCGTTGCCAAAAAGTTTTGCCGGATGAAATCAATGGCTGTCGGCGACTGGATAAACCATTGTTGTCGTACAACAATCGATGGAAATCAACAGATGTCAACGAAAAATTCGCGTCTATGCGGCAATTTAATGCAGGATATAACGCATAGGCTACTCGAAGGCAGGGTAAGCCCGGACACAAGCTTGCGCCATAGCCTCTACAATGTCGTCAGACAACGTAACACGTGACTGGCATAGTGCCGTCCCCTGAAGAAAGCCTGCAATCATGAGCGAAGCGACTCCAGCACCGGCATCGCGCCCCCTCTACATCACGATGCACCCCGACGACAACGTCGCCATCGTCGCCAACGACGGCGGGCTGCCGGCCGGCGCCACGTTCCCCTGCGGCCTGACGCTGGTCGAAGGCGTGCCGCAGGGTCACAAGGTCGCATTGACGGACTTGCGCGAAGGCGACGAGGTGATCCGCTACAACGTCGTGATCGGCTACGCGTTGAAGGAGCTGCCGCGCGGCAGCTGGATCAACGAGCGCGTGATCCGCATGCCGGCCGCGCCGGAGCTGCACGACCTGCCGGTCGGCACGCGCGTCAGGCCGCTGCCGCCGCTGGAGGGCTACACCTTCGAGGGCTACCGCAATGCGGACGGCTCGGTCGGCACGCGCAATATCCTCGGCATCACCACCACCGTGCAGTGCGTGGAGGGCGTGGTCGAGTTTGCCGTGCGGCGCATCAAGGAAGAGCTGCTGCCGAAGTACCCCAACGTCGACGACGTGGTGGGCCTGGAGCACTCCTACGGCTGTGGCGTGGCGATCGATGCGCCGGATGCCGGCATCCCCATCCGCACGATCCGCAATATCGCGCTGAACCCCAACTTCGGCGGGGAAGTGATGATCGTCAGCCTGGGCTGCGAAAAGCTGCAGCCCGCGCGGCTGGTCAGCGCCGGCACCATCCCGATCCAGAAGGAAGGCGAGCCCGACGTGGTCTGCCTGCAGGACGAGCAGCACGTCGGCTTTGCCTCGATGATCGAGTCGATCATGGCTACGGCCGAGAAGCACCTGCAGCGCCTGGACGCGCGCCGGCGCGAGACCTGTCCCGCGTCCGACCTGGTGGTGGGCGTGCAGTGCGGCGGCAGCGATGCCTTCTCGGGCGTTACCGCCAATCCCGCGGTGGGTTTTGCCACCGACCTGCTGGTGCGCGCCGGTGGCACAGTGATGTTCTCCGAGGTCACCGAGGTCCGCGACGGCATCGACCAGCTCACCGCGCGCGCGGCCACGCCCGAAGTGGCCGAGGCGCTGATGAAGCAGATGGCCTGGTACGACGCCTACCTCGAGAAAGGCAAGGTCGACCGCAGCGCCAACACCACGCCGGGCAACAAGAAGGGCGGCCTGTCCAATATCGTGGAAAAGGCGATGGGCTCGATCGTCAAGTCCGGCACCGGGCCGATCCATGGCGTCAGCGGACCGGGCGAGAAGGTCACGCAGAAGGGTTTGATCTATGCCGCCACGCCGGCGGGCGATTTTGTCTGCGGCACGCTGCAGCTGGCCGCCGGCATGAACCTGCACGTTTTCACTACCGGCCGCGGCACGCCGTATGGGCTGGCCGAGGTGCCGGTGATCAAGGTCTCGACCCGCAACGACCTGGCACGCCGCTGGCACGACCTGATGGACGTCAACGCCGGCCGCATCGCCACCGGCGAAGCCACCATCGAAGAGGTGGGCTGGGAGCTGTTCCACACGCTGCTGGCGGTGGCCAGCGGCAAGAAGTCATGGGCGGAACACTGGAAGATCAGGAACGCGCTGGTGCTGTTCAATCCGGCGCCGGTGACTTGAGGTATCGGCTGTCGGGTCTGTGATGGCGGCGGCTGCTATTCGCCACCGGGTGTAGCCGGCCAGCATATGTCATCCACCGTACCCCAGCCTGGAACACGATTGAGGCGCAAGGTGCCTCTCGAACCAGGCTATCGTGAGTGTTGCGACGTCTTCCAGGGCCTTGCGGTCTTCGAATCCTCGGCCATTCGTCGGGATGAGCCTCAACTGCCGCGGGCAATGCATTTGCTCAAACGCAAGATTGTTGATCTGAATGTTCTTTGGGTCGCCGCTTGCACATATCAGCAGCGCAGGGATATCGAGGCGCTGCAGGCTGGCGGCACCAGCGAGATCCGGTCGTCCTGCAACACAGGCCACCGCGCGAAGTTGTGCCTCGCCGTACGCGGCCGAGCGCAGGGCCGCAGCTGAGGCGGTGCCGGTACTAAGCAGGCCGACAGGGAGGTCTGCGCAGGGTGTTCCGCCATGCAGGAAGCCCAGCGTCTGGTTCAACCTTGCCACCAGCTCATCGACATCCGACTCGGGCGCGTCGTCGAAGCGGCTGTCAGGCTGCAGGTCCACAAGCACGGTGGCGAATCCTTTCGCGCGTAGCTTGCGTGCCAGGTAATGACTGCGGACGTCGCGGCGTTCCGCGCCACCGGCATGAATCATCACCGCGACCCCGATGGGATTCGCGGCGGTTTCGAACATGACTCGCAGGCAAGTCGTCCCATATGGAACCAGCATCGCTCTGCTGATTGCCGGCACGCGCGCCTCCACCCCTGGCCGGGCATGGCCTGGGGATTGCACTGTCACCTGCCGGACGAAATCGTCGGTGACCAGACTGAACTCGTGATAGAAATGCGCGAGATTTTCGATGGACTCCGGGGTATCCAGGCAGATGACTTCATCCACCAGCGCCCGGATCCTGTCCAGTCCCGCTCTTGAGGCGATCGGAAGCGCGCATATGAGTCGAGCGGGCTGCCGCTTGCGCAGGCGCGAGAGGGCCGCATACATCGTCGCGCCGCTCACCAGGCCGTCATCCACGACAATCACCACGCGACCGCCCGGATCCGCCTGCTTGCGAACCGGCTTATAGACCGCGCGCTGCCTGCGAAGCTGGTCGAACTGGGCGTCACGCTGTCGGCTGGCGTCGCCATGCGCATTCGCTTCGCCCGTGCACCACGTCATGCCTATGTCGTCCAGCGCCATCCCTGGGGTGATGCGGCGCGCCATCACGAGATCGAATTCGGCGTCCAGCGCGTCGGCGACGACGCGCCCGACCGGCACTCCGCCACGAGGGATCGCCAGAACCAGGGCGCCGGTTCCCCGATACGCATGCAAGGCCCGCGCCAGTTCCGTTCCGGCATGTTCACGGGTCTGAAAACGTGTTTGATATGGGCGCATTCTAGAACTGAAGGAGAATCAACGATGAATCTGCAAGACCGCGGCGCCGGAAAGGCGGCCGTCACGCAGATCGGCCAAAGCCTCATTGGCCTGCTCAAGCGGATACGCGGTGGTGTGTGTATGCAGCAAGGTGCGGGCGGCGATCTCCATCAGCGCAATCCCGTCGGCGCGCGTCAGGTTGGCGACGGAACACAGGCGCCTCTCTTCCCAAAGCAGTTCGTAAGGCATGCCTGGGATATCGCTCATGTGGATGCCGCCGCAGACAACGGTGCCACCTTTATCGACGGCGCGTAGCGCTTTGGGCACCAGTGCGCCCACCGGCGCGAAAATCAGCGCGGCGTCCAGAGGCACCGGAGGCGGGAGGTCGCTCGAGCCGGCCCAGCACGCTCCAGTCTGGTATGCCAGTTGCTGGGCGCCCGTGTCGCCAGTGCGGGTGAAAGCGTAGACTTCCCGGCCTTGTGCCACGGCAATTTGCGAAACCAGGTGGGCGGCTGCGCCGAAGCCATAGATGCCGATGCGGCGTGTATCGGCGGCAGGCCCTGCCATGCGCAGCGTCCGGTAGCCGATCAGGCCGGCACAGAGCAGCGGGGCAGCGTGTTCGTCATCGTAGGCAGGCGGAATCCGAAAGCAATACCTGCTGTCTGCGACAACATATTCAGCGTAGCCGCCATCGCGCGTATAGCCCGTAAATAGCGGTGCATCGCAGAGGTTTTCGTGATGACGCTGGCAGTAGCGACAGTGGCCGCAGGTATGGCCAAGCCATGGCACACCCACGCGGTCGCCCGGCCCGAAGGCGGTGACACCCGCTCCGCAAGCATCCACCCGTCCAACGATCTCGTGTCCGGGGATGAGCGCCGGTTTGGGATGGCGCAGGTCGCCGTCTACGATATGCAGGTCGGTCCGGCATACGCCGCAGGCAGAAACAGCGATGCGTACCTCATCCGGCCCGGGCTCGGGGACTGGCCCGTGTACCAGGACCAAAGGCTGCCCCGCGCCTGCAAATTGCATGGCTCGCATGGTCTCGGGCATGCAGGTGTCCTTGTCGGTGCCCCGGCGTGGGGCGTCAGCCTTCGATTTCGCTGCGGACCAGCAAGACCGGCTTGGTTGTCTGGGCCAGTACGCCTTCCGCCACGCTGCCCATCAGCAGCCGCCTGACGCCGCGCCGCCCGTGCGTGCCCATGACAATCATGTCGGCATTCCAATTGTCGGCTTCGGTGGCGATGGTCGTGGAGATCCGCCCGGGAGCCACCGGCTTTTCGTCCAATTGCGTATGGCATCGGATTCCCGCCTGGCTGAGGCGTGCCGTCGCGGCGTCCAGTGCCTTGCGGCCGTACGAGATCTGCTGGTTCGCCAGTTCGCGGGGAT
This sequence comes from Cupriavidus sp. IK-TO18, assembly GCF_015549295.1. NCBI lineage: Bacteria > Pseudomonadati > Pseudomonadota > Betaproteobacteria > Burkholderiales > Burkholderiaceae > Cupriavidus > Cupriavidus sp. IK-TO18. The sequence continues at coordinate 304,487 of NZ_JADGMP010000035.1, forward strand.
CGAAATAGCCTGCCTCAAAGTACACATCGCTGTCATCGACCACAAACAACGCCTTGACTTCGGCGCCGGTGGCCGCGGCGATTGCGATGGCCTGGCTGAGCGCCAGGTCGGAGGAGTGGCTGCCGTCCACGGCGAGCAAGAGGCGCTGGTACATGCGATGCTCCTGTGGGGTGGGACTGCATAGTCCCTGGGTCTGATGCATTCAGCCTAGGCGGCAGTGTTGGATGGAACTTGATATTGGTCAAACCAAGGCGCGGCCCCCCGCATCGTGAGCAGGCCGGTGCAGCGGCCAAGCGCTTGCCAGTTCCCATTCCTGGAGGCGGCGCCTTGGGGCGGTGCCGCCTGCTGCACCCGACAAGAATCCATGCATTGTCAGTGACAAGAGCGGCACTTGTTCAACTCGGGTGACGCTGGGGCACAGGTGGCGCAGACGGCGGCGATGCCGAATCCCGGGACGGAAAGAGGGCCCTGCCGCTTGCCCACTGCATGACGAAGGCCTGCATTGCGAGGATGTCACGCGGCCTCTGCATTGCCAGGAACTGTCTGGTGCATGCATGGGTGCCGGGAACGGCGCCATGGAACCATTGAAGGTTCCATTCCATCAGCGTCTCGAACTGTGAAAATGCTTTCTCGGAAAAGCACAGTACATCTGCCATACCCCTGAGGACTTCAAGATTGGCTTGCTGAGCCGCTGAAAGCTGGGCAAAGGGCAATCGATTCATGATCACGCTCCCGCATGTGAGCGCCACAGTCATCGGTTCGCAGTATGGCGCTCCGAGTGGAGGCACTCCGGCAGAACCGGCTGGAGCCCCGCTCGAAAAATATGAAGCCCGACCCGTGCCTGTCCCGACTTGAGAATGCACCCCGGCCACGATCAAATATCGCCATGGCTTCAAGAAGCAGGGGTACGCAATCCCGATGAGACAAACAACGGGGGGATGAGTCGCTATCCGAGGGGATTTCCGGAGCCGCCAGGCGCGTTAGTGCGCCCTTGGCCGGCTCCGGACTAATAGAGGCAGGCGAGACCTACGCCTTGGAGTGGCCGCTCGCTGTCGAGCCGGCGCGGAATCGTCATTGCAGCGCCCATTTGCGAGGGTTTGGCCGCAACTTGGGAAAACGGCAGCGCATGCATGCTTCGTGAGCACAAATTATCGAAAGCGCGCGCCGTGATGTCCATCGCTCAGTTCCTCTGAAGAAGATTGAAAACGAGGTTCAGGGCATCATATCCACTTCGCAAGGAAAGGGCAAACCACTCCGGGCCGATGCCGTGCTGGTGGCGGCGATAATGCCGGGCGGGTGGTTCGGCTCGTCTGCGCTAATGCGGCGATGGCAGCTGGATGCCGCTGAATGCCAGCGCCAGCCCACCGACAAGCACCAGGCTGAGCGCCCACACCACGTCGAGGTTGAACCAGCTGCGCGACACGAATTTAAGCCCGACATAGCGATAGACCAGCCAGGCCACCACGCCCCCGGTGGCGATCAAGGCCGCGGCATGCACGACGGACACGAGCAGCGCCATCGAGACATTGGCGCCCATCAGCGCGGCGGCGGCCTTGTGGCCGGCATCCTCGTCGGCGCGGCACAGCCCGAGATAGATCGGCACCAGCATCAGCCCGGCGCCATGCGCGATTGCCACGGCGAAGGACCATAGCGCCAGGCGCCCCGGCCGAATGCGCGCCAGCGAGCGCGGATGGCGGCGCCAGGCCAGCAGCGCCAGCCCCCAGCCGATCACCAGCAACCCCGCGGCAAACTGCAGCGGCGCCTGCCAGCGGGCCACCATGGCCAGCACGCCGAACGGCAGCATGACCGCGATCATCGCCAGCAGGTGGCCCAGCGCCAGCCATCCGAGCGCCGACACCACCGCGCGGTCCTGCCGCGCCAGCAACCCGTTCGACACGGCCAGCGGCCATCCCATCGCGGGATTCAGGCCGTGATAGATGCCGCTGGCCAGGACCGCCGACCACAGGCCGGCATGCTCCCAGGAGAACGCCGTCAAGACCGGACCGACGGATAGCAGAACGAGTCAGTCGAGCAGTCGCCGCCTTCCAGCCGCACCTGGTGCGCGCGGTAGCCGTCGGGGAATTCCAGCCAGTAGTCATCGGCCAGCGCCAATCCGCCCTCCGGCTCGGCGCGTCCCATCACCTGCACGCCGGGCACGCCGTCTGGATAGAACTGGTTGTCCCAGGTGGAGTAGAGCGAGTTGGTCCAGTAAACGCGCTTGCCGTCGCGGCTGATCTCGACCATCTGCGGGCCGCCGGCGAAGGTCTTGCCGTTCGGATGCGGCGTGCGCCGTGCAATGCCGCCGAGATGGACCGAGCCCGACAACCGTGGCTTGCGCGGGTCGGTGACGTCGTACTGGCGCATCTCGCCGGTGCCCCAGCACGACACGTACAGGAATTTGTCGTCGAGCGACAGGTCGATGTCGGTGATCAGCGGCGGCACCGCGCCGAAGCCCTGCAGCAACGGCGGCAGCAGGTCGGCCGAGGCCGGCTCGGGCGGGATGGTCGCGGTCTTTTCCGCGTGGAACTTGCCGCCTTCGCGCCACCAGGTCCAGATCGAGCCTTCCAGGTTGGTGGTGTCGACCACCACGCCGACAAAGCCGTATTCCCGCACCGGATCGTGCGCGGGCCTGACTTCCAGCGCCATCTGGTGGTTGGCGCCCAGGTCGATGGTCTGCACATTGCGCCGCGCGCGCAGGTCCCAGAAGTGCAGCTTGTGGCCGTACTTGTTGGAGAGCAGGTCTTCGGCCACCAGGCCGTTCTCGAACTGCGGCGGCAAGGCCCACTCGCTCGACACCATGTAGTCGCGCGGCAGGTTCCACCAGAAGTCGTAGTGCTTCTCCTGCTCGCCGCGGTCGATTTCCCAGCGGCCGAGCACCTCGAAGGTCTCGCAGTCCATGATGAAGATGCCGGGGAACCCGTCGGTGCCGTCCTGCCCCGCGCCGCCGAGCGTGCTGACGTAGATCCCTTCGGGGCCGCAATGCACGGTGTGCGGTCGCGAGTAGCCGGTCTTGCCGATGATCTCGTCCGGCTCGATGATCTTGTGGATGCGCGCCTGCGTGGGATGCGGCTTGGTGTCGACGATATAGATGCGCGACGAGCGCATGCCGGGAATGATCAGGTAGCGCCGCTCCAGGAACGCGTGGCCGGTCAGCGGCGACAGCGCGGAGGAACAGGCATTCCAGCCGAAGTGGTGCAGCTCGTCGCCCTTGTTGGTCATCGGCACGGTATGCACCACCGTGCTGTAGGTGGGCGAGCCGGGCTTGACGTCGATCACGGCCAGTGCGTCGGGGCGCGAGCCGTCGGGGCTCAGCAGCAGGGTGTAGGCGAATTCTTCCGGCGGTGCGCTCATCGCGAGCTGGGGCGACGGGTAAAACGTGGGATCCGGCCGCATGTTCATGGTTAGCCCTCCTTGTTCTACGCCGGTCACATGCCGCGAGATCGCGCAGGCCGGCATGGCAGCGTCCGCGCACGGAAGTGGACTTCAAGCGTACTTAGCCTAGGTCGTTCTCTATCCCTAGTCAAACGGGCCGGCACGCCGCCGCAGGGCCGTTCTCGTCACGCTGGAGATGCGTGGCGCGTGGGCATGCGCCGGCCGCACGCGACTCAATGCGACTTGGCGCGCTTTAGCGTGCCTTGGCGCGGCTTAACGCACCGGCCGGATGCCGGCATCAAAGCGCGCCGCCAGCCCGTGGTCGCGGAACGCCGCTACCACGAAGTCGATGAACACGCGCGTCTTCGGCGGCAGCAGCGTCTTGTTCGGGTAGTACAGCGAGATCGGCCCGTTGTCGGCATGCCATCCGGGCAGCAGGCGCACCAGCGCACCGCTTTCCAGCCATCGCGCCGCATGCGGCGTCGGCAGCAGGGCCACGCCGTAGCCGAGCATGGCCGCGTGCGCCATTGCCTCGGGGTCGTCGAAGATCATGCGCGTGCGCTGCGTGACCGGTGCTTCTTCGCCCGACTCGCTGCGCAGCGTCCAGGTGCGCAGCCGGCCGGTCGGGCCCGAGCGCCGCACGATGCCGTCCAGCGCGGCCAGCTCGCCGGGGTGGCCCGGCATGGGCCTGCCCGCCATATAGGCGGGCGATGCGGTCGCGACGATGCAGGTCCGCGCCAGTTCGCGCGCCACCACGCCGTCGGTCAGTTCGATGCCGCCGCCGATGGCCGCGTCAAAACCGTCCTGGATCAGCTCCGCGGGGCGGTTGTCGAAATGCCAGTCCGGCACGATCGCCGGATAGCGCTGCAGGAACTCGCCCAGCAGCGGCACCAGGTGTTCGCGGCCGAAGGCGAGGGCCATGCTGACCTTGAGCGTGCCCGCTGGCTTGCCGGCGTCCTGCGAGGCGCTGGCAAAGGCATCGCGCAAGGTCGAGAACGGGCCCGAGACCTGCCGCAGGAACTGCTCGCCGCTGGCGGTCAGCGTCAGCTGGCGCGTGCTGCGCTGGAACAGCCGCAAGCCCAGGTGCGACTCCAGCCGCGCCACGTTCTTGCTGACCGCCGCTGGCGTCATGCCGAGCTGGCGTGCCGCCGCCGAAAAGCTGCCGGCTTCGGCACTCCGGACAAAGGATTCGAGCAGGTTCAGGGCTTCCATGGCCTCAGCTTATACCAACGGTTGAAAAAGCTGATGCCGGCTTGTGGCTAGCGAAGGGGCAATCCGCGAACGATACTGGGTTTGCCAACCAACCATTTCCCGGAGCATTCCATGGCCACCCTGACAGGAAAAACTGCATTCGTTACCGGCGGCGCCCGCGGCATCGGCGCGGCAATCGTGCGCCGGCTGGCGCGCGAAGGCGCCGCCGTCGCCTTCACCTACCAGAGCTCCGCGGCCGGCGCCAACGCGCTGGCGGAGGAAGTGGAAGCCTCCGGCGGACGCGCGCTGGCGTTTCAGGCCGACGCCGCGGACGCCGCCGCGCTGACCCGCGCCATCGACGACGCTGCGCGCCAGTTCGGCAAGCTTGACATCCTGGTCAACAACGCCGGCGTGCTGCGGCTGGGATCGGTAGAGACCCTGTCGCTGGAAGACTTCGACGAGACCCTGGCCGTCAATGTGCGCGCGGTGTTCGTGGCGGCCAGGGCGGCGCTGACGCACATGGGCGAGGGCGGCCGCATCATCAACATCGGCAGCACCAATGCCGAACGCATGCCGTTCCCCGGCGGCAGCGCGTATGCAATGAGCAAGTCCGCGCTGCTGGGGCTGGTGCAGGGCATGGCACGCGACCTGGGGCCGCGCGGCATCACCGTGAACAACATCCAGCCGGGACCGACCAATACCGACATGAACCCGGAAGCGGGGGATTTCGGCGCGGCGCTGCATAGCCTGATGGCGTTGCAGCGGCATGCCACGCCGGAGGAGATTGCCGGCATGGTGGCTTATGTCGCGGGTCCTGAAGCGGGCTTTGTCACAGGCGCCAGCCTGATGATCGACGGCGGTTTCAGCGCCTGAGCGCCAGGCAAGTAAGCCTTACGCACGCCAGCCAGCACGCCGGCCCCACGCCGGCGTGCCTCAGTCTTTCGTCGCCTTGCGCAGTGCCGCGCTGACCTCGCCGTAGAAGCCCCGCAGCTTCTCCAGCTCCAGGTCCACCGGCTGCAGCGCCGGCCACAGCAGCGCCACCATGTCACGCGCGGTCTTCTCGATATCGACCTCGCGCTGCCGCGCGATCGCATCCCACAGGATGTGTTCCATCGGCCCCAGGATGGCCGAGCGCAGCAGGCTCAGCGGCAGGTCGCCACGGATCTCGCCATTGCTGCGCGCCCGCGCCAGCAGATCCATAAGCGGCGCCGTATAGCGGCGCTGCAGCGGCAGGAACACCTCGCCCAGCCCGGGCCCCTTGGCCCGGCCTTCCGACAGCACCAGCGCGCACAGCCCGGTCCCCTGGATCAGGAACAGGCGCAGGTGCGTCTTCACGTAGAACTCCAGCTGCGCCTTGGTGGGCTGGCCGTGCGGCATGCCCTGTTCCAGCGTGCTGATGATCTCGTCGTACCAGTCTTCGATCACGCGCACGCACAGCTCGCGCTTGCCGTGGAAATAGGTAAAGACCGTCCCCTCGGAGACGCCCAGGCGCTGGGCGATCTCGGTGGTGGTGGCGCGCTCGTAGCCAAGCTCGGCGAACACGTCGCGGCTCACGCGCAGGATGTCGCGGATGCGCTGCTCGGCCTTGGCTCCGGCGGGAACGCGGCGCCGGGAACTGGTGTCTTCCATGTTGTCGGGGGTGTGGACGTCGGTCTCGTGGCGAGGATTATAGTGCGCCGCTCGCCAAAACTTGAGTAAAGCTCAAAATTAATATTGCGTTCTGCCTCCCGAGCGTGTACTTTTCACTCGTCGGCGCCACAGGCCGCACCGGCGGGCGAGGGCAGGTGCCGAAGGATTTAAGGGATTTCCCTGATGTGATGTCCCGCCAGCCCATCAAAGACAATGACCACGGCGTGAATTGAGTGATACTCACAAAACGCCGGGCGCACGGAACGCCACCGAGCTTTGGAGACCAGTATGACGATGCAGGGCGAGTCCCAATCCACCATCCTGCCCCTGGGCGGGCTGTCGCATGTACGAGGCGAAACCAATATCCCTCTGTCCGAGCAGACGGTGCCGGAGCTGCTGGCGCAGACCGTCGCCCGCTTTGCGCAGCGTGACGCGGTCGCCTTCCGCGAGCAGGGCGTGCGCTGGACCTGGCAGCAGTTCGCCGAGGCCATCGATGCGCTGGCGGCGGGGCTGCACGCGCTCGGCCTGGTCCGTGGCGACCGCGTCGGCATCTGGTCGCCCAACCGCGTGGAATGGGTGGTGACGCAGTTTGCCACCGCGCGGCTCGGGCTGGTGCTGGTCAATATCAACCCGGCCTACCGGCTGTCCGAGCTGGAGTACGCGCTGAACAAGGTTGGCGTCAAGGCCATCGTCGCGGCCGAGGCGTTCAAGACCTCGCGCTACCTGGAGATGCTGCAGGCGCTGGCTCCGGAACTCGCTACCAGCGAGCCGGGAGCGCTGCAGGCCGCGCGGCTGCCGTCGCTGCGCTGGGTGATCCGCATGGGCGCGGGCGAGACCCCGGGCATGATCCGCTATGACGACGTGGTGGCGCGTGGCGCCGGCGTGGGCCGCGAATCGCTCGACGCCATCACCGCGCAGCTCGACCGCAACGACCCGATCAACGTGCAGTTCACCAGCGGCACCACTGGCGCGCCCAAGGGCGCCACGCTGACGCACCGGAACATCGTCAACAACGCGCGCTTTATCGCCATGGCGATGCGCTTTACCGAGCAGGACAAGCTGTGCATCCCGGTGCCGTTCTACCACTGCTTCGGCATGGTGCTCGCGGTGCTGGCGTGCGTCTCGACCGGCGCAGCGATGGTGTTCCCGGGCGAAGCCTTCGAGCCGGAAGCCACCATGCAGGCCGTCAGCGAGGAACGCTGCACCGCGCTGCACGGCGTGCCGACCATGTTTATCGCGCAGCTCGACCATCCGCGCTTCGGCGACTATGACTTCTCTTCGCTGCGCACCGGCATCATGGCCGGCTCGCCGTGCCCGATCGAGACCATGAAGCGCGTGGTATCGCAGATGCATATGTCCGAGGTGACGATTGCCTACGGCATGACCGAGACCAGCCCGGTCTCGTTCCAGAGCAGCACCACCGATCCGCTGGACAAGCGCACCACCACCGTCGGCCGCATCCAGCCACACCTGGAAGTCAAGGTGGTCGATGCCACCGGCGCCACGGTGCCGGTGGGCGAGAAGGGCGAGCTGTGCACGCGCGGCTACTCGGTGATGCTCGGCTACTGGGACGACGAAGCCCGCACCGCCGAAACCATCCGCGATGGCTGGATGCATACCGGCGATCTCGCCACCATCGACGAAGAGGGCTACTGCAATATCGTCGGCCGCGTGAAGGACATGCTGATCCGCGGCGGCGAGAACATCTACCCGCGCGAGATCGAGGAATTCCTGTTCCGCCATCCCAAGGTCCAGGCCGTGCAGGTGTTCGGCGTGCCGGACCAGAAGTACGGCGAGGAAGTGTGCGCGTGGATCGTGCTTAAGCCGGGCGAAAGCGCCACCGAGGAAGAGATCCGCGAGTTCTGCCGCAACCAGATCGCCCACTACAAGATCCCGCGCTACATCCGCTTCGTGAACGAGATGCCCCTGACGGTGACCGGCAAGGTGCAGAAGTTCGTGATGCGCGACCAGATGGTGCGCGACCTGAACCTCAGCGAATCCAAAACGGCCTGATCCCCACGCCGACATCGATTACCAGAACTTTCAAGACAACACTGCCATGACTACCTTGCCCGGCCTGAAATTCGACCTCGGCGAAGACATCGAGATGCTGCGCGATTCCGTGCGTACCTGGGCCCAGGCCGAACTGGCCCCGCGCGCGGGGGAGATCGACCGCACCGACCAGTTCCCGATGGACGCCTGGAAGAAGATGGGCGACCTCGGCGTGCTCGGCATCACCGTGGCCGAGGAATACGGCGGCGCCAACATGGGCTACCTGGCGCACATGATCGCGATGGAAGAGATCAGCCGCGCCTCGGCGTCGGTGGGCCTGTCGTACGGCGCGCACTCGAACCTGTGCGTGAACCAGATCCATCGCAACGGCACGGCCGCGCAGAAGGCGAAGTACCTGCCCAAGCTGGTGTCGGGCGAATGGATCGGCGCGCTGGCGATGAGCGAGCCCAACGCCGGCTCCGACGTGGTCAGCATGAAGCTGCGCGCGGAACTGAAAGGCGACCGCTACGTGCTCAACGGCACCAAGATGTGGATCACCAACGGTCCGGACTGCGACGTGCTGGTGGTTTACGCCAAGACCGAGCCCGAGCTGGGCGCGCGCGGCATGACCGCCTTTATCGTCGAGAAGGGCATGAAGGGCTTCTCCGTGGCGCAGAAGCTGGACAAGCTGGGCATGCGCGGCTCGCACACCGGCGAGCTGGTGTTCGAGGACGTGGAGGTGCCGGCCGAGAACATCCTCGGCGCCGAGAACAGCGGCGCCAGGGTGCTGATGAGCGGGCTGGACTACGAGCGCGCCGTGCTGTCGGGCGGCCCGGTCGGCATCATGCAGGCGTGCATGGACGTGGT